>CAMLHP010000251.1 GCA_946479805.1 uncultured Gemmatimonadota bacterium | reverse complement strand
CCCATCTCGAGCGAGCCGCCGAGGAGATCCAGCCCCGCGCCCAGGGTGTAGGAACTTCCTTCAAGGGGATCATCGCTGGGAGAGAAGAAGCTGTAGTCCAGCACGAAGCCGCCCACGCGAGAGCGATCAGGCGGGATGAATACATCCGGTGTCAGCGTGGATCCGCCCCGCAGCAGAGCTGCCTGCGCTGCCTCCCGGCGGAGCCGGTCTGCCAGCGGCAGCCCATCCGGGTTTCGCAGCGTTACCTCGAGGTTGCTCCAGTCAGCCGTGAACTCGAGATCCAGCAGCCGGGCCAGCACCCCCGTCGCTAGATAAAGCTCCGCGCCCTCCACTATCAGCACCGAACTGTCGAGCGCCACGACGCGACTGCCGGCGCTGGCGCGAAGCAGGGCCGCGTCTACCTCGATGTCGGTTCCCTGCGGCAGGCGCGCCGACAGGAAGCCCGGACCCGACCGCACGATCCTCACTTCGGCCAGGTCCAGGAACTGGCCCAGCGGGATGAGCGCGGCGCCGTCAATGCGATAGGCAGGAACGGTGCGGGCAGCGAGACGTCCTATCTGGAGCTGGACGATCGCGGCTTCCGCGGCCTGCTGCGCACGGAGCTGCCCGCTGGATGCGGCGAGGAAGGCGGCCAGTGCGACAGCCAAGCGTGAGCAGCGCGCCCGGGTCGCCTTCCAGTTCATGTCAGTGGAGGGTTACGAAGAGCGAGTCACGAACGGCAGGAAACCGGAGAAGAGCTTCGGGTGGAAGGTCGGGACGTTCCGCCACGAACTCGGTACGGACCGCGTAGCGTCCCTTGGGGAGAGAGTCTACCGGAAGCATCAGCCGGGGTTCGATAGGGGCATACACCGAGACCGGAAGCTCTGCCCGGCCGCGTTCGGTTCCGGCCGAATCCACCAGGATCGCGCGGAAAGTTCCGAGCGCCGCTGCGCCGCCGGCGCGGCTGAGTCTCGCGCGCACCGTCACCGAGTCGTTGACGGGTTGCGCGGACAGCGCCTCGATGGCGGCGCCGGTGGTCAGCTTTCCGCTTCGGTAAAGCACCGGAAGCACCGTGCGCACTTCGACAGCGAGCCCCACGTTCACACTTCCGGAATCCGTGCTTGCCTCGACGGCCATCTTGCCGCCGCGCGCCAGGACCACCAGCCGGGCCCAGTACTCGCCGTCCGGCAGGCCGGCAGGAGGCGAGACCAGAAGCCGCACGAGTTGCTGGGCCCTGGGTTCAATCGCCACCCGGCGCGGGAAGATCCGGATCCACGCCGCCGCCGACCGCTGGGTCGAGTCGGGCGTATCCGAGGTCCAGAGTGAGAAGCTCCCGGCGCTGTCGGTGACGGTGTAGCCGTAGGTCACGGACAGCTCGACCTCGGCCGGCTCGTCGTTGGGATTGACCAGCAGCACCGTGGCTGAGCGCGAGCTGCTCTCGATGAAGATCGAGGTAGGCGCGACCAGTACCCCCTGCGCTTCCAGCGCGGAGAATCCAGCCGAAATCAGCAGCAGCGTGAGGCAGAGACTCTTCACGGGTAGGCTATCGTGAGGGTGACGGTGCCGGAGTAGTCGCCCGGCGGCTGGTTGAAGGCCGGCATCGCGGTGCCGCCGAGGAAGATCGAGGCCCTGCCTCGCTTGGACATGGTGCCGAGATAGGTGGTGCGCGGGTCGAAGGCCACCTGGTCGCCGATGGTCTGCTCCTGGGAAAACCCCGCGTCGGTGCCCGAAAATGTCAGGGGCAGCGAGGCCCCACCCGGACCGGTCATGGCAGAGGGCAGCGAGAAGCTCACGAGGACTACCTCGCCATTCTGGGCAGTGAGATCGAACTGGCCCGAGCGGGCCGGATCGGTGCGCAGCACCGAGGTGGGTGCACCTGCGATGAGCGCACCGAAGGTCAGGCCTCGGACGCCAAGCACCCTTATGGGCCGGCCGCCGTGGCCCTGGGCTGCTGCGGGACGGGCCAGGAAGCACAGGCAGCTCATGGCGAGCAGCGACAGTGCGGTTCGCATGAAGCTCCGGATCTGCGATGGACTGGGAACGCCGGGAATCTATGCGACGTGGCACGTCAGTTGTACCCGACAGTTATGACTATCGGAGCGCTATGCGGTCCCGGAGGCGCTCCGGTGGCCGTCAGGGTGGCGCCCAGCCAGAGGAAGTACCGCCCGGTGTTGTGCAGGACCACGGCTATGGACCCGCCAGGCACCGGCGTGAACGCCGTGGCGCTTCCGGTCCCGGGATTTCTGCCGTGCAGCCCGGTCCATGCACCGAGTGCCAGGTTGGGAGCAAGTGTGGACGGCATCTGGGTCAGCTCGATCAGCACCGGGGCATTGCCCTGTCCCTGGATCCGGAACTGGCCTCCGTCGCGCGCGAGCACAGTAGTGGTGCTGAATGCGGCCACGTTGCCGAAGTCCAGGTCAGCCACACCCGTGACGCTTATGGACGGGAGCAGCGTCAGCTGGACCAGGGCAGATCCGGTGCTCTGTGCCTCGATCAGGCCGCCAGCGGGTGCGGCGACGAGCACCAGCAGCGCAGCG
>CAMLHP010000250.1 GCA_946479805.1 uncultured Gemmatimonadota bacterium | reverse complement strand
CGAGTCGCGAGGGCGATTCGGTGCAGGCGTATGTGGCGCCGCAGGCGCCGCCGGCCAGCAGTGAAGCGACGGAGTCCACCAACGAACGCATCGAGCTGCTCAGGGCGGCTCCGTTGATGTCGCAGCCGGAGGGCGTGCAGCTGGCGGCGCTGAACGAGGGCATGACCGGCAGGGTCGTGAGCCGCAATGATGAGTGGGTCAAGGTGCAGCTGGAAGGGTGGGTGCGCGAGGCGGACCTCAAGTCCGCATCCGGAGCGCTGGTGGGCGTCACCGCCGCCGAGATCCGGGCCAATCCCGAGAGGTACGTGGGGCAGACGGTGGAGTGGAGGCTGCAGTTCATCTCCGGCGCCACGGCGGACGAGCTGAGGCCGGAAATGCCACCCGGACAACCGTACCTGCTGGCCAGGGGCCCGTTGCCGGAAACCGGCTTCGTGTACCTGATGCTCTCGCGGGAGGATGCGGCCAGGATCCAGGTGCTCCCCGCGCTCACCGAGCTGAGTGTGCGGGCGCGGGTGCGGGCGGCGCGGAGCCGCTTTCTCGCGACTCCGGTGCTGCAGCTGGAGGCGCTGCTCGCCCCGGTGCTGGCGGATTAGGGCGTGAGGCGTCAGGCGTGGGGCGTGAGGCATAGGAGGTAGCGGTGGAGCACACGTCCCTCCCGGCGGTGCTGCTGATGCTGGCGGCGGCGCTCACGGCTGCCAAGCTGATGGGCGAGCTGGCGCAGCGGATAGGCCAGCCGGCGGTGCTGGGCGAACTCGTCGCCGGGGTGCTGGTGGGGCCAGCGGTGCTGGCGGCGGTTGACCCATCGGTACCTTCGATCCACATCATCGCCGAAATCGGCATCATCATCCTGCTGTTCGAGATCGGTCTCGAGACCAATATCAAGTCATTGCTTTCGGTGGGCGGGACCGCGGCCACCGTCGCGCTGGTTGGCGTGGTGCTGCCGTTCGGGCTGGGCTACTGGGTGGCGGAAGTATTTGGCCTGACCGACCTGCAGGCACTGGTGCTGGGCGCTGCTCTCACGGCCACGTCGGTGGGCATAACGGCCCGGGTACTGAGCGACCTGGGGCGGCTACAGGATGCCGAGAGCCAGGTCATTCTCGGCGCCGCGGTGCTGGACGATATCGTGGGGCTCATCATCCTTGCCGTGGTGACTACGCTGGTGGCTGGCGGGGACCTGACGGTGACCGGCGTGAGCATGACCACGCTGATCGCGTTCGGCTTCGTGGCGGCGGCCCTCGTGCTGGGGCGGGTGCTGGTGCCGCCGCTGTTCGGCCTGCTGAACAAGCTGGGCGACGAGACTACGATAGCAATGATGGGAGTCGTGGTGGCGCTCTACCTGGCGGTCGCGGCCGACGCGGTGGGAAGCGCGATGATCATCGGAGCCTTCAGCGCCGGGCTGCTCTTTGCGCCCACCGAGCATGCCGAGGTGATCGAGCGGGGTGTGGTGCGGCTGGGGCACTTCTTCGTGCCGATATTCTTCGTGTCAGTGGGTGCGGCGGTGGATGTGCGCACGTTCGCCGACCCTCAGGTGCTGGCCATCGGAGGGTTGCTGATCCTGGTGGCGTTTGTGGGCAAGTTCCTGGCGGGGTTTGCCCCCTTCTGGTTCAAGGGCCGCAAGTCTGTAATCGGGGTCGGGATGGTCCCGCGGGGCGAGGTGGGCCTGATCTTCGCGCAGATGGGGCTGGCCTCCAGGGTTCTGGATGCCGGGCTGTATGCGGCGCTTACGCTGATGGTGATGGTGACTACGTTCGTGGCGCCGCCGTTGCTGAAAATGCTGCTTGGGGAAAGGGATGAGGGGTCAGGGACCGGGGATCAGGGGCCGGGGGCGGACAGGCCGGGGGAGTTGGTGTCGGATATCTAGTCACGAGTCACGAGTCGCGAGTCACGAGAGATTGGGCGCAACCTGTAGCTTGCGACTCGTGACTTGCGACTATCTTTATGGCATGAACGACGTCCTCAAACAGCGGATCCTCCGGGCGCTCGAGGCGCTGAGCGACGAGCGGGGGTACCAGGTACTGGACTATGTCGAGTTCCTGGAGAGCAGGTATGCCGAGCGGCAGCGGCCCACCAACATCCTGGCCAAGCTGAGCGATGCGGTGGAAGACACCATGCGGGCCGGCAAGGTCCCTATCAAGGCGATCAGCACCACCACCGGACTCATGGACGGCGCGAGCAAGGTGATGAAGGGCCTGGCCGCTGCCGGGCAGGCGGTGGTGGATGAAGCAGTAAAGGCGGTGGAGTCGGCTCCCGCTCCCCCGGCGCCACGGATCGACAAGAAGACCGGCGCCTGAGCCGGGCGCTTGATTTCAGGCGCACCGGCCCCTAGAATCAAGGATGGGAACCATGAACATCGGCCCCCTCGCGGCACTTGCGCCGCGCCCGGGGGCCTTGCTGTACCGGCGAGGCCAGGAGGCATGAAGCGACTCCGACCGGAGCCGGGGCTTACCTTCGACGACGTGCTGCTGGTGCCCCGCCACTCGGTGGTTCACCCCAGCGAGGTCTCGACCGTCACCCGCC
>CAMLHP010000249.1 GCA_946479805.1 uncultured Gemmatimonadota bacterium | reverse complement strand
GGCTCTTCCAGCTGGGCGACATCGAGGAGACCAGCTACCCCTCATTCATCAAGGAGGTCGGGGCCCTGGCGATGGGGTCGTCGACCTACGAGTGGATGCTGCGCAACGTGATCGGCCCGGAGGCGAGGGACCGCCGTCCATGGCCCTACGAGCAGCCCACGTGGGTCTTCAGCTCCCGCACGCTACCGGCTGTGGACGGCGCCGACATACGGTTCAGCCGGGGTGACGTGCGCCCGGTGCACGCCGAGATGGCGGAGGCCGCAAGGGGAAAGAACATCTGGCTTGTGGGCGGCGGAGACCTGGTCGGGCAGTTCCACGATCATGGCCTGCTGGATGAGATCTACGTGCAGATCGGCTCGGTGACGCTGGGTTCGGGCAAGCCGCTGTTGCCGCGCGCCATAACCACGCCACCGCTGCGCCTCTTGTCTGCCCGAACGGTTGGAAGCGGATTCGCCGAACTGCACTACCAGGTTCAGAAGCCGGCAAGGTAGCCCCTTCGTCAGCGGAGCCGTGACATGATCTGGCGCATCACGCTCTTCTGGATTATCGGCGGGCTCATCATCGTCCCCTGGTGCATCAATCGGCTCCTCTTTCATGCACCAAAGGACGAATACGCCTTTCTCATCGTCTTTCCCCTCTTCTGGATCTTCGGATTCTGGGGCGTGGTGGGTCCTGCCATCGGAGCGTGGCGGGTCCACAAGCTGATGAACGCGCTCGACCACGTCCAGGACCGGCAGCAACTCATCGACGCGTACCATCGCCACGAGGGCAAGGAAGTCATCGTGGACCTGATTGCCAGCGATACCGGATTGCCGCGCTTCATCGCGCGGCGGTTCTACGACCGGGTCGTGGCCCGCCTGATGGTGGGCGAGGCAGCGGCCCAGCTGCGTTCCATGGAGCCTCCATCCACGTGACGCACTTCCGGCGATCGCGGTAGCTTGAAGCATACCGAGCAGGAGCGAGATCAGATCATGACTGCATCATTCAGCGGCAAGACCGCAGTAGTGACGGGCGGAGGTTCGGGGCTGGGTGAGGCCATCGGCAAGCTGCTGGCTGAGCGGGGCGCCCGTGTCGTTATCACCGACATAAAGCTGGAAGCCGCCGAGCGAGTCGCCCGCGAGATAGTCGCGTCCGGAGGGGAAGCCAGCGCCGTCAAGCAGGATACCGCCATGGCCGACGACTCGGCGCGGGTGGTGGAGCACGCGGTATCCACCTTCGGAGCGCTCCACTACGCAGTCAACAACGCCGGCATCGGCGGCGCCCAGGCACCGGCGGGCGAGGCTGACCTCGACGACTGGCGACGGGTCATCGACATCAACCTCAACGGCGTGCTGTACGGGATGCGCTACCAGATTCCGGCCATGCTTGCAGCGGGGCCCGGGAAGTGCGCCATCGTGAACATGGCGTCCATTCATGGCATGGTGGCCGCGATCGGCAACGGCGCGTACACCGCGGCCAAGCATGGTGTCGTCGGACTGACGAAGAACGCAGCCGCGGAGTACGGCCCCAGGGGGCTCCGGATCAACTGCGTGGGCCCGGGCTACATCGACACGCCGCTGCTCTCAGGCCTGCCGGCCGAGGTCAAGTCCGCGCTGGTGGCCCGCCATCCGCTGGGACGCCTGGGCCAGGCCACCGAGGTGGCTCCGCTGGTGTGCTTCCTCCTGTCCGATGAGGCCGCATTCATTACCGGCGGCTACTACCTCGTGGATGGAGGCTACACCGCGGTCTGACCCGCTCGCACGGACGCACAACACCCCGCCCCGGGCAGTGCCGGAGCGGGGTGTGATGTATTTGCGGCGACCTGGGCCGCGACGTTGTGCCTTCAGCTACACGGCGCCGGAACGGTGCTGTTCTTCAGGTTGAAGCGGTTCGAGTTGACCGTCGCGGTGGAGTAGGCGGCAACGTCCGGATCTGTGCTCGCCTCGACCGTCGTGGCCACCAGGAAATATCCGCCGGCCTTGCTCACGGTCAGGTTGGGGAAGTGCGCCACGCCCTGCTCGTCGGTAGTCGCCTCGTTGCCGCAGGCGGTGACGCCCTTGCCGTTGTTGGTGACGGCGTCGATGTGGACCACGATACCCTCCCACGGCGTGCCCTCTGCGGCGGTCACCTTCACCGACAGCTCGCCGCCGGCCTTGCCGGTCAACGCGGTGTTGACCAGTCCGTTGGCCGGCTGGTCCTCGAAGGTCAGCACGATCTGGGCACCGTAGACCACCTCGAACGGGCTGAAGGAGCCCTTGAGCCCGCCGATGCCTCCAAACGCCACCGTCGACGCGAACAGCGGAGCCGGCCGCACCAGTTCCAGCAGCGCGAGCATCAGCCGTCCACCCACAGTGGTGTGGTCCACCGGGCTCAGCGCCAGACCGCTGCAATCGAGGAACCCGCCCGGCGCGACAGGCAGGATCACTCCGCCATTGTCATTGGCCTGGTGCTGCACCCGGAGCTGTGCCTGGGTGGCCCCGATCGAGGCACCATCGGCACAGAGCGCCACCGTAGCGGGCCCGACGAACGGTGACGGCCCGTCGGGATCGCCATCGGCGATG
>CAMLHP010000248.1 GCA_946479805.1 uncultured Gemmatimonadota bacterium | reverse complement strand
AACAACATGGCCCACAGCTGGATCAACGCCGCCGGCGTGCTGGGCTTCGAGCTCCGGCTGGCCTGTCCCGAGGGCTACGATCCAGACCCGCTGCTGCTGAAGCACAATCAGTCCCGGGCCAGCATCACGGTGGTTCGCGATCCGAAGGAAGCGGTACGCGGTGCCCATGCCGTCAACACCGATGTCTGGGCGTCGATGGGCCAGGAGGAGGAGCAGGCGAGCCGGGAGAAGGCCTTCGAAGGATTCTGCGTCGATGATGCGCTGATGCAGCTGGCCGACCCTTCGGCCATATTCCTCCACTGCCTGCCCGCCCACCGGGGCGAGGAAGTGACCGAGTCGGTGATCGAAGGCCCCCAGAGCCGGGTGTTCGACGAGGCCGAGAACCGGCTGCATGTGCAGAAGGCCGTGATGGCGACGTTGATGGCGTAAGAGCTGCGAGCTGCGAGCTGCGAGCTACGATGGCGGAAGCACTACCTCGAAGCTCGGAGCTTGAAGCTCGAAGCCTGAATATCCATTCATTCCAGACTGGCTCAATGAAACACACTCCACTGCACGACACGCACGTCGCCCTTGGGGCGAAGATGGTTCCCTTTGCTGGCTACGAGATGCCGGTGCAGTACGCCACCGGCATCACCGCCGAGCACAACGCGGTGCGGAAGGCGATGGGGGTGTTCGATGTGTCGCACATGGGCGAGTTCGAGATCACCGGGCCCGACCGGAACGCGTTCGTCAACCGGATCGCCTGCAACGATGTGGGCGCCATGGCTCCGGGCGAGGTGCAATACTCGGCGATCCTCACGGCTGAGGGGACCTTCGTCGACGACTGCACGGTCTATCGCTTCGAGGACAAGGTGATGATGGTGGTCAACGCCGCCAACCGGGAGAAGGCGTGGGACCACATCGTGAACCAGAAGGGCGGCGCCAACGTCCGGCTGCGCGATGTCTCGGATGACATTGGCCTGCTGGCGGTGCAGGGGCCGGCGACCCAGGAGGCGCTGAAGCCGCTCGCGAGCCTCGAGCTCGACTCCATCGGCTACTACAAGTTCCGCTCCGGCAGCATCGGCGGGGTGGACTGCTTCGTCTCCCGCACCGGCTACACCGGCGAGGACGGCTTCGAGCTGTACTGCCGAGCCGGCGGCACGGTGGAGCTCTGGAATGCGGTGACCGCGGCAGGCGCGGTGCCCATCGGCCTCGGCGCGCGAGACTCGCTCCGGCTGGAGATGGCGTACGCGCTCTACGGCAACGAGATCGACGACACCATCACGCCGCTCGAGGCAGGGCTCGGCTGGATCGTGAAGCTCGACAAGGGCGCTCCCTTCACCGGGGCCGACGCGCTACGGGCGCAGAAGGAACGCGGCGTGACCCGCAGGCTGGTGGGTTTCAGGCTCAACGAGAAGGCATTTCCCCGGCACGGCTACCCGGTGTGGTTCGAGGGACGCCAGGTGGACATTGTGCGGAGCGGCACGGTGAGTCCGTCGCTGGGGTATCCCATCGGCACCACGTTCCTGCCGGCCGGCTCCGCCAAGGCGGGAACGCAGTTCGAAGTGGAGATCCGGGGAACGAAGGTGCCGGCGGAGGTGGTGAAGAGGCCGTTCTACGCTGCGGGGAGCGTGAGGAAATGAGCTTCGAGCTTCGAGCTTCGAGCTCCAACCTCTCAGCTCGCGGCTCGTAGCTCGCAGCTACCGCTATGCGCATGGCCATCTTGACAGTCTCTGACAGCGCCGCGCGGGGGGAGCGCGAGGACCTGTCCGGCGCGGCGATCCGGGAGTGGGCGCTGGCGCGAGGTGACGAGGTCGTCGCCGCGCAGATGCTGCCGGATGACAGCGACGTGATAGCGGTGCTGCTCTCCGACTGGGCCGACCGGGACGTGGCCGACGCGGTGCTCACCACCGGCGGCACCGGACTCGCGCCGAGGGACGTGACGCCGGAAGCGACCCAGCAGGTGATCGAGCGCGTCGCCCCGGGAATTGCCGAAGCGCTTCGCTTCACCGCCTTCGAGCAGGTGCCCAACGCGGCGTTATCGCGGGGAGTGGCGGGCACTCGAGGCAGGACCCTGATCATCAACCTGCCGGGCAGCCCCCGCGCGGTGCGCGAGGGGCTCGAAGTTCTGGACCGGATCATCAACCACGCCGTGGCGATCCTCCGCGGCGAAACGTCGTCGCACGAGACTGCATGACTTCCGAGCTGCTCATCACGATGGACGATCTCGAAACCGCGGTCCGGGCCAACGCGGCGCTCGAGAGTGCCGGCCACCGGACCGCGATGGTCTCGGCGCAGGACGACGCACGCAGCACGCTGAAGCGGGAGCAGCCCGAGCTGGTGATCCTCACCGGCGCGGTGCACGAGCAGCCGGCCCGCCACCTCGCTGCGCTGGCGCGGGACCAGCAGTCGTGGACCCTGGCGCTGCTGGAACCCACTGACTCAAAGGCGCCGGGGAAGGCCGAGCGGCTGGGCGTGACCGAAGTCGCCAGCAAGCCGCTGGACCCGGACGACCTGGTGGCGCGGGTGGAGCGGATGCTGGAGCAGCGCCGGGTGCAGGAGC
>CAMLHP010000247.1 GCA_946479805.1 uncultured Gemmatimonadota bacterium | reverse complement strand
GCGGTGCGGGCATGGTCCAGCACCACCAGCGGCTGGTGCCGCACCTCCATCTGGATGGCGTAGCCGAACAGCGCCAGCTGCAGTGCCGGGATCCCCACCATCATGGCAAAGGTGAAGCGGTCCCGCCGGAGCTGGATGAACTCCTTCTTGAGCATCGGCCAGAGAGACTTCATGCCGCCATTCCCTCATCCCGCCGCTGCAGCTCGACGAACACGTCCTCGATGCTCGGCAACCCGAACGACTCACGGATCTCGGCCGGAGTACCCAGTGCTATCAGCTTGCCGCGCGACAACAGCGCCAGCCGGTCGCACCGTTCGGCCTCGTCCATGTAGTGCGTGGTGACCAGCACCGCGAGCCCCTCCGCCGCACGTGCCCCGATCCGCTCCCAGAAGCTGCGGCGCGCTGCGGGGTCCACCCCCGCGGTGGGCTCGTCCAGGAACACGAGCGCAGGGCGGTGCGCCGTGGCGCACGCCAGCGCCAGCCGCTGCTTCCATCCGCCCGACAGCGTTCCGGCCAGCTGGTTCGCGCGGTCCGCCAGTCCATGCTCCTCGAGCACCTCCTTCAGCCGGGCGGCTCCCTCCGCGCCCCCGAGTCCGTAGAGCCCGCCGTAGAAGGCCAGGTTCTCTCGCACCGTGAGGTCCTCATAAAGCCCGAATCGCTGCGACATGTAGCCGATCCTCCGACGCACCGCCTCAGGCTCGCGCACCACGTCGATTCCCGCCACATCCGCGGTGCCCGAGGTGGGCGCCATGAGCCCGGTCAGCATCCTTATGCTCGTCGTCTTGCCCGAGCCGTTGGGACCCAGCAGGCCGAAGATCTCCCCCTGGTCCACCGTGAGGTCCAGCCCTTCGACAGCCACGATGCTGCCAAAGACCTTTCGCAACTGACGGGTGCGAATAGCCGGCCCGGAGAGTGTCGGAGCCTGGATCATTCAGTCGCCGACGCCGCTTCCGGCCGAACTTCGACCCACACTCCCGCTGGAAGGGCCGAGTCGAGGTTGATGCGGACACCGAACATCAGGTCGGAGCGTTCGTCCGCCGTGAGTGCCACCCTGGGCGTGAACTGCGCCTCGGCGTCGATCGACTGGACCGCCCCGCCTGCATCTCCGTTCCATCCTTCAGGCGCGATCCGCACCCGCTTCCCCACCTGCAGGGCGGCGAGCTGGTCCTGGCGCACGAATGCGCGCACCCACGGGTGTGCCGCGTCGCCCACCTTCACGACGCTCACACCCGGGGCCATCACCTCGCCCGGCTCCGCATTGCGTGACAGCACCACGCCGTCCACCGGCGCGGTGAGCACGAGGTCGTCCAGCCGCTCCTCGGTTCCCGAACGGGCGGCCTCGGCCGCTCGCAACTCCGCCTCCGCACCACGGACCTGCTGGTCCCGTGCTCCCGCATTCAGCAGCCGCAGCGACGCCCGCGCCGCATCCCGCCGCTCAGCCGCGACCTGGGCTGCAGCGCTGGCATTGTCGAGCTCGCGCCGCGCGATGACCCCTTCGGACATGAGCCGCTCGGCCCGCTCCAGCTCGCGCCCGGTCCGGATAGCCTCGGCCTCGGCCGCCGAAACCTCGGCCGCCGCCCGCGCGATCTCCGGCGAGCGCGCTCCAGCCCTGAGGTCGGCAAGGGCAGCGCGGGCTGCTTCCACCCGGGCCGCCTGCTGTGCCAACTGCGGACCCGCGTCGGCCAGCGTCAGGACCGCAAGGGTGTCCCCGACTCGCACCGCGTCGCCCTCATCCACCCGCACCGACACCACCCGCGCGGCAGCTGCAGGCGCGACGTCGTACTCGCGCATCTCCACCGTGCCCCGCGCGATGATGCCCGAGTCGCCGCCACCGCATCCGGCAGCGAGCAGGAGGAGCAGGCCAGTTGTTCGCTCAAGATTCATCCGTCTATCCGCCTATCCGTCTATCCGTCTGTCCGCCCGCCCGAAGGGCACCAAGCGCAAACTCCGCCGCGTGCTTTCCGAACTCTGCCCGGGTCTCGGGCAGCGGTCCGTCTGGCCCCTCGTCGAGCAGCACCGCCACCAGCGGCGACGCAAGCGCGAACCACGCGATCTGGCTGATGCAGGAGAGCGCGGCGAAGGTGGGCTCGAGATCCCGGCGGAACCGCCCCGAGCGCTGGCCCTGGGTGATGCGGGCAGTGAGGCCCGCGAATACGCCGCGGAGTCGCTGCTCCACCAGCGGCACCGCGTGGCTGGCGCCAAAGTCGATGATCTCGCGCGCCAGCAGCCGGGCCGCGTGCGGCCGCCTGAGCAGCATCTCGCCCTGGACCGCCAGCAGCGCTCGGATGCCGGAGGCGGGGTCGGCATCGGACTTCACCTGGGCCTCCCCCCGCTCGCCCAGTTGCTGGAACAGTCGCGCCAGTACCGACTCGTACAGACCCTTCTTGCTTCCGAAGTAGTAGTAGATGAGCGCGGTGGAGGTCTCCGACTCCGCGGCCAGCATCTGGATGGTAGATGACTTGAATCCCCGCTCGGCGAACAGCCGCTCGGCAGCGTCGAGAATGGCGTCAGCGGAACCGGGTCCGGCAGGAACAGTGAGATTCATGAC
>CAMLHP010000246.1 GCA_946479805.1 uncultured Gemmatimonadota bacterium | reverse complement strand
GGTGGCCGCCGCCATATGCATCCTCGGCACGACGGCGCTTGCGTTCATCCGGCCCGACGCACCCAATGCGGTGATGCTTGCCCTCACCTCCTTCGTCGTTGCCAACGTGGCGTTCGAGATCGGCAACGTTTTCTACAATTCCTTCCTGCCGGTCATCGCCTCGCCCGCGCGGATCGGGCGGGTCTCGGGCTACGGCTGGGCCCTCGGATACGCCGGCGGCCTGGTGTGCATGGCCGTCGCACTGGTCGGGTTCGTGCAGCCCGAGACGCCGTGGTTCGGGATGACGAAGGAAGCCGGCTGGAACATCCGCGCCACCAACCTGCTGGTGGCAGGATGGTTCCTGGTCTTCGCGCTGCCGCTGTTCCTGAATGTGCCAGAGACGAGGCGCGACCGGGTGCGGATTGATCCCGTCGGCGCCTTCCGCCAGCTGGGCCAGACCTTCCGCGACCTCCGGCGCTACGGGGAGATCTTCAAGTTCCTCATTGCGCGGCTGGTGTACAATGACGGACTGGTGACGATCTTCGCCTTCGGCGGCATCTACGCCGGCAATGTGTTCGGCATGACGTTCACCCAGGTCCTCCTGTTCGGTGTGGCCCTCAATGTTGCGGCCGGCGCGGGAGCATTTCTCTTCGGCTTCGTCGACGACCGCGTTGGCGGCAAGCGCACCATCATGATCAGCCTGCTGGCGCTCGTAGTGGCCACGCTGGTCGCCACCTGGGCGCCGACCGCCACATGGCTCTGGGTGGCGGGAATCCTGATCGGGCTCTTCGTGGGGCCCAACCAGTCGGCCTCACGCTCGCTCATGGCGCGCTTTGTTCCCGACAAGCACCAGGCCGAGTTCTTCGGTTTCTTCGCGTTCTCGGGGAAGGCCACTTCCTTCCTTGCTCCGCTACTCTATGGCGAGGCGTCCCGCATGTTCGGCTCGCTCCGGGCAGGAGTCGCCACCGTACTGATCTTCTTCGTCGTTGGTGCCATCCTGCTGTGGAGCGTGGACGAGCAGGCAGGCATTGCGGCGGCAGCGGAGTCCTGAGATGGCAGGCACTCGTGGAGCGAAGGCTTGCCGCGCGACATGGGTGCTGACCCTGATGACAATGCTGGCGGCAGGGTGTGTCCGCGCACCGGGCACGGGCATCATCAGCGAGCCATGGGGGCGCGAGCTTCCCAGCGCGGTTCGCGCCATGTCGTTCAACATCCGCTACGGCACCGCCAACGACGGCGCCAATGCGTGGCCCAACCGGCGCGACCTCACCATCGACGTGATTCGCAACTTCAGGCCCACTGTGCTGGGAGTACAGGAAGCTCTCCGATTCCAGCTCGACGAGATCCGGCAGGAACTCCCGTGGCTCGAAGAAGTCGGAGTGGGGCGTGACGACGGGAAGGAAGCGGGCGAGTACGCAGCCATCCTCTACGACAACCGGCGACTGACGCCGCTGGACCAGGGCACCTTCTGGCTCTCGGAGACGCCGGACGTACCAGGTTCGACTTCCTGGGGCAATAACATCACCCGGGTCGCCACCTGGGCAAGGTTCTGCGACTCGATCACAGGCCGTGATCTACTGGTGCTCAACACCCACTGGGACCACGAGTCACAGCACGCGCGCGAGCAGAGCGCACTTCAGATAGTGCGCTGGCTGGCAACCCACGCAGCTGGAATTCCGCTGATCGTGATGGGCGACTTCAACGCCGGTGAGCAGAACCCGGCATTCCGGACGCTGCTGACTGCGGGAGACAGCGGGATGCACCTGCGTGATGTGTTCCGGATCTTGAATCCGCGCGCCATGCGGGTGGGTACATACCACGCGTTCACGGGACGCCGGGACGGCGACAAGATTGACGCCATCCTGATTTCTCCCCAATTGCTCGAGCTGGACGCGGCCATCGACACAACCCATGCGGGTGAGAGCTACCCCTCAGATCACTTCCCGGTGACGGCCAGGCTGGGATTCGGGCCTTGAATCCTGTGGCCACTGCCGCGCCCGGAAGGAGGTGCAGATGGACAAGTCAGAAGCACGTGATGGCGCCAGGGTTCGCTTCCCTCCCCCGCTCATACCACTGGCAGCCATTCTCCTCGGCGTCGCACTCCAGCACTGGCTGCCGCTCCATGTCGGCGTTCAGGTTCCTCCTGTCGTGCGATATGCCGTCGGCGGGCTGGTGATACTGCTGCCGCTGCTGGGCCTCGGCCTGCCGGGGGTGATGGCGCTGCGGCGCACCGGCCAGAGCGAGATCCCCTGGACCCCGACCACCGAGATCGTGCAGGGAGGGCCGTTCCGCTTTTCCCGCAACCCGATGTACCTCCAGATGGTGCTGCTCTGCGTGGGATTCGCGATCCTGCTCTTCAATCCGTGGATCCTGCTGATCACCCCTCTCGTGGCGTGGGCGTTGTACCAGTTCGCCATCAGGCCCGAGGAGAAATATCTCGAGGCCAAGTTCGGCGCTGAATACCTGTCGTACAGGCAGCGCGTGCGCCGGTGGATCTAGGCCGTACCGGCATACGACTCCAGCATTCCGCACTTGGTGCAGCGCAATGTGGTCACCTTGTGGGTGGCCCTGCCCTTGGTCTTGACTG
>CAMLHP010000245.1 GCA_946479805.1 uncultured Gemmatimonadota bacterium | reverse complement strand
ATGCCCCGCACGGCAACATGAACTCCGTGACTGCCCGGCAGCGCTCCTGCCGGGAGATGATCTGCGCTCAGCACCAGCGCGGCATCCCGTTCCCGCGCCAGCGCCGCCAGCCTCACCGCCGATGCCCGCGCCAGGGGCGGCCCCCCATCCAGTACCACCATTGGAAAGGCACCGCTCCGGAGCAGGACATCGGCACACCACGCCCCCCGCGCGGGATCGGGAGGGCGCACCACCCAGAGCCCCCGGTCCGGCTCCGGCAGCGCCAGGTCGGCCCAGTCCTGCGGGGTCATGGTCCGGTCCGCATCCACATAACCCACAGTCAGGTCAGCATTTACAGCGGCAGCAACCAGCCGGCGCAGCAGCGTGGTCCGGCCACTCCCCGGTAGCCCCGAAATCTCGGTAACCCGACCCCGGGGGAGCTCCCCACCCAAGGCCAAATCCAGGGCGCCATGCCCCGTAACCACCCCACCCGACGAGGGGGGCAGGGCGGGAACGACCCGGGCAAGCTCCTGCCGGAGCGCGGAGAGGGACATGAATCACCCCGAAGAAAAACCGAAGCTGGAAGGTAATATAAACACCAAAAAGCGGGACTGCGAAAGCGTGAACGGGAACTGCAACAGCGTGAACGGGCGTCGCGGCTTTTACGTCTAGCTGGCTGCGGCATCCAGCTTGATTAAGCCCCGTTTACGCAGTTGCAGTTCCCGTTCACGCTGTTGCTGTTCCGCCGTTTGCAGTCCTATAGAATGCTATCCACGAAGAAGGACGTCGCACCAAAGCACCGCGTCGGCAGCCCGCGATGTTCCTCATAGCGCACCACCACGCGCTGCCCAACGCGAGTGAGCAGTTCCTGCGCTATCGAATCATTCCGCACGCTGAAGGCCCACGTCTCGGCGGGCACTCCCGGCGCCGACGTGATCAGCAGCTCGCCCTCGTCGGTCTTGCAGAACCACCCGCGCGCCTCGATCCGCTGCAGGTACCCAGCCTTGGTGCCGGATGAATAGGCGTAGTTCAGCATGATGACGGTGTAGAGCGCTAGGAACAGCAGCGGCACCAGCAGGATGGCCAGCAGCGTCAGCTTGAGCTTCCAGCGGCGCTTCTTCGGAGCTTCGGGCGGCGGAGATGGAGGCGGGGTTGAGGATGCAGCAGTATCGGGGGCGGGCGCCGAAGACGCGGCGTCATCCGCGGGTGGTTCCGGAGGAGGCGTGCTCATGCCCTACGATACCGCCATACTGCCCAACACTCAAATACTCCCACACTCCCATACTCCCGCAATTATCCGATCCGGCCGGACGTCGCTGCTCGCCACCCGCTCCGCGTCGTACTTGCCGGTCTCGACCAGCCAGCCCTGGAGCCTCGCGCGCTGGGCGCCGCCCACATCGGTCTCGATGTCGTCCCCCACCATGACGACTTCCCCGGCCGGGATGTCCCCACCCAGCGACGCCAGTGCCGCCTGGAAGAATGCCTCGCTGGGCTTTCCCACCACGTGGGCCCGCTTGCCGCTGGTGTGTTCCAGTGCCGCGACGTAGCCGCCGCAGTCCATCACCAGCCGGGTGCCGTCGTGCCAATAGCGGTCTCGCGAAAGCGCCACAAGTTCCGCCCCCGCCATGAGATGGCTGAACGCCTCCTGCAGGTGGGCGTCGGTCCAGGCACCGGCCATGTCGCCGATCACCACCGCCTCTACCGGCCCGTCGCCACCTTGTTCCACATTGCCGAGGTCGGCCTTGCTCTCTTCCGGCACGAACGCTGCAACCCTGCGGATGCCCTGCGCGTCCAGCCAGATGCCGCCGGCGCGGGTGGCGTTGAGGATTTCGTCGTCATCAACCACGAACCCGTACGACCGCATCCGCGCTGCGATGCGGGACCGGGGCCTGCTGGTGGTGTTGGAGAGGAAGCGGCAGGGAACGCCATCGGCGCGGAGCCGTGCAATCAGGTCCACCGCTCCCGGAATCGCCGAGCCGCCCTGATAGAGGGTGCCGTCAAGATCAAAACAGAACGCACGAGGTTTCATGCTGCGATTCATGTCTGTCATTGCCCTTCTTTCACTGGCGCCCCCGCCGGCCGACATCCCCTTCGCCGAGGGCGAGCAGCTCCACTACGCCGCTCTCATCAGGGGCCGGGAGCTGGGCGACGCTCAGCTCAGGGTGAGCGCCGGCGGCTTGGTCCGCGGCGTCAGCACCTGGCGATTCGATGCCACGGGCGAAGTCAGCACACTGGGAGTGAGGAGCAGCTGGCAGGGCATTTCCTGGGCCGGCCGCGAGAGGCTCTTCTCGCGCCGGTTCCACCGCAGTTCCCGGCTCGCGGGGATAAGCTCCGATGAACAGTTCGAGATCGTGCCCGATTCCCAGCGGTACCGCCTCTCTGGAGAAACACAGGCCTGGGTGGCCCCGCCCCAGCCGATGGATGAGATCGCGCTGCTGTATCACCTGCGCACCCTCGACCTCGCACCCGGCCAGCGGGTCACCCTCAACGGCTACTTCCGTAATGGCTGGAACCCCGTGCGGGTCGCCGCGACCGCTCGCGAGCGCGTCACCCTCGCCTCCGGCACCACCGTCACTGCCGTCCACCTCAAGGTCAGCGCCGCCGGCACCTCCGCCGACATCTGGCT
>CAMLHP010000244.1 GCA_946479805.1 uncultured Gemmatimonadota bacterium | reverse complement strand
GGCTGCGCTTCGCGATCCGCGAGGGCGGCCGCACGGTGGGCGCCGGGGTGGTGGCGAAGATCCTGAAGTAGAGGCATAGGGCATAGGGCATAAGGCCCTACGCCTTACGCCCTACGCCCTAAGCCCAGATTGAGGACCAAGGAATGGCACAGAAAATTCGGATTCGGCTCAAGGCGTTCGACCACGTGGTGCTCGACCAGGCCGCGGCGGACATCGTGCGCACGGCGGAGAAGACCGGCGCCACGGTGTCGGGCCCCATCCCGCTTCCGGTGAAGACCGAGCGGTGGACGGTGCTCCGCAGCCCCCACGTGGACAAGAAGAGCCGTGAGCAGTTCGAGCTCCGCACCCACAAGCGGCTGCTCGACATCACCGACTCCCGTTCGCAGACCATGGACGCGCTGACCAAGCTCGACCTGCCGGCCGGCGTGGACGTCGAGATCAAGGTCCAGTAGCCATGACCAACGGACTCATCGGCCGCAAGCTCGGGATGACCCGGGTATTCGCGGAAGACGGCACCTCGGTGCCGGTCACGATCATCGAGGCGGGCCCTTGCCGGGTAATGCGGGCCACCGACAGCAGGGTGCAGCTCGGCTTCGGCGCCCGCAGGGCGCAGCGGACCACCCGCGCAGCTATGGGCCACGCCAAGGCGTCTGGCCTCGAGGCGGCACCTGCCGTCATTCGCGAGTTCCAGGTGGCGGGTGATGCGCCGGCAGCCGGCGCCGAGGTGAAGGCCGACATCTTCGCCGCGGGTGACATGGTGAAGATCACCGGCACCACCAAGGGCCGGGGATTCCAGGGCGTGGTGCACCGCCATGGATTCGGCGGCGGTCCCGCGACCCACGGCAACACCCGGCACCGGAAGCCCGGCTCCATCGGACCCGGCACCGATCCGTCGCGGGTCATCAAGGGCAAGAAGATGCCTGGACACCACGGCGCCCGCCGCCACACCGAACTGGGGCTCACCGTGGTGAAGGTGGATGCCGAGCGCAATCTGCTCTTCGTGCGCGGTGCCATTCCCGGATCGCGGAACGGCATCGTGACGGTGGCCAAGCAGGGAGGCAAGAGCCGCCATGACTGACGCACTCAGATACTCGCCGGCCGGCGCCCAGCGCGACGGCGCGCTGACGCTGCCGGAGGCAATGTTCGACGGCACCGTGAACGAGGCCGCGCTGTACCGTGCGGTGGTCGCGTTCCGCAACAACCAGCGCCAGGGCACCCACAAGGTGAAGAGCCGGTCCGAGGTGTCGGGCGGCAACCAGAAGCCGTGGCGCCAGAAGGGCACCGGCCGCGCGCGGCAGGGCACCACCCGCGCGCCGCACTGGCGGGGCGGTGGCATCGTGTTCGGGCCGACGCCGCGTGACTACACCACGTCAATCCCGAAGAAGCTCAAGGCGCTGGCTCGGAAGTCCGCGCTCAATGCCCGGGCCCGCGAGCAGAACCTGATGGTGGTGGAGCAACTCGCGTTCGACGCTCCGGCCACCGGCCGCCTCGCGGCCCTGCTCGAGAAGCTGGGCGCCGGCGACCAGAAGGTCCTGGTGCTGACCAACGGCCTCAACGCCAATGTCTACCTGAGCGGCCGCAACATGCCGCGGGTGGTGGTGATGCCCTACAGCGACGCATCGGCCTACGACCTTCTCTGGTCGGACAAGGTCGTCATCGAGGAGGCCGCGCTGACCGGGGTCGAGCCCGAGATCGCCGATGAGCCGGCCGAGGCCGAGCCCAGGGAGAAGAAGGTCAAGCGCGCCGCGAAGCCGGCGGCCACGAAGACCGCGGCCACGGGCAAGGCCAAGGCCAAGGCAGCGAAGGCGGCCAGGGGCGCCAAGAAGGCCAAGGCGGCCGCCAAGGCCGCGGACAAGCCGAAGAAGAAGGCGGCCAAGCGGAGCTCTGCGAAGGCCGCAAAGAAGGCGGCGAAGAAGCCGGCAGCATCCAAGGCAAGCAAGCCGGCGCGCCGTGACACCAGGAAGGGTGGCAAGTAATGCCCGGACTGCACGACGTGATCCTGCGCCCTGTGGTGACCGAGAAGAGCTCCGCTGCCTTCCAGGCGCGCAAGGAGTACGCCTTCGAGGTCCATCCCGAGGCCAACAAGTTCCAGATCCGCCAGGCGCTGGAGCAGCTGTTCGGTGTGACGGTAACCGCCGTCCGCACCATGCAGGTGCGCCGCAACGCAGTGGTGCGGGGACGTACCCGCGGCACCACCGCGCGCTGGAAGAAGGCGGTCGTCACGCTGAAGGACGGCGACTCGATCGCCGTGTTCGAGGGCTGACATGGCAATCCGACAGTTCCGTCCCATGACGGCTGCCACCCGGTTCAAGTCGGTGTCGAGCTTCGAGGAAGTCACTCGCTCGACCCCGGAGAAGAGCCTGCTGGAGCCGAAGAAGAGCCGCGGCGGGCGCAACAACCAGGGGCACGTCACCATCCGCAACCGGGGTGGCGGGCACAAGCAGCAGTACCGCCGGATCGACTTCAAGCGCGACAAGTTCGGGATCCCGGCTCGCGTGGCCGAGATCGAATACGATCCGAACCGCACTGCGCGCATCGCGCTCCTGGTGTACGCCGATGGCGAGAAGCGCTACATCCTGCACCCGAAGGGGCTGTCGCAGGGTGA
>CAMLHP010000243.1 GCA_946479805.1 uncultured Gemmatimonadota bacterium | reverse complement strand
ACCATGGTCTTCAAGTACTGCGACGACCGCGGGCTCCTGCTGCTGGACTTCAAGGACTTGAGGAGCGTGCTGCAGTTCCTGGCGTCGGACGAGGCCAGGGGCGAACTCAACGAGTACGGCACGATGTCGCGCCAGACGGTGGGCGTGCTGCTCAGGAAGATGATCGAGCTGGAGGCGCAGGGCGCCGAGAAGTTCTTCGGTGAACCGGCGTTCGACATCAACGACCTGCTGGTCACCACCAGCGACGGCAGGGGAGTAATCACCTGCCTCGAGCTGGCCGATGTGCGTGACAAGCCGGCGCTGTTCTCGACCTTCATGATGTGGCTGCTGGCGGAGCTGTATCACAACCTCCCGGAAGAGGGCGACCTCCCCAGGCCGAAGCTGGTGTTCTTCTTCGATGAGGCGCACCTGCTGTTCGACCAGGCGCCCAAGGCGCTGCGTGACCAGATCGAGCAGGTCATCCGGCTGATCCGCTCCAAGGGCGTGGGCGTGGTCTTCGTGACCCAGACGCCGAAGGACGTGCCCACCGATGTCCTGGCCCAGCTGGGCAACCGGGTACAGCACGCCCTGAGGGCCCACACCCCCGACGACGAGGCCGCGCTCCGCGCCACGGCGCGCACCTACCCCAGGACCGATTTCTATGACCTGGAAGAGACCCTCACCATGCTCGGCGTGGGTGAGGCGGTCGTCAGCGGGCTGGATCCGAAGGGGCGCCCGACCCCGGTGGTCGCCTGCCGGCTGGTGCCGCCGGGGGGCAGGATGGACACGCTGACGGCCGACGAGTTCAAGGTTGAGCTGGCCCAGTCGGACCTCATGCGCGAGTACGCCACGGCGCTCGACCGCGAGAGCGCCCACGAACTTCTGGCGAAGCGAATGGAAGAAGCGGAAGCGGACGAGGAAGAGGAGGAAGAACAGGCAGCGAAAGGCAAGCCGAAGAAGCGCTCGTCACGCCGCCAGGGCACCGCGGAAACGGTCACCAAGCGGGTACTGGGTTCGTTCGGCACTGTGGTTGGCCGTGCCGTCGCACGCGGTGTGCTGGGCGTGTTCGGGCTGAGCACAACCGGACGGCGGATAAAGCGGACGAGGAGCTGGTTCTAGGCGCCTTACCGCCTTACCGCCTTACCGCCTTACCGCCTTACCGACATCCCGCAACTCCGCCACCGCCCGGTCCCAGTTGAAGTACTTCTCCACCGCCGCGCGGCCCGCGGCGCCCAGCTGCTTCGCGCGCGCCGTGTCGTCCACCAGCGCGCCGATCGCCTCCACCAGCGGGCTCACCCGTTCGGGATCCACCAGCAGTCCGGTCTCGCCGTCGCGCACCATCTCCGGAATGCCACCGCTTCGCCCCGCAATCACCGGCAGTCCGCTTGCCGCAGCCTCGGCGATGGCGATGGCGAATCCTTCCACGCTGCGTCCCTCGCGGCGCGACACGCCCAGGTAGATGTCGGCTGCACGGTAGAGGTCCGGCAGTTCCGCGTCGGGGATGTCGGGCACGAAGATGACCCGGTCGCCCACGCCGTGGGCATCGGCCAGCCGCCGCAGCGCCTCGGTGTGTTCACCCGCGCCGGCCACCGCATAGCGCAAGTGCGGGTACTTCTGCTTCAGCGATGCAAGGGCACGGAGCACCGTGTCCACGCCCTTGTGCGGTGCGCTGCCTCCCACCGTCAGGAGCCAGGTGCCGTCGGTCATGCCCAGCCGCCGGCGGAGCGAATCGCCGCCTGGGCCGGGATGGAACACCGCCGGGTCGGAGCCCAGCGGCACCACTCTCACTTCCAGCCGTGACGCGTTGACTTCCAGCTCTCCCATCAGCCCCAGGCACTGGTCCCGGGTCCACTCGCTCACCGCCACCACCGCCGCGGCCGACTGAAAGAGCCCCTGCACCGCGCGGCGCTGGCCTGGCAGCCGCTGCATCTGGTGCCGGAGCGACAGCACGTCGGCGCCGTACACCAGGAGCCCGTAGGGCGTGCCCAGCCGCTCGTGGGTCCAGCGCGCCACATAGCCGGTGGGCTTCAGCTGCCCGCTCCACACGAATGCCGCCCCCGACGAGCGCGCAAGACTCGTGGCGCGCCGGGACCAGAGCAGGAGTCCCGGCAGCGAGCGCAGCTGTCGGGGCGAGAGCGAGAGCCGGTCCACCGTGGCGGTTATTCCCTCGGTGCTGGCCGGCCCCGGCCGCTCGGCGCCGGTGGACACCACCAGGGTACCGGCAGGATGGCGCCGGGCGATCTCGCCCATGACACGCGCGACGCCGCCACGCGCGGGCGGAAACTCGTGCGCCAGCAGCAGGGAGGTTGGCATCTGGCTCAGCCGCGTCGGGGAGTTAGCAGTGCGATTGGCAGCACCACTTCCTCCGGCGAAACACCGCCATGAAGGAAGGCGCCGCGGTAGCGTGCCTGGTACTCGCGCAACTTCGTGGGATACACGAAGAACCTGTCGCCGGTGGCGAGCAGCAGCCGGGTGTTGGGACCCCGCCGAGGCAGGCCAAAGGTCTCCAGGTCGTCCACCGAAATTGCCGCCTCGGGATCCTGGGCCTTGAGGTCGTCGCCGAACTTGTAGCGGAGGTTGCTGGTGGTGTCGCGCTTGGCGAAGACCGTGGCCGGCGTGTGGCAGTGGA
>CAMLHP010000242.1 GCA_946479805.1 uncultured Gemmatimonadota bacterium | reverse complement strand
GCGACGCGCTGGCTGATCCGATTGCACCCGCTGCCACCGTCGTCACTCAGGCCGCCGCGCCAGCGAGGCAACAGCTGACCCCGCTGCAGCGCATCCGCCGCACGCCGTCCCTGCTGATCCTCCTGACCGGCCTGCTGCTGGGCAGCGGAGCGCTCTTCGCGTGGTCCCGTTCTGGACGTCATGCCGGTGGGCCGGAAGCAACCGCCGGTGAGGAGGCGTCGGGAGCCACCGCCGTTCGCATCGCCGTCCTCCCCTTCGAGAACATGGGCGACACCTCCGACGGTTACTTCGCCGACGGCCTCACCGAGGCGGTCCGCGGGAAACTCGCCGGCATAGAGGGATTCCAGGTCATCGCCCGTACCAGCTCCGAGCAGTACCGCGGAGGCATGACCCCGCCGGCCCAGGTCGCAGACGAACTGAATGTGGACTACCTCCTCACCGGCACGGTGCGCTGGGTCAAGAATCCCGATGGCACCAGCCGGGTGCAGGTACGGCCCGAGCTGGTCGAAATCGGCGACGGGACTGCCCACACCCGCTGGGGCGACGCCTTCAACGCGCCGCTGGACGACGTCTTCGAAGTCCAGGAGCAGATCGCCGACCGCGTCTCGGGCGCGCTCGACGTGGCGCTTGGGACGCCGGACAAGGAGCGCCTGGCCGAGAGGCCGACAGCAGACATGGCGGCCTACAACCTCTTCCTTCAGGCCGAGGCAATATCGGGGACTGATCCCGGAAGCCTCCGCCGAGCCATCGCGCTGCTGGAGCGGGCGGTCGGGCGCGACTCTACCTTCGGAATCGCGTGGGCGCGGCTCGCTCTCGAGCGTATTGCCCTGCGTGACAGGTCAACCAATCCACCCTCCATCGAATCGGTGCGGGAGGCCCTCGACCGGGCCAAGGAACTGGCACCGGCGACGCCCGAGACATACCGCGCCCGCATTGGCTTTGCCGGGTTTGTGGAGCGTGACAATGCAGCCGCGATTGCCGTCGGTGAGGAGGCTGCTCGCCGCTTCCCCAACGACGCGCGCCTGCTGCGGGTTCTTGGCGGGTACAAACTTGAGGAAGGCGAATTCGATGCAGGCGTGCAGCTCCTCGAGCGGGCCGCCGCGCTCGATCCCCGTGATCCCCTTACGCTCCGGACACTTGGGACGGTACAGCTTCAGGCGGGGCGCTTTGCGGAGGCCCGCGAGCAGTACGCGCGGGCACTGTCAGTTGAGCCGGGCAGCCTTAGTTTCGCCAGCCTCATCATCTACAGCTGGCTCATGGAAGGCGATCTCGCCAGCGCCCGAAGGGCAATGAACGAGATGGAACCATCGGGTGGCCGCCCGGCCCTGTTTGCTTACTTATCCATGTTCGGTGACTACTACTGGCTGCTCGATCCAGCCCAGCAGGACACGGTTCTGGGTCTGGGGCCGGAGTGGTTTGACCAGGACACCGGGAGCAGGGAGCTGGTGGGCGCGCAGATCCTGCAGAGCCGTGGCGACACCGCAGGAGCCAGGGCCCACGCGGCGGCGGCGGCGGAGATCTTCGAGCGGCTGATAAGCAGCAACCCGGATCCTCAGCTGCCGGCTCTCGTCGGCTTCGCAAACGCGCTGCAGGGCCGCCACCAGCAAGCACGCGGTTGGCTCGCTCGCGCGATTTCGGCGGCTGCCTCTGCCGACGACATCACCCGTTCCTACGTCTTCGAGCTTTCGGCTCGTGCCAGCATGCTTTCCGGCGACCACGCCTCCGCCCTCGATGCCATCGACCGGCGGGTAGATGCGGAGCCGGTAACGCGCATCCAGCTCCACCTGAATCCGGAGTTCGCGCCGCTCCGCGGGAATCCCCGCTTCGAGCAACTCACCCGGGCCCCGCGCCCCGGCACCTGAGCGGCCGACTGGCCGCCTAGCCGTCGCTCCCCGCCAGTTCCCTCAGCTTCGTCATCGTCCCCAGGTTCCGCGCCGTCACCCCGTCCTTGAGCGCCCTGTCCACCGCGAATCCCAGCTGCCCAGCCGAGATCCCGTTGACGCACCAGAGATAGGCGGCGCGCGTCCCCACCGCCAAGACCTCCGGCGCCCAATCCTGCTGCTTCAGCGCCATCGCCTTCGCTCGCGCCGCCGGCTCGGCGAACACCGCCACCAGCATCCGCGACGGATTATCGCACAGCTCTGCCAGCGGATTCTCGTCCAGGATGCCGTTCAGTTCCGCCCTCGTGAGGACGGTCACTCGGCAGGAGACGCCGAGGCGATCCAGGATGCCCGCCTGGATGCGGCCAGCCGCCGCGCGCACCCCGTTCGACCGCGCCGTAAAGACCACGTTGCCGCTGTTGAGCAGCGTGCGCACGTTGCCAAAGCCTAGCCCCTCGACCAGCGCCCGGAGCTCCGCCATAGGGACCTTCTTGTGCCCGCTCAGGTTCACGCCCCTGAGCAGCGCCACGCATCGTTCTGGCATCCCGGAAATTACCATTGTTGACATACCTAGCACCACAATGTATAGTTGTGCTAGGTACGCATGGATATCAACAAGGACCTCATCGCCGCCTCGTCGACGCCCATCGTCCTCGCCATCCTGGCCGAGGACGACAGCTACGGATACGCCATCCTCAAGCGCGTCCGCGAGCTGTCCGCCGGTCGCATGG
>CAMLHP010000241.1 GCA_946479805.1 uncultured Gemmatimonadota bacterium | reverse complement strand
ACTCGTGACTCGCGACTCGTGACTCGCGACTTACCGCGGGATCCTCAGCCGCTGCCCGATGCGCAGCTTCGACCGTGTGGTCAGGTCATTGGCCCGGGCCAGTGAGCTGAGGGAGACGCCATAGCGACGGGCGACGCCGGTAAGGGTTTCTCCGGAACGAACCACATGGGTCGACGCGGTGGATCCGGCCGACGCGGTCGCGACGCGGGCGCGCTCGGCACCGGTCGAACCGATGCGGAGCCGCTGGCCGATCCGGATCCGCGAGCTCTTGAGTCCGTTCCACCGCTGGATCGACGCCACCGAGACCTTGTAGCGGGCCGCCAGGTGCGACAGGGTCTCGCCGCTCCGCACGCGATGGACCCGGAACTCGGGCTCGGCCGGCTCGGCGAAAGTGCGAGCCACCACCACCGACATTGGTGAGCTGGAGGGGATGACCAGCCGCTGTCCGCTCCGGAGCGCGCGGTTGCCGATGTTGGGATTGGCCTCCCTGATTGCGGCAGCGGTTGTGCCGTACTCCTCGGCGATTCCCGCGGGGGTCTCGCCCGCCTTGGCCTTGTGCTCCCTGAAGCTGACCCACGCCTCCTCTGGCAGCGAGTCGAGACGGGACTGCGCAATCTCGCCGGCTCCCTCCGGCACCAGCACGGTGAACTCGGTGCGCGGTGGGGTGACGAGGCGCAGGATCTGGGGATTGAGTTCACGGATCGCGGCCATTGATGTATCGGCCAGTTCGGCGATGACATCCAGCCCAGTCATTCCCTTGACTACCAGGGTGTCGGCCTCGAACGGCGGCTCGCGCTCGATGTCGGTGAAGCCGTACTCTTCCGGATTCCGGCCGATGAGCGCGGCTGCGATGAGCTTGGGGACGTAGTCCTTGGTCTCGCGGAAGATGTAGCGGGTGTTGTAGAGCCGGAAGAAGGTGTCGTCACCATTCTCCTCGGCGCCTCCACCGAGCGACCGGACTCCGCGCCCCACCCGTCCTGCCCCGCCGTTGTACGCTGCAGCGGCCAGGTAGAGCGAGCCGAAGCGTTCCTGCAGGTCACCCAGGTGGCGCGCAGCGGCAGCGGTCGCCTTGACCGGATCCCGCCGCTCATCCACCCACGAATCGATCCTGAGTCCGTAGGCCTTGCCGGTGCCGCTCATGAACTGCCACATGCCGACCGCGCTGGCCCGGCTCACCGCGCGATTGGAAAAGCCGCTCTCGATCAGAGCCAGGTAGACGAGTTCTCCCGGCAGTCCCTGCTCCGCCATCCGGCTCCGAATCATGCCTTCATAGCGGGGCAGCCGCTCGAGCCAGATCTTCATCCGCTCCCGGCCCGGGCCGGAAAAGAAATTCAGGTAGTACTTGACCCGGTCGTGGTCGCGATACGATGCGATGTCGAGGGTGAAATTCACCGGAGCCGCGCTGCTGTCGCCGGCTTCAACCGCGGCCAGCTGCTCCAGGGCCTCGGCGTCGGCCAGCGAGTCAGCTGCGGCCTCGACGGAGGCGGCGACTTCGTCGTCGACGCGGCGCCTGGGAGCTTGATCGGCAGAACGAGCCGACGGATGGTCGGATGGACGGACAGACGGATTGACGACCGGCTCGGAGTTGTCCGGCGACGGAGCGGCATCGATGCCGGTCGTGGCGCTGCTGCAGGCGGCAAGAAAAAGCAGCAGCACGGCGGCGGCGGATCGGATCATCACGAGTCCTCGCTGCGAGCGGACAACCATCCGCGAAGTGACAGATTGAAAGGCGGCGAGCTGCCACCGGGGAAGCCACTGACCCGGGGGCGAGATCTGTGCCCGGCGAGGCACCCCGGCTGATGGGGGTCTGGCGCTGGGCCACCGCGGCTTCGGCTGATGTTCGGGGTCGGGGGCGGCCCCAAGTCGGGCAAATCGCGGGAGTTGCCAGCTGCCCGATGATGGTTCAGATGCCTGGATGGGGCAGGAGGTTGCGCCCACTCCAGGCGGTTGTCAACGCATGAAGAACTTGTTGCCGAGTATCCGGTTGGTGGCGTGGAGTACGGCGAGAGCGGCGCCCCGGGCGAAGTCGGAATCGGTAAGGTAGGAACCCACCAGACGCTGGCCCCTGCCCTCTCCTGGCACGGTAAGCGACACGATGACCACGGTGGCGTCGAATGCCCGCACGGCCTTCACTCCGAGGAGTTCGAAGGTCATGGCGCCCTTGACGGCCTTGGCGAGCGCATCCACGGTGGCCTGCGCAGCACAGCGCAGTTCACCTGACTGGGACGCGAGCCCTTCGCATTCTCCTGTGTACTTGTCGTTCTCCTGCCAGCTCAGAACGACCCGGGCCCGGCATCGGCCATTGGCCAGCCGGTCGAGCTTGAACTCGGAGAACCGAAGGCGGTCCTGCGCGGGAAATGGTGCAGTCATTGGCAGTGATCTCGGGTGCCGGGACCCGGAGAGGGGGCAAGGATCAGGCCGTATCGAAACGCACTTCCAGCTGGGGGCCGCGGCTCCGGGCTTGTCCGATGACATCGACCTCAAGCCGGGTCTGGCCCAGGTCGTCGGTCTGGATTGCCACGAGCACTACGGAACCGTCCATGAGCTCGATCTTGAGCTGGCGCAGGTCGGACCGCATGGAGGCGTCCCGGACCTGGCTGCCGCGCAGCTGGGCGAGGGTGTCGGCCATCTGGCGGAGCTGCTG
>CAMLHP010000240.1 GCA_946479805.1 uncultured Gemmatimonadota bacterium | reverse complement strand
GACCCAGCCGCTGGCCCATCAGGGCCAGCCGCATGAACTCCTCGTCCTTGTAGCCATTGCAGACGATCACATGGGCGGTGCTCTCGTGCAGGCCCAGCACCGCCATCAGCTCGGGCTTGGATCCGCATTCCAGGCCCACGTTGTGGGGCGCGCCAAACTCGACGATCTCCTGCACCACGTGCCGCTGCTGGTTGACCTTGATCGGATAGACGGTGGTGTAGCTGCCCTCGTAGCCGAATTCCTGGATGGCGTTGGCGAACTTGGTCGCGAGGGTGCCGATCCGGCTCTTGAGGATATCCGAGAACCGGAGCAGGAGCGGAAGCCCGACTCCCTGCGCGTTGAGGTCGGTGGCCAGGCGGTAGAGGTCCAGGCCCCGCGCCGGCTTGGCGTCGGGATGGACCGTAACATGGCCTTCGGGGCTGATCCGGAAATAGCCCAGGCCCC
Organism: uncultured Gemmatimonadota bacterium; assembly: GCA_946479805.1. The sequence goes on along the minus strand of CAMLHP010000240.1, from coordinate 2,229 downwards.
AGCCGTTCATGTTGTAGAGCTTCTCGGAATCCCTGGTGGTCCAGGTGGCGGGACCTGCAACAGTGGTAGCGATGGCGAAACTCCTGGTCGGGGCGCTGTCGGCGAAAACGTAATGACCAGCGGAGGGCGACGAAAGGCGCGGCGGGTCGTTACGACCGGAAACACGCCACACTTCTGCATTATGGCGGCCACACCGAGGCGTCGGCGCAACGGCTACACCGCCGACCCGACTCCGCCGCCGTCAAGCCGCCGCCGAAAGGCCATGATTCTGGCGGTAACCCGAGGATCCCCTTGGGCTTGCGGCACCGTGCAAGGCCTGCAGCAGCGGCGGCACGAAGCTGGCACATTGGACCGGCGACGGCGCCTTGGGACAGGTGCCGCGTGCGGGACTGGTGACGAGAGTTGCATGCCCGCGCACTTCTGACTGAGAGAGAACTGACCATGCTGCTACCCGGTATGCTGTCTTCGCGGCGCGTGCCCGATTCCGTCCGCGTGGATTTCGATGTCGTAATGGCCCGCGCGTGGGAGGCGATTGCAGCCACCCACGAACAGCAGGCCGTGACCTTTGTTCGCAGGCTCGCGACGCGGCTCAGCGCCGAGGAAGCGCTGCAGCGCTACTTCCGCGAGGTCGCCGTGCCGTTCCAGATGCGCGAATCGGTTCGGGTTCGTGCCCTGCTTGCACTGACGCCGGACGAGCGGCATCGCTCTATGGGTGACGGGGCGGAGCCTTGGGTCCTGCTCCGGCCCGACCACCTGGTGGGTGCCATCCGGCAGCGCTCCAGATTTGTCGAGGAGACAACCCTCGCGATCCGGATGGCTGCGGCGGCTGCCGATGAAGCGCTGGTGCAGACCCATGTGGGGATGGCGCTCGAAGCGGCGCGGGTGCTGGCGCCGGTCATGCCGCTGGACGACACACTCATGCAGTACATCCGCTCAATGGACCTCGCGCCCGCGGTGGCGCAATGCGTCTTCCAGCGCGCCATGGCGCGGCTGGCCGAGACCGAGATGTTCGAGACGGTGGAGGTTGCGGTGCCGGAGGTGCCGGCGCTGGAACCGGAGCGGCGGCCGCTGAGGATTCTGGGGCTGCGCGCCGGCTGAAGCCGGCGTGGAGTGGATAGTAGAGAGTGGCGAGCGGCGAGTGGGGAGTGGGGAGTGGGTGGAATATTCCATCCACTCCCCGCTTCCCACTTTCCACTTCCCACTATGTTTCAGTATGCCCTGGTCTCTCCGCATTGGCCGCATCGCCGGCACCGATATCAAGGTGCACATCACCTTCCTGCTGCTGCTGGGATTCTTCCTGCTGGCGGGGGGAGCTGCCGCCGCGCTGCTGCTGCTGGCGGTGTTCCTCTGCGTCCTGCTTCACGAGTTCGGTCACATAGCCATGGCGCGCCAGTTCGGGGTGCGCACTCCGGACGTGATCCTGCTGCCCATAGGTGGCGTGGCCCGGCTGGAGCGGATGCCCGAGGAGCCGCGCCAGGAGTTCCTTATCGCGCTGGCGGGCCCGCTGGTGACGCTGGCGCTCGCTGTTGTTTTCTACTTGATACTCTCGGCGCAGGGCACGCCGCCGCCGCTGGTGGGGAGGCTCTTCCAGGGTGGGGCCACCCCGGTTGAGGAACTCTACCGGATCAACGTCCTGCTGCTGCTCTTCAACCTGCTTCCCGCCTTCCCCATGGACGGCGGCCGGGTGCTGCGGTCGCTGCTGGCAGCGCGGCTGGGCCTGGCGCGCGCCACCCGGATAGCAGCCAGCGTGGGCCAGATGCTGGCCTTCGCACTGGGTTTCTGGGCCCTGTCGCAGGGCCTGATCCTGCTGCTGCTGGTGGCGTTCTTCGTGTTCGTCGGCGCTTCAGGCGAGGCCCAGGCGGTCGAGACCCGGATGGCGGGCAAGGGACTCTTCGTGCGGGACGTGATGGTCACCGATTTCAAGTCGCTCCCCTTCTCCGCGACGCTGAATGACGCCGCCGAGCTGCTGGTGGCGAGTGAGCAGCGGGAGTTCCCGGTGCTCGGCTTCGACGGCGGGGTGGCGGGGATGCTGTCGCGAGACGACCTGGTGCGGGGCCTGGCGCGCGGCGGCCCGACCGGACTCGCGCGGGACGCGATGACCGGCTCGGTGCCGCTGGTGCCCGTTGACCTCGCATTCGAGCGGGCCATCGAGGTGCTGATGGGAAGCCGCATCCCGGCGCTTCCGGTGGTGGACAATGGCCAGCTGGTGGGGATGCTGACGCGAGACAA
>CAMLHP010000239.1 GCA_946479805.1 uncultured Gemmatimonadota bacterium | reverse complement strand
GTGAGCACGAACCCGCCCACGTGGATGGAGCGGTGACGCGGCAGCTGATGGAGCCCGGAGAGGATGCCGGGCAACACTGATAGAAGGTTGGAGCTGCGAGCTTCGAGCTGCGAGCCCGAAGCTTGAAGCTCGAAGCTCGAAGCTGTTTCCTTTGCTGAGTCCCGGTCCGCGACATCAGCCAGCTCGTCCGCCTGCTCCTGCGACAGCCCCAGCACCCGGGCAGCGTCGCGCACGGCGCTTCGTCCCCGCCAGCTGATCTGCTCACACACCATCGCGGCGTGCTCCCGCCCGTAGCGCTGGTACACGTACTGGATGACGCGCTCACGTTCCTGGTGAGCAAAGTCGAGGTCGATGTCGGGCGCCTCGCGCCGTTCCTCGCTCAGGAAGCGCTCGAACAGCAGCTCCATGCGCACCGGGTCGATCGCGGTGATGCCAAGACAGAAGCAGATGGCCGAGTTGGCGGCGGAGCCCCGGCCCTGGCAGAGGATCCCCTCGCGCCGGGCGTAGCGGACGATGTCCCACACAATGAGGAAGTAGCCCGCCAAGCCCAGCTTGGCGATGACACCCAGCTCGTGGGTGAGCTGGCGGCGATGGGCATCGGTGATGTTGCGGCCCCAGCGCTCGCGCGCGCCCTGCGCCACCAGCCGGGCGAGATATTCATCGGCGGTGACACCGGGCGGCAGCGGAAAATCGGGAAGCGCGGGGCGCAGGTGCTCCAGCCGGAAGGTGCACCGCTCGGCGATGGCCTGGGTGGCGCGAATGCCGGCGAGGTCGTGAAGCCAGCGGCGCATCACCTGCGAGGCATGCTTGAGGTACCACTCGCCGCTGGGACGGAAGCGGGAGCCCATCGTGGCCAGCGTCCGCTGGTGCCTGAGCGCGGTGAGCACGTCGTGGGTGCGGCGGCCTTCAGGGCGGGCGTAGTGGGCGTCGTTGGTTACCACCCACGGCAGCGACAGCGCCCGGGCGATCCGCATCAGCACCGGCACCATCACCCGCTCCTCGGCCAGGCCATGGTCCCAGCATTCCAGCGCCACCCGGCGATCGAAGATGTCGCTCAATACCGCCGCCGCCTCGCAGGCGCCGTCGTCGTCACCCGCGGCAATCAGCGACGGCACCCGTCCACGGGGGCAGCCGGTGAGCGCGAACAGCCCGCCGGCATGCGCCGCCAGCACGTCGAGCGACACCAGCGGGCGGCCGCGGGACTGATCCATCCGCCCGCGCGTGATCAGCTGGCAGAGATGGCCGTAGCCCTCGCGCGATTCGGCCAGCAGCGTGAGATGGGTGAGCGTCCCGCCCCACTCCACCGTGAGTTCGACACCCAGGATGCCGCCGATGCCCGCCTCCCGCGCCGCCTCGGCGAAGCGCACCGCACCGCCCAGGTCGTCGTGATCGGTCAGTGCCAGTGCCGGATAGCCCAGCTCCCGCGCGCGCTCCACCATCGCCTCGGGCGTGGACGCGCCATCGAGGAGGGAGAAGCAGGTGTGGGAGTGGAGCTCGGTATAGAGGTACGAGCTACGAGCCGCGAGCTGCGAGCTCGAAGCTCGAAGCTTGAAGCTCGAAGCTGTCATCTCAGTCCCACCACCCCTGCACATACCACTCTCCCGTGCCTCGTTCGTGATACACCAGCAGCGGGCCGCGGGCTGTCTCGCAGCGCCAGTAGTCGCGATGGTAGGGCCGGACGTCGGTGGGAGCCCACCAGTGGCCGGCCAGCCGCTCAGGTCCATCGGATCGCGTCACCAGGTGCGGCTGCCCATCCCACTTCACCACTGCGGGGGCACCAGCGCGCCGGGAGACGCGCACGTGCGCCGCAGGCGTCAGGAGGCGGAATGCGGAGGGCGGCTCGGCGGCTCGGCGGCTCGGCGGCTCGGCCCGGTTCACGCCGTTGCTTCCCCCGTTCACGCTTTTGCAGTTCCCGTTCACGCTCTTGCAGTTCCCGCTGAGCGAAGCTCCCGCTGAGCGAAGCTCCCGCTGGCGCAGTCCCGCTGGCGCAGTCCCGCTGTTGCCGTTCCCGTTCACGCTTTTGTAGTTCCCGTTCACGCTTTTGCTGTCCCAGCCCCCCTGCTCTTCCATCCGATGCCCGTCATCACGCGCCACCGGCCGCACGACGGAGTCCGCACCCAGCGCGGCGCGGAGCCGGGCGAAGACTCCTTCCATGGCGGCGGCATCGCGCCACAGCGGGCGCAGCAGGTCGCCCTGTTCCTCGGCGAGAGTAGCGGTCTCCCGCACCAGCACGGTTATCGCGCGCACCGGCGCCTCCAGCCGCACCGGCTCCAGCATCGCCCGGCACTGATCAAAGAGCGGCGCTGCCCGTGCGGCTGGCTGCGCCAGCACCACCGCCACCTCGGTGGGTGCCAGCCTGGCCCCGGTGACATCGCGCCCATCGAGGTCGAGCCGGAGGGTGAGCGCCGCGATGGCGCTGCGCTGCTGCGCGGCGGACGTGACCAGTCGCTCAAGTCCTGCGCGCAGCAGGAAGAGCACCGGCTCGAGCGTGTCAGATGGGTCGGGCAACTCGAGTGTGACGCTGAGCGCCTCGGGCAGCGCGGCCAGCACCGGCCGGCGACGGTCCTCTCCCCGCGCTAGTCGCTGGGCCCGGAGCCCCTCACGTCCCCAGCGGCGCTCGACCTCTCCCGCGGGCAGCTCGGCAAAGGCGCCGGCGGTGGTGAGTCCCAGAGCCACCAGCGCCTCGCGCAG
>CAMLHP010000238.1 GCA_946479805.1 uncultured Gemmatimonadota bacterium | reverse complement strand
GGACGGTACGACGGCTTCATGAAACGCTTCCTCCAGTGAGCCCGGAAAGCTATACGGGGCTGGGGGTTTGGGCAAGGCATCAAGGCGGTCAGGGCGGTCAGGGCGGACAAGGCGGCCGGTATCGGTGCGCTCCACGAATCCACGTTCTTCACCTTGTAGCGTCTACCGCCCTGACCGCCTTGACCGCCTTGACCGCCTTCTGTTTTCGCATTTGACTTTTCCACACCCGACCCGTAACATCCCTCGCCCTTGGAACAACCCTCAGCTTTTTCGAGTGTAGATGCAGCAGTCCGCCCGGGACGCGTGGAAGCGAATTCTCGATTCCGCCAAGCGCGATCTACCCGATCATACGATTCGCACCTGGCTCGAACCGACGGAAGCCATCGAGTACAATGATGGCCGCCTGGTGGTCGGCGCGCCCGATCAATTCGCCGTTGAGTGGAATGAGTCCAAGCATGCTCCGGTGCTGGCCCGCATTGCAGAGGAGGTGCTGGGCGAGCCGGTGACGCTGGTGTTCCGGGTCCAGGAGGACCGCCAGCGGCGACCCCAGATGGATTTCTTCGTGGCGCCCGCACCTGCGGCCGCCGCTCCGCCTCCCGTGCCGGTGAACCCCAGCACCCAGCCGCTCAACGAGCGCTACGGCTTCGCCCAGTTCGTCATTGGCAAGTCCAATGAGCTGGCCGCTGCCGCCGCCCATGCCGTGGCATCGGCGCCGGGCAAGACCTACAACCCGCTCTTCATCTACGGCGCCACCGGCCTGGGCAAGACCCACCTGATGCAGGCCATCGCCCACAAGGTGCTGGAGAACAACCCGGAGACCCGGGTGCTGTACGTGGGCGCCGAGCAGTTCATCAACGAAGTCATCGAGAGCATCCACAGCCGGACCATGCCCGAGTTCCGGCGCCGGTACCGGAGCGACGTGGACCTCTTCCTGGTGGACGACGTCCATTTCCTCGAAGGCAAGGAAATGACCCAGGAGGAGTTCTTCCACACCTTCAATGCTCTCTACGAGGCCGGCAAGCAGATTGTCCTTACCTCCGACCGGCCGCCCAAGGAAATCCCGAACCTCGAGGCCCGGCTGGTGAGCCGCTTCGAGTGGGGCATGGTGGCCGACGTGGGCCAGCCCGACCTCGAGCACCGGATCGCAATCCTGCGGAAGAAGCAGGAGCAGGATCACCTCGAGCTCACCATTCCCGACGACGTGCTGCGATTCATCGCCGAGCACGTCCGGACCAGCGTGCGGGAGCTGGAGGGCTGCATCATCAAGATGCTGCTCTACGCCTCGCTCAAGCACCGCGAGATCTCGATCGAGCTGGCGCGCGAGGCGCTGGCCGACAAGATCCGCGCCGAGGATGACGAGGTAGAACCCGAAGCGCGCCCGACAATCTCCCGGGTGCAGGAAGTCGTCGCGCGCCGCTGGGGCGTCACGCCCGAGGGGCTTCGGAGCAAGGCGAGGATCAAGACCCTCACGGTGCCGCGCCAGATAGCGATGTACCTCGCGCGCGAAGTGCTGCAGATGCAGCTTGTGGAAATCGGCCAGGCCTTCGGCGGCCGCGATCACTCGACAGTGATACACAGTGTCGACAAGGTGCAGCGACAGATGCAGCGCGATCGCACCTTTCGCGAGCGAGTTGAGCATGCTCGCCACGAAGTGGTGACAGCTGGTTGAGTGTCACCCACAGAATCTTCCACGCGTTGAAAAGCGGTGATGTAGGAAATCTGGAGCGCGGGGATTTCAGGGGGTTCGAATGGTCGGCAGTCCCCATCCCCCACTGAGGTCCAACACGAACCGAAGGCCGGAGACATTGCAGCGAACAGGAGTTGTGCCGGTGGTCCACATTTCCCGGCTCTCTACTACCACTGCTATATCTCTTAAATTGGTGAAGTAGTCTTAATCAGAGCATCCCGAGGAGAGGCATGAAGTTCTCGATCACGCGCGAGCAGATGCAGGAAGGACTCGTCGCAGTCGCGGCAGCAGTGCCGTCGAAGACGACACTTCCTGTCCTCTCGAATATCCTGCTCGAGGCGAACAAGGACGGCATCCGGCTCTCCGGAACCGACCTCGACGTCTCGGTAAGCACGACTGTCAACGCGTCGGTCGACCAGGAAGGCGCCATCACGCTGCCGGCCAGGAAGCTGGTCGAGATCGTGCGCGAGCTTCCCAGCGCATCGATCCGGATAACCGGCTCGGGTGAGCAGCGGGTGTCGATCGAGTGCGGCCGGTCGCGCTTCAAGCTGCTGGGACTTCCGCGTGAGGAATTTCCCGCCTTTCCGGCAGTCAAGTTCGACAAGGCGTGGCGGGCAACTTCGGGTGATCTCCAGAAGCTGATTTCCCACGTAGCCTTTGCCGCAAGCACCGAGGAAAGCCGCCCCATCCTCAACGGCGTGCTCTGGGAGCTCCGGCCCGAGCGGATGCGCATGGTGGCCACCAACGGTCATCGCCTGGCCAAGATGGACGTGCCGGCCACTGCGGGTGGCGGAGCCCAGGCGGATCTGATCGTCCCGCCCAAGGCGCTGGAGCAGATCCGCAGGCTTTTCGGTTCAGACGAGGATGTCGAGATCGCCCGGAGCGAGAACCACCTCGCCTTCCGCACCGGCTCGACCCAGATCTTCACCCGGCTCATCGACGGACCATATCCGAATTACGAGCAGGTGATTCCCCGCGAGAACGACAAGGTTGCCACTGCCGACAAGGCTGCCATCTCGGCAGCGCT
>CAMLHP010000237.1 GCA_946479805.1 uncultured Gemmatimonadota bacterium | reverse complement strand
GCCATCTGGGCTGCGGCCGTGGTTGTTCTCTTCCCGCCACTCTTCGGGTACATCTGACGACCAGGCAAGCCGACGGACGCCGGGGGTTCTGCCGGAGGACTGTCCCGCTTGTCCGGAGGCAGAACCCCCGGTGGCCGTCTGCGGACCGCCCCCTTCTCACGTTTCACGCTTCGCGCCTCACGCTTCACGCCTCAGGTTTCACGCCCCACGCCTCACTTCTCACCCCGGGTGCGCCGGGCTAGCATTAGTCCATGGCTCATGCCCCCCTCCAGGCCGCCGCCGCGCTCAACGACGAAGTATTCCAGATCCTGGTCCGCACCGTCCGGGACTACGCCATCATTGTGCTCGACCTCGCGGGAACCGTGGTCAGCTGGAACGAGGGCGCCGAGCGCATCACCGGCTACCGCGCCGAAGAGATCGTCGGGAAGTCGTTCACCCTCTTCTATCCGGGGGACCGCGTCGAGGAGGGGTTCCCCCAGCATGAACTCGAGCTCGCGGCCCGTGACGGCCGCTTCGAGGATGAGAATTGGCGCATTCGGAAGGATGGATCGCGCTTCTGGGCCAACGTCATCATCACTGCGCTCCATAACTCCGACGGCGAGCCCATCGGCTTTGCCAAGGTCACCCGCGACCTCACCCGGCGCCGTGAGGACGAAGCGCGAGCCCGGCAGCGGGCCGCGACCCACGCCGCCGAGGCCGAGGCGGAGAAGCTGGAGACGGTCCGGACATTGTCGGGTGGCGTCGCCCACGAGATCAACAACAGCATGATGGTGGTGCTGGGGCTCAGCCAGTTCCTCCTGAACGACAACCAGCTGCCTCCCGGCCGCAGGGACGATGTGCTCCAGATCCAGCGCGCCGCGGATCGGGCCGCCACCGTCGCGCGCCAACTGCTTTCTTACAGCCGCCGGGCCCACCCTGAGCCGCAGGAAGTGCTGCTCGGAGCCCTCCTCACCGAGATGCGGCCAATGCTCGGCCGCCTCCTGGGAGCGGGTCGGCAGCTGGACATGACGCTGGAGTGCCCCGGCAGCATCTGGATCGATCCGTCACACCTCGAGCAGATCCTGACCAACCTCGTCCTGAACGCACGGGACGCGATGGCCGAGGGCGGGACCGTGACCGTGTCGACCCGCCCCGCGATGCGCGACGGGCGCCCCCAGGTGGAACTCACCGTCCGCGATACCGGGGTCGGCATGGACGCCGACACCCTTGCGCGGATCTTCGAGCCCTTCTTCACCACCAAGCCGCCGGGAGTGGGAACCGGCCTCGGCCTTTCCGTCATCGAGGGGCTCGTCGTTCAGGCTGGGGGCAATGTTGGAGTGGAAAGCGTTCCCGGCAGCGGGACCAGCTTCACCCTCCACTTTCCGCTCATATCTGCGACGAAGACGACACCCCTCGCCGCGAGCTCGGCGGCACCGGGTGAGGCCAGCCTCGTGGGCAGCACAGTGCTGGTGGTAGATGACGAGCCGGCTGTGCTCCAGATTGCTTCGCGCAGCCTTGAGTCGAGCGGCTGCCGCGTCCTTCAGGCCTCCGATGGAACCGCCGCCATCGCGCTGGTGGATCGCCACGGCCCGCCAGACCTGGTGCTCACCGACCTCATGATGGCCGGCATGGACGGAGCCGAGCTCGCCCGCCGGCTGCGGGACCGATGGCCCCTGATCCCCATAATCTTCATGTCAGGCTATTCCGAGAACCATCTGCGCCATTTGGGCGCGCTGGACGACGCCGGGGCGCTGATGGAAAAGCCCTTCACGCCCCAGGATCTGGTGAGCCGGATCTACGGCGAACTCGCGGCGCGGACATCCTGAGGACCGCGTGCAATCCGGCGGCGGGCTGACGTCAGCAGAGGGTAACCACCGCGCCCGCATCGAGGGGGAGGCAGTTCATGATTCCGGAAATCGTTCGCCGCCTCGGGATTTCTCTCGCGACAATTATGCTCGCACTCGCCGCCGTACGATTGCCCGCAGCTGCGGCACCGAAGGACGAGATCGCCGTTTTCGCCGGCGGCTGCTACTGGACCGTCGAGGCCATCTTCGAGCACGTGAGGGGCGTGAAGTCCGCCGTTTCCGGGATCGCCACGCCGCTCGCCGATTCCAGCATCACCTGGACCCGCCCGCCCCGGCTGGGCAGCGTCGTCGAGGCAGTGCGGGTCAAGTACGACCCTGCCAAGGTCTCCTACAAGGAGCTGCTCGAGGCCTTCTTCCGCGCCGCTCACGATCCCACGCAGCTCGACCGTCAGGGACCTGACCGGGGACCCCGTTACCGCTCGATAGTGTTCGTCGAGGACCCGGGGCAGGCTGCGACGGTTCAGGCCTTCATCGACAGCCTGGGTAACACCGGCTTGTTCAGGAAGCCGATAGTGACCGAGGTGCTCAGGCTCGATGAATTCAGGGAGGTGCCTGAAGACCAGCAGGACTTCGTCGTGAAGAACCCGCGCCACCCCTACGTGCTGACCCACGACCGCCCCAGGCTGTTGAACTTCGAGAGGGGCTTCCCCCAGTTGTACGCCGACTAGCTCGCTCGGAAACGGGCGTACGCATCGTGCGCCCCCCCATCTCCTCGGCATCGGCAGTAACGAACGCCTCACGCCTCACGCCTCACGCCTCACGCCTCACGCGTCACGCCTCACGCCTCACGCGTCACGCCTCACGCGTCACGCCGTCGCGTGGCACACCCGATGCATTGCACGATCCCAGACTCTTTGGGAGGCCGACCATGTCGGCTCACTCGCACCCACCCATCTCG
>CAMLHP010000236.1 GCA_946479805.1 uncultured Gemmatimonadota bacterium | reverse complement strand
TCCTTGAACACTTCCTTGCAGAAGCCGTTGACGATCATGCTGATCGCGTTCTCGGTGTTGAGGCCCCGCTGCTTGCAGTAGAAGATCTGGTCCTCGCCGATCTTCGAGGTGCTGGCCTCGTGCTCCACCGCGGCGGTGGGGTTCTGCACGTCGATGTAGGGGAACGTGTGCGCGCCGCACCGGTTCCCGATCAGCATCGAGTCGCACTGGGTGTAGTTCCGTGCCCCCTCGGCGTTGGGCATGATCTTAACCTGGCCCCGGTAGCTGTTCTGGCCCCGGCCGGCGCTGATGCCCTTGGACACGATGGTCGAGCGGGTGTTCCGGCCCAGGTGGATCATCTTGGTGCCGGTGTCGGCCTGCTGGCGGCCGTTGGCCACGGCCACCGAGTAGAACTCTCCCACCGAGTTGTCACCCTGCAGGATCACGCTGGGGTACTTCCAGGTGATGGCCGAACCGGTCTCCACCTGGGTCCAGGAGATCTTGGCGTTGGCCGCCGCCTTGCCCCGCTTGGTGACGAAGTTGTAGATGCCGCCCACGCCCTCGTCGTCCCCGGCGTACCAGTTCTGCACCGTGGAGTACTTGATCGAGGCGCCGTCGAGCGCCACCAGCTCGACCACCGCCGCGTGGAGCTGGTTCTCGTCCCGCTTGGGCGCGGTGCAGCCCTCGAGGTAGCTCACCGCCGCACCTTCTTCCGCCACGATCAGGGTCCGCTCGAACTGGCCGGTGTCTGCAGCGTTGATCCGGAAGTAGGTGGACAACTCCAGCGGGCAGCGTACCCCCTTCGGGATGAACACGAAGGAGCCGTCGCTGAACACCGCCGAGTTGAGCGCGGCGAAGAAGTTGTCGGAGGCGGGCACAACCGAGCCGAGGTACTTCTGGACCAGGTCGGGGTGCTCACGCGCTGCCTCGCCAAAGGAGCAGAAGATGATGCCGTGCTCCGCCAGCTTGGCGCGATATGTGGTGCCGACCGAGACCGAGTCGAAGATGGCATCGACCGCCACGCCGGCGAGGATCTTCTGCTCGCTGAGGGGGATGCCCAGCTTCTGGTAGGTCTCCAGCAGCTTGGGATCGACATCGTCCAGCGAGCCCAGCGGCTTGGCGGTGCGGGGCGCCGCGTAGTAGCTGATGTTCTGGTAGTCGATCGGGTTGTACTTGACGTTGGGCCAGCGGGGCTCGCTCATCTTGAGCCAGCCACGGTAGGCCTTGAGGCGCCACTCGAGCAGCCACGCCGGCTCCTGCTTCTTCTCGGAGATGAGCCGGATGACGTCCTCGCTCAGCCCCTTGGGGGCTACATCCGACTCGATGTCGGTGACGAAGCCGTACTTGTATTCCCGGTTGACCAGGGTCTCGACGGACGAGCTCATTCAGACTCCTCGACGGTGGCGTCCTGCTCCCCGTTCCTGGGGAAGCGGACCGCGTACGAACAGGCGCCGTCGCCCTGCAGCAAGTGCAGCCGACGCTCGACGCGCCCGCCCAGCGTGCGCTCCAGAAAGCGCTGCTCGGCGGTGCAGATCTCGGGGAACCGTTCCGAAACTGCGCGGATGGCGCAGTGGTGCTCGGTGAGGGTTCCGCAGCAGAAGGTGGCCGCGCCCTCGGCCATGTAGCCGTCCTCGGTGCGGGCACGGGTGATGATCGCCATCCGCTCGACCGGGGTAGCGCCCTCCAGGTCGGGCGCGAGCCTGGTGGCCAGCTGCTCGAAGTGGGACTCGAGGAAGCGGACGGCGGCCTCGCGGCCCCCGACCTCCACCATGCTGTCGAGCAGCTGGGTGAGGGTCTCCTTGTAGCGCTGGGGGAAGAGCGCTTCGCCGGCGGGGGTCAGGCTGTAGACAAAGCCGGGCGCGCCAACGCCGGCGCGGTGCTGCCGGGCGTAGCAGATGAGGCCGGCGGCTTCCAGTTCCTTGAGGTGGTGGCGGACAGCCGTGAGCGACAAAGCCATCCGCCGAGCCAAGTCCTTGGCCGAGAGTTGGCCGGAACGCTTGAGCTCGAACAGCACGTCTACCCGCGGACCCTTGAGGCCCGGCGGGAGCTGCTCGGCGGCGTAGGCGGCGGACTGCTGCATAGACGGGAAATTCTAAGTGAAAGAGTCGGAATTGGCAAGTTCGTTGGAGGTTTTTGGCGTGAATTCGTAAGCCCTTATGGCTTGGATATTTACTTCGACGACACGAAGGGCGCACAGACTGCAAAAGCAACCACGGAGACACGGAGCTCATTTCCGGGCGACGTCGCCAGGAGGCACTCCCACAAGGCAACAGCTGGAAATCTCCGTGTCCTCCGTGGCTCCGTGGTTAACTCGATCTTTTACTGTGCTGCGCGCTTGTCATGCCTTATCCGTGAATAGGAGTAGTAGATACTACCACTAATGTAATGCTTGCTGCGAGGGGCCAAAGTCACAAGATTGGCCGCATGGCAATCCACAGAATCCGCCTTCTGGGCGATCCGATCCTCCGCACCCAGTGCGACCCGGTGGAGAAGCCGGGGTCCACCGCCGTCCGGGTCATCCTGGACGACATGCGCGAAACACTGCGAGACTGGCAGAGCCGGTTCGGCAGCGGACGGGCGATCGCCGCTCCCCAGATCGGGGCGCCGGTGCGGATGATCTATGTGGAGATGGACAAGCCGTGGGTGCTGATCAATCCGGAGATCGTGGACATTGGCAACGAGGATTTCTCGGTCTGGGATGATTGCTTCTCGTTCCCCAACCTGCTGGTGCGGGTGTCGCGCGCGTGGCGGATCCGGGTGCGCTATCAGGACGTGAAGGGAGCCTGGCACGAGGACGACCTCGAGGGCGACCGGGCCGAGCTGATCCAGCACGAGA
>CAMLHP010000235.1 GCA_946479805.1 uncultured Gemmatimonadota bacterium | reverse complement strand
CGGCCATCAACGAGAAGCTCGAGAAGTTCCACGCGCTGATCCGCAAGGACGGCGTCGATGCCCCGACGGTGGACCACTGGGGCAAGCGCACGCTGGCCTATCCCATCCAGAAGAAGGAAACCGGCTCCTACGCCGTGGCCCGGTTCGACGCCGAGCCTTCGGCGCTGCCCGAGTTTGAGCGCGCCATCAAGCTGGATGACGGAGTGCTCCGTCACCTGGTGGTGGTGCACGAGGGCGCGCAGGCTGTGCCGGTGACCGCCGGCAAGTCGGACGAGGAGGATGACGAATGAAGCGCCCACAGAAGACCTGCGCCATCTGCGAGTCGGGCGTGCGCATCGTCGACTTCAAGGATGAGCGGACCCTGCAGCGGTTCCTGACCGAGCGCGGCAAGATCCTGCCCAGCCGGCTGTCGGGCGCCTGCGCCCGCCACCAGCGGCAGATCTCGACGGCCATCAAGCGCGCCCGCCAGATCGCGCTGCTGCCGTACGTGAAGGGACAGGTAGGCTGACGACTCCCGGCGGAGCAGCGCCTCGGCCCGCGCGCGGGTGGGGCCTGCTCCTGCTCCTGGCCGGATTCGTGGTGCTCGCGTCACCGGTGTTCGTGTTCGCACCGCTGGCGCTGCTGCTCCTGGCAGCCGGACCCAGAGGTCTCAGGCACTGGCTCTGGCTCGGCGTGGCGCTCATCCTGGCCAGCCTCTGGAGCCTGTCGATGGCCGGGCCGTCTTCGGGGTTCGCCGCTGCAGTGGCCGTCGTTTCGGGAGGGCTGTTCGTCGCCCTCGCGCTGTGGTCCGCCGGCCGTCCCGCCGGGCGCGCAGTAGTCGCGGCTTCCGTGGCATTCCTGCTGGCGCTGGCGGGCTCCACCCTGCTGGGCCAGCCCTGGCCGGTGGTCGAGGCCGAGTTCGCGGCAACCGTGAGCCGGTCGTTCGAGCGCCAGGCGGCGGCATTCGCTGCTGGAGGCTTCAGTCCCGAGCTGGTCCAGCAGCTCCGCGCGCTGGGCGACAGTTCCGCCACCATCGCGCACTATTTGGCGGCGGTGATAGTGCTGCAGGCCATCGGCGGCCTGGTCATCGCGTGGCGCTGGCACGAGCGGGTCGCTTCGTCGCCGCTGCCGCCCGCGGCTGAGCGGTTCCGCGAGTACCGCTTCAGTGACCACGCGGCCTGGGTGCTGATATTGGGTCTCGCGCTGGTGCTGGGCCGGGCCCAGGCAGAGGTCGCCGGGCTGGCGCTGTTCCGCTGGGGCGCGAACCTGCTGGCGGTCGTGGGGGTGCTGTACCTGGCGCGGGGCCTGGCGGTTTACGCTTCGGCGGCCAGCCGGACCGCCCGCCACGTGACGTTCATACTGGTAGTTGTGGCCATCTTGCTCTGGCCCATTGCAGGCTCGGGACTGGCGCTGCTCGGCCTTGCCGACAGCTGGATAGATTTCAGACGGCGCCTCGGAGGTGCCGCTACCGGAGGGGTTCCATGATCGAAGTGATTCTGCGCGATGACGTCTCGTCGGTGGGCAAGGCTGGTGAGCTGGTTCGGGTCCGGCCGGGCTATGCCCGCAACTACCTGCTGCCGCAGGGCCTGGCGTACGAAGCGACCGCGGGCAACCGCAAGCGCATCGAAGCCGAGGGCCGCGCGCGTTCCGCACGCCTCGCCAGCGAGAAGTCCGGCGCCGAGGAATTCGCGGCCCGCCTGCGCGAGACCCCGCTCACCCTCACCGGCCAGGCTGGTGAGGAAGGCAAGCTGTTCGGCTCGATCACCGCGTCGGACATTGCCGAGGCGCTCAAGGCCAGGGGTATCGAGGTCGACCGGCGCAAGGTCGAGCTGGCCCATCCCATCAAGACCCTGGGCGAGCACGCCGTGGCGGTGCGCGTTCATCCGGAGGTGGCTGCCGAAGTACGGGTGACGGTCGTACCGGCGGAGTAAGCTGATGACCGTCGGCATCTCGTATGTGGACGGTCCCCGGCTCGCCCGATCGCTGAACGCCGCGTCCGACTGGGTCGCCGCCGGACGCGAGGAAATCAACCGCATCAATGTCTTTCCGGTGCCGGATGGTGACACCGGCACCAACTTCAGCCTGACCCTCCGCTCCGTCGCCGACGCCCTCCAGGCGCTCGGCGACGCGTCGCTCCCGGATACCGCCCGCACCGCCGCCCGCGCCGCCGTACTGGGTGCGCGGGGCAACTCCGGAATGATGCTGGCCCATTTCCTCCTCGGTTTCGCCGACGGCCTGGGCCAGCTCGACAAGGCATCGCCCACCGACATCGCCCGCGCCCTGCGTCTGGGCGCCGACCAGCTCCAGACCTCACTCGACGATCCCCGCGAGGGCACCATCCTGACGGTCGCCCGCGAATCGGCCTCTGCGGCCGAGCGCGCCGCCCGCAACACCGACGACATTACCGACTTCATGCGCGCGCTGCTGGCCGAGGCGGAAGTCGCCCTCGCGAGGACGCCGGAGCTCATGGCGGTGCTGAAGGAGGCCGGTGTGGTGGATGCCGGCGGCAAGGGATTCGTGCGGATGGTCGAAGGGGTGGTGCGGTACATCGAGGGCGACCCGATCCTGCCAGCCGACCTCACCGTGGTGGATGCCGAAGTGCTGATGCCCGCGGCCCTCGCCGAGGTGGCCAGCGACCGGGACTATCGCTACTGCACCGAGGTGCTGGTCAGAGGCGATGCGCTTCCGGCATCCAACGATGCGCGAGCGGCGATGCACCGCTTCGGCGGATCGATAGTGGCCATATCAGCGGGAGATCTCCTCAAGATCCATGTGCACACCGACATGCCCGAGGCCGTCTTTACCTATGCGGCGCGGTGGGGAACCGTGGAAACCACCAAG
>CAMLHP010000234.1 GCA_946479805.1 uncultured Gemmatimonadota bacterium | reverse complement strand
AACC
Source organism: uncultured Gemmatimonadota bacterium (assembly GCA_946479805.1). The sequence goes on along the minus strand of CAMLHP010000234.1, from coordinate 2,876 downwards.
GGTCGAGCGCGGAGAGGCGCCCGGCGACCGCACTTCGCGGGAGCATAGGCTTCATGATATATCAATGATGATTGATGTGTCAAGCCGGCCTGCACTCCACATCGCGCTTCTCCGAAATCAGTGGTAGTGTAGAGAGCGCGTCTCCCTTCTCTCTTCTCACTTCTCACTTCTCACTTGGCACTTGGCACTTATCCTCCTCGTCGACGACGACGACTCCGTGCGCTCCAGCACCGGCCGGCTCCTGACCCGCGCCGGATACAGCGTGCTGGATGCGCGTTCGGTGCGCGAGGCCGATGAGCGCTGGGCCAGCGGAAAGGAACAGATTGACCTCCTGCTCACCGACCAGTCGCTGGGCGACGGTGACGGAGTGGAACTGCTTACCCGACTCCGCGCCGACCGCGCCGACCTGCCGGTGGTGCTCTATTCCGGTCAGGACGCTGGCTCCCTTGGCGCCGGTCCGCGCATGCCGCCCGGCCTGCACCTCCTCGCCAAGCCCTTCACCCGCGACGACCTGCTGGCGATTGTCCGCACCGCGCTTGCCGGAACCCTTCCGCCCGGGGACTGAACCGCCCTGCCGTCGCGCGGCGGCTCGCACTAGTTTGGGGCATGCACTTGTTCAACACGCGCGCGCGCCATCTCCCAGGCGCCGTGGCCATGCTCCCGCTGCTGTTGGGCTCCGACCCGTCTATCCGTCCACCCGTCGATCCGCATAGCCGTCCAGCCCTCGAGCAGTACGGCAGCCCAGCTTCACTAGTCGTCCTGCTTGTTGTCGACCAGATGCGACCCGACTATCTGGCGCGCTTTGACCGCGACTTCGAGGGCGGCTTCCGCTGGCTGGTCGACAACGGTGTCGTCTACCCCCGCGCCCGGCAGGAACACGCCCTCACCCAGACGGCGCCGGGACACAGCACCCTGCTATCGGGCCGGCCGCCGGCCAGCACCGGGATAATCTCCAACTCGAGAGGCGTTGGAGACGGCCTTTCACCCCTGCTGGGCTCGGCGCGGCAGGGCGCCTCGCCCCGCAGGTTCCGCGGATCTTCGCTCTACGACTGGATGCTGGCGCGCGACTCCGCGACCAGGGTGATGTCTGTCTCACGCAAGGACCGCGGTGCGATCCTGCCAGTCGGGAAGGCCGTGGGAGATGTGTACTGGTACGGATACAACGGCACCTTCACCACCAGCAGATGGTACCGCGACTCGCTCCCCGGCTGGCTTGTGGCATGGAACTCTCGCCGCGGGGTCGCCCGCCTGGCCGGTGCCACCTGGGACCTCCTGCTGCCGGAGGGCAGGTATGAGGAGCGCGACGACTACGCCTTCGAGAACGGCGGCCGGGACGTCGCTTTCCCCCACGTCCTCCCGCGCGACAGCGCGGCCCTGGCAGGCGGCATCGTGGATTTCCCGTGGATGGATTCACTGGTGCTCGACCTGGCACTCGAGGGCGTGCGACAGGTAGAGCTGGGCCGGCGCGAAGGCCCCGACCTGCTGGTGGTCTCGCTCTCCGCCACCGATGCCATCGGTCACGACTTCGGTCCTGATTCGCGGGAGATCCACGATCATCTGGTCCGACTGGACCGCTGGCTCGGCCGCTTTCTCGACTCGCTCGACGTCCTGGTCCCACGTGAGCGGACGATATTCGCGCTGTCGTCAGATCACGCCACACCCTCCATCCCGGAATATTCCCGGGAGGTGCTGGGTCAGCCTGCTGGCCGTTTCCGCGACAACGCAACCGTCCCGCGCCTCCGGCGTGAGCTGGAATCCCGCTGGAATGCGACCTTCGAGTTCAGCAGCGAGTACGGTCTCCTCTCAGCCAATGTGGCGGCTCTCTCGGCTCGTGGGATCGACATCGACAGCCTGAGCGACACCATCGCCGCGGAGCTGCGTGCGCTGCCCGAGGTTCGGTACGCATGGACCCCCAGGAGCCTCGCGGCCGCGCCGAGGGATAACCGCCACGCCGAGCTGTGGCGCCGCCACCTGCCGCCGGATCTCGGCTGGCTGGTGGTCGCGGTACTCGAGCCGGGCTACATCTGGAGTGGCGGCGGCGGCGCCAATCACGGCACTCCTGAGGATGTCGATGTCGAGGTACCCCTGATCGTCGTTGCGCCTGGTCTCGCACCAGCTCGCCACGACCGTCCCGTTCGCATTACCGCTCTGGGCCCCACGCTCGCGGCCATGATCGGCGTGACTCCCACCGAGCCGGTAGAGCCGCCGCTCGTCGAGCTCGTCGGAGGTAGCCGGTGAGCGCTGGACTTGCTCCCGAGCCGCCGAGCCGCCGAGCCGCCGAGCCGTCGTTTCCCCCGCTACCATGCTTTCCCTGTCCACACGACTCGGCCTGCTGCGCCTTCGGGGCAACCGTCACCGATGCGGAAGCCGAGGCCATCATCGCCGACCGGGGCGAGGGGTTTGTCTACCAGACCCGCTGGGGAGAGTGGCGCACCCGGGTCCGCGGGGGTCGCTGCGTGTTCCTCCAGGGCAACCAGTGCGTAGTCCATGGAATGCCGTATTATCCTCACGTCTGCCGTACATTTCCCTGGACCGATGCGGAGCATGGCGGCCCCTATGAGTTCGACCAGACCATCTGCCCCGAATTCGAGCTGAACCCGGAATTGACCCAGATTGGCCGTAGCGTGAGCCATGCGCGACGCCTCCGGGAATCAGCTTGATCGCCAAATGTACGGCGTCGCCGCATGGCGACGCTCGCCGAGCAGCGAGTTCACTCGCGAACAGCCACTAGACACTAACCACTAACCACTTTCTGCTAATGATCCGAGTCATCTCGTTTGCCGCAGCGTTGGTCTGCCTGGCGCTGCCAGCGCCGCTCCTCGCCCAGTCCAGCGCCGAAGACCTGGCCCATGCCCGTCGGCTGCTGGAGCAGCACC
>CAMLHP010000233.1 GCA_946479805.1 uncultured Gemmatimonadota bacterium | reverse complement strand
GTCGTGAGGCTGCTGTCCGCGAGGCCCTTCTGCGCCTCGAAGAGAGCATCATGGTAGGCCCAGTATGCCGACTCGGATTGTGCTCCCGCACAGCGTGCGGCCTCTGCAGCGCGGGCAGCGATCGGATGAAGCTCGGTCAAGGGAAGGTCGCGAATCACATAGCGCACCTTGCCAGGCTCGATGTGCTCGCGCTTGAGGAAGTCGAGTGTTTCGGTGGCGTGCCGTGCGCAGAAGGGGCACTGATAGTCGGTGAATTCAACGATTGTGACTGGAGCGGTTGCGAGACCGAGACTGGCTGCGCCTTGCGCGCCAACTGTCACCGAGGTCGGTCCGGTGGGACCGGATCCTCGATTCAGTGCCGTCGTAACCGCTGTGAGCGTCACGGCGAAACTGTCCAGTCGGCTGCTGATGCGGGCCAGCTCGCGGTCCGTCGCAGCATTGGAACAGGCCGCAGCCAGAGCCAGGAACGCGACGATGGGCACGACTACACGGGGCCGAGAGCCCGTACGTGGCATGGGAACTCCAATGCGGAAACGGCGAGTGGCGGGAACTGCTATAGCCACGGTAACGCTGCCCGTCGTTCGCTGTCAACCCTCAGATTCTGGACAGTGGAGATGAGACTGGAAGGAGCGTGATGCCGGAGCAGCATGCCTTATGCCCTATGCCATGTTCACCGGATCCCGGTCCACCGTCACCGCCACGGCCCCGCGCAGCTGGCGCAGCAGCTTGCGCGAACCGCGCACCAGCCGCCCCACTTCGGCGCCGGGGCCCTTGACCACCAGGTGCCAACGCCACCGTTCCTTGACCCGGGCCAGCGGGCAGGGCGCCGGGCCTAGCAGCGTCACGCCAATGCCGTGCTTCTCCACGGCGTCGGCGCACCAGTCGGCGAGCGCCAGCGCCGACTGGCGAACTGCCTCCTCGTCCCGCCCGCTTACGATGTAGTTGGCCAGCGCCACCTCAGGCGGGTACGGCGGTGAGCGACGGAGCTCTCGCTCGGCCCTGAGAAATCCGTCGGTATCGTGCCGCACCGCGAAGGTGAGCGCATGGTGCTGTGGTGAACGGGTCTGCACCAGCACCTTGCCTCCGCGCGGTCCCCGTCCGGCACGCCCCGCCACCTGCGCCAGCAGCTGGTAGGTTCGCTCGGCCGCGCGGAAGTCGGGCAGGTACAGCGCGGTGTCGGCATCGACCACTCCCACAAGCGTCACGTTGGGAAAGTCGAGCCCCTTCGCGATCATCTGGGTCCCGATCAGCAGGTCCACCTCGCCCCGTTCCACCGCCGAAAGAATTCGGTGGTGCGCCCAGCGGGAGCTGGTGGTATCGAGGTCCATGCGCGCCAGCCGGGCCTCGGGAAAGCGCTGCGCCAGCATGGCCTCCAGTTGCTGGGTGCCAACGCCCCTCATCTGCTGCACTGATCCGCCGCAGGCCGGGCATGCAATGGGCACCCGCTCCTCGTGTCCGCAGTGATGGCAGCGCAGCACCTCGGGTCCGTGATGAACGGTGAGCGCCACACTGCAGTTGGGACAGTCCTCAACCTCGCCGCAGCTGCGGCACTGGAGAAAGTTGGCGAAGCCCCGCCGGTTGAGGAGCAGAATCACCTGCTCGCCCCGCCTGAGCGCCGCCGACACTTCTTCGTCCAGCTGCTCCGACCATGGCACCGGCGCCGTTTCCCGCACCAGCGGAGCCGAGCGGAGGTCCACCAACTCGACCGGGGGCATCGGACGGGCCTCGATCCGCTGGTTGAGGCTCAGCAGCGACAGCCTGCCCTCAGCCACCTGTTCCATCGACTCCAGCGACGGAGTGGCGCTGCCGAGTACCAGCCTCGCACCCTCGAGCCTTGCACGCACCGCGGCCACGTCTCGCGCGTGATAGCGGGGGGTCTCGCCGTTCTTGTAGCTGGCCTCGTGCTCCTCGTCCACGACCACGATGCCAAGGCGCTCGACCGGCGCGAAGATCGCAGAGCGTGCGCCGACGGCCACCCGCCGGTGCCCGTCGCGCAGCAGCTGCCAGGCATCGGCCCGCTCGCCGTCAGAGAGCCCGCTGTGAAGCACCGCCACCAGTTCCCCAAACGCTCCCCGGAACCGGCTCACCGTCTGGGGCGTCAGCGCAATCTCGGGCACGAGGACTATCGCGCCGCCGCCAGCATCCAGCACCCGCCGCACAGCCTCGATGTACACCAGGGTCTTGCCGCTCCCCGTGACGCCGAAGAGCACGGCGCCGCCACCCGGTTCAAGCGCCTGGATCGCGGCTATGGCGTCGTCCTGGCTGGGCGAGGGCAACGGGGGAGGCGTCGCGGGAAGGTCGCGGAACGGATCGCGCCAGGCGCGGGTGGTCTCGATGCGCGCGAGGCCGGTGCCTGCGAGGGCTCGTACCAGCGCGGGGCTGAACCCCAGCTGCTGCTCCAGATGCCGCACCGGTGCTGCGCCCCCCAGCGCTTCGACCGCTTCATACAGTTCGCGCTGGCGCTTGCGGCGGCCGAAGAGCGAGTCGCGCTCCACCAGCGTGGGGACATCACCCGAAAGCGCCAGCACCCGCTCCTCGAGCGGCCCGCCGCGCTCCCCGCCCCAGAGGGCGGCCGGGAGCAGCGCGCGCACCGCAAGGCCGAGCGGGGCGGCGTAGTAGCCGGCCATCCACTTCGCGGTGGCGAGCAGCAGTTCCGAGAGCGCGGGCGGCTCGTCCATCGCCGCACTGATGTCCCGGATCTTTCCGGTGGGCGCGTCGGCACCGAGGCCGGCCACGATTCCGGTCAGGGTGCGGTTCCTGACCGGCACCCGCACCCGGGCCCCCGGAACGACCAGGGGCTCGAGCGCGGCGGGAATGCTGTAGGTGTAGGGAGCGTCGAGCGGGAGCGGGAGAATTACCTGCGCGTAACGCGCAGTCATCTGCGGG
>CAMLHP010000232.1 GCA_946479805.1 uncultured Gemmatimonadota bacterium | reverse complement strand
AGCGGCTGGGCTGGCGAGCGAGAAAGGGTTCAGGCGCTTCTCCTCTCGGTTTCCGGACCCAGCTGGAGCAGGTAGAGCCTGTGATAGAGCCCGCCGGAGGCCAGCAGGGTCCGGTGGGTGCCGCGTTCCCTTACCTCGCCCCGGTGGAGAACCAGTATCTCGTCGGCGTTGAGGACCGTGCTCAGCCGGTGAGCCACCACCAGCGAGGTGCGGCCAGCCATGAGCCGGGCTATGGCGGCCTGGATCTGGAACTCAGCCTCGGTGTCAACCGAGCTGGTGGCCTCGTCCAGAACCAGGATGACCGGATTCCGGGCCAGCGCCCTGGCGAAGGACAGAAGCTGGCGCTCTCCCACACTGAGGCTCCTGCCCCGCTCCCCCAGCACGTGGCCATAGCCCTGGGGCAGCCGGTCGATGAACCTGTCGGCACCCACGTCATGGGCCGCAGCCCGGGCCGCCTCGGGCCCTATGCCGGAGTCGAGGACAAGGTTGTGGAGTATGTCGCCGGTGAAGAGGAAGAGATCCTGCTGCACGTATCCGATAAGGCCGCGCAGGTCCGAAAGGGAGAGCTGTCGGATGTCGATTCCATCCACCGTGATCCTGCCGCGCTGGGGCTCGTGGAACCTGAGCAGGAGATTGATGATGGTGGTCTTCCCTGCACCGGTATGACCCACCAGCGCCACCGTGTGCCCCGGCGAGGCGCTGAAAGACACGCCCTTGAGCACCCATTGTCCGTCTTCCGAATAACGGAACCAGACATCCTCGAAGGCCACTTCGCCGCGAACCGGCTGGGGGAGCGGAACGGCATCTTCGGCGCCGGCGATTCGCACCGGTTCATCCAGCAGCTCGAAGACGCGCTCGCTCGACGCCATGGCTCCCTGCAGGAGGTTGACCTTCTCCGACAGGTCCTGCAGCGGCTGGAAGAACCGGCGGGTCAGCTGGATGAAGGCGGCGAGAAGCCCCACTGTCAGCGTGCCGTCCAGTGAGCGCAGCCCGCCATACCAGATGAGCAGCGCCAGCGCGAGGCTCGAGAGAAATTCGACCACCGGGAAGAAGATGGCGTAGATGGTGATGGACCGAAGATGGGCGTCGAGGTGGTCGCGGTTCAGCTCCTCGAACTCGCAGCGGGATGCGGCCTGTCGCCCGAAGAGCTGCACCACCCGCATGCCGCTGAGATGCTCCTGCAGGAAGCCGTTGAGCCGCGCCAGCCGCACCCTAATTTCGCGAAAGACCTCGCGCACGCGCTTCCGGAAGATCGTGACAGTCAGCCACATCAGCGGCATCACGGCGAAGGCGACCAGCGCGAGGCGCCAGTCCATGGCAAGCATCATCCCGCTGATGGCCACCAGCACGAAGATGTCGCCGAAGACGGTCACGAGGCCCGAGGAAAACAGCTCGTTGAGGGTCTCGATGTCACTGGTGACGCGGGTCATCAGCCTGCCGACCGGGTTCCTGTCGAAGTAGGCGATGTCGAGCCGCTGGAGGTGCTCGAAGACCCTGAGCCGAAGGTCAATCATCACCCGCTGCCCGATGGTGGTGGTGAGCAGCGTCTGCGCATACTCGGCCGCGAACTCGAGCAGCATGGAGCCGAGATAAACCAGTGCCAGCACGGTGAGCAGCTGATAGTCGCCGGCGGGAATGGCGCGGTCCAGCGCCCTCTGGGTGAGCCAGGGAGGCACCAGGGTGAGCACGGCGACACCGAGCAGCAGCACCAGCGCTGCCAGCGCGAGCAGGGAGTGGGGGCGCAGGAACCCGAGCAGCCGGCGAAAGAGGCGGGCGTCGAAGGCCCTGCCGAGCGGTTCCTCTTCGGCGCTCACGCGGGGCGCTCTGCCGCTGGCACAGGGACAGCCTCCGCAGTGGGCTGCATGGCGATGCCCCTCAGGCCCTGGCGCACCCAGTGACTGAAGATGAAGGCACCGACGGCGACGGTGAACCAGCTCAGTATCGACCGCCAGATAAGGGTGTAGAGCGGAAGCACCGCCTTGGGCACGTAGACGGCCATGACCGCGGTGGACATCACTTCGGCGATGCCGGACCCTCCGGGGGTCGGCGCAAAGTAGAGCAGGAACGTGATCAGGGTCTGCAGCAGCAGCACGTCGACGAAGTTGATATGGATGCCCACCGCGCGGAGCGCGACGTAGCCGCCGAGCAGCTTGCTGGCATGGGACACCCCTGAGAGCAAGGTGCAAGCGACGATCGCCATCCAGCCACGGGGGGAATTGAGCCGCACCAGATGGCTGTGGGCTTCCTCGATTCCGTCCTGGAATTTCTTGACCCGGTCGGCCCACTGGGGGCGGCGGCGGCCAAGCCAGCCAGAGAGCCGCTGCAGAAGGTTTCGGATCAGGCTGGGAAAGACCATCACCATCACCAGGAAGACACCGATCCCCGCGAAGATGGAGAGACTGCCGAGAAACAGGTCGTAGAGGGAAAGCCCGAACAGGTCACCGCGGCTTCCCAGGGACTGGCCAGCGCCAGCGAAGACCGCGATGGGGCCGGCGATGGCGAAGAACCCAACGGTGCCGACGAAACCCATGAGTGTGCTGGTGGCCGCGACCGAGAGGGGAATTCCATAGCGGCGCATGGCGTAGATCATCATCGGCGCCGCACCGGACTGGAAGGGCGTGATTGCGGCAGCGAATGCGCTCATCCCGCCGGCCATGATGGTGCCCCTCAGCGACGGGCTGGGCATCAACTGACGGGCGATGACCCAGAGACGGAACCCTCCGCCGAACCAGTCGGCGGACGACAGCACCAGGCCCACAAGGATCCAGCCCCAGTGGACCCCGACAAGGCCACGGAAGAAGGCTCCCAGATTGTCGCCGTAGATCAGCACCGCGATGAAGCCGGCCGCCGACGCGAGGGCGAAGAAACCGAACCCTCGGAGGAGGAGCTTCGGGGTGAGGAGTTTGGCCATGAA
>CAMLHP010000231.1 GCA_946479805.1 uncultured Gemmatimonadota bacterium | reverse complement strand
CCCACCACGTTGTAGATGAAGGCCCAGAACAGGTTCTGCTTCATGGTGCGCATGGTCCGGCGCGACAGCAGGATGGCATCGACCGCGGCATCGAGCCCTCCCCGCATCAGCGTGACGTCTCCCGCGTCCATGGCGATGTCGGCGCCGGTGCCCATGGCGATTCCGATGTCGGCCTGGGCCAGCGCCGGCGCGTCGTTGATGCCGTCGCCCACCATTGCCACGGTGCGCCCTTCGGCCTGCAGCCGCTTGACCTCATCCACCTTGCCCTCGGGCAGCACGCCGGCAACGACCCGCTCGATCCCCGCTTCGGCCGCAATGGCGCGCGCGGTGCGCTCGTTGTCGCCGGTGAGCATCACGACGTCCATTCCAAGCTCACGCAGGCGGCGCACCGCAGCCGCCGAGGTATCGCGGATGGGGTCGGCCACCGCCACCGCACCGGCGGGCTGGCCATCCACCGCGACATGGATGATGGTACGGGCGTCGGGCACGGTGATCGTGTCCAGGGGAGTCACCAGCTTGTCGTTGCCGGCGGCAACCTTGTGGCCATCCACTACGCCAGTCACTCCCTTGCCGGTGACCGCATCGAAGTCCTTCGCTTCGGAAAGCTCGAGTCCGCGCGACCGCGCCTCTTCGATTATGGCCGAGGCGAGCGGATGCTCGGATCCGCGCTCGAGCGAGGCCAGCACGCGAAGCAGCTCGTCCTCGTTCCAGCCGCGAGCCGGTACGATATCGGTGACCGCGGGCGAACCGACGGTGACGGTTCCGGTCTTGTCGAGCACAACGGTATCCACCTTGCCGGCCCGCTCCAGCGCCTCGCCACCCTTGATCAGCACGCCCAGCTCGGCCCCGCGCCCGGTCGACACCATCACGGCCGTGGGCACGGCGAGCCCCATGGCGCAGGGGCAGGCGATGATCAGCACGGCTACCGCCGCGGCAAAGCCGCGGACCACCGGCGCGGCATCGGCGGCCACATACCAGACGGCGAAGGTCGCGATGGCGATGGATATGACCACCGGGACGAAGATGGCGCTGATCCGGTCGGCCAGCCTCTGGATCGGGGCGCGGGTGCCCTGGGCTTCGCGCATCAGGCGGACGATCCGGGCGAGGGTGCTGGCCTGACCCAGTGTGGTAGCGCGGAGCTGGAAGGAGCCCGTGCCATTGATGGTGGCGCCGATGACGTGGTCGCCTTCCTGCCGAGTGACAGGGAGCGACTCGCCGGTGAGCATGCTCTCGTCCACGGCGCTGCTGCCCTGGATGATGGTGCCATCGACAGGGATCCGCTCTCCCGGCCGCACCACCACGGTATCTCCGCTGTGGACCTCTGCCACCGGCACGTCCACCTCGGTGCCGTTCCGCAGCACCCGCGCGGTGGCGGGCTGGAGCGAGATGAGGCCGCGGAGCGCGGAGGCGGTGTTGCGCTTGGCGCGGGATTCGAGGGCGTTGCCCACCAGGATGAGCGCAATGATGATGATCACCGCCTCGTAGTACACATCCGCGGGGACGCCCCTGCTGGTGAAGAGCGACGGCGCGAAGGTGGCCACCACGGAATAGAGGAAGGCGGCGCCGGTGCCCACAGCTATCAGCGTGTTCATCTCCGCCGAGTGGTGGCGAAAGGCGGACCACGCGCGGGTGTAGAAGTGGCGGCCGGCCCAGGCCATCACGAAGACTGTCAGCACCAGCAGGATGCCCAGCAGCAGGGACTCGGGCGCGGCATAAAGGAACGGGAACGCCGCCTCGAGCGGCGGGCTCAGCCAGCGCATGACCCACGACATGAACGGGTCGGTAGTGCTGCCATGGGACCCGCCGGCCATGAGCGGCATGGACACCAGCATGGCGACGGCGCCGGCCACGAGGCTCACGATCGCCTTGGTTTTCAGGTCCCGGAACTCGGCCTCGGCGGCGGCATCCCGCGCGGCCTGCTCGTCGTGGTCGGTCCTGTCGGGCTCGGGGATGGACGCTTCGTAGCCGGTGGAGCGAACGACGTCGGCCAGGGCTTCGAGCGTTGTGGCGTCGGGGTCGTAGTCGATGGTGGCGTTGCCGGTCATCAGGTTGACGCTGGCGGAGGCTACTCCGGGCGTGGTCTCAAGCGCGCGCTGCACCCGGCCCTGGCAGGCGGCGCAGTGCATGCCCGTGACATCGAGCGTGGCATGTTCAGTCATGGTCATTCGACGATCAGGCGGCCGTGCACCATGCTCATGCCGCACATGAAGGGTTGCTCGCCGGGCTGGGCCGGCGGGAGTTCGACGACGGTCTGCTCGTGGGCCGGCAGGTACTTGCGGAGCCGGAAGCCGGGGAGAACGACCTCCTCGGTGCAGCTCGAGTCTTCCTGGCGGTCGAAGATCAGGCGGGTGGGGCGGTTGGCTGCGATACGGACGGTGGACGGCTGGTAGCCGCCCTTTACGACGATCAGGGCTTCCTGGACTCCGCCCTGCTGAGTGGCGCTTACACCGCCTCGGCGCGAGGCAACGAAGAAGTACCAGTTGACCCAGGCGATGGCGGCGAGCGCGAGGAGAATGACGATAAAGTCGGACATTGGTTAACCTCCTGCCCGAATATACCCCCCTCCCCTATATCGTTGCAACCTTGCGTGTGCCGACCCAGGGCCGCTCCCGCCGAGTCTCCTTCCGGCGGCTCGGCGGCGGCGAACTTCGTTCGCCTTGGGCGATAGGCCGCTACGCCGCCTCCAGGAGACATCGGCGCTCGCGGCCACCGCCAGGACATACCGCCCTACCGCCCTACCGCCCTACCGCCTTACCGCTTAGTAACGGTAATGCTCCGGCTTGTACGGCCCCTCCACCGGCACACCGATATACGACGCCTGGGACGGTGACAGCTGGGTGAGCTTCACGCCCAGCTTGTCGAGATGAAGCCTGGCCACCTGCTCGTCCAGCGCCTTGGGCAGGGTGTAGACCTTCTTCTCGTACTTG
>CAMLHP010000230.1 GCA_946479805.1 uncultured Gemmatimonadota bacterium | reverse complement strand
GATGGCGGACCTCAAGCACCTCGACTTCAGCGTGGAGCTGGAAGACGGGCTGCCGACGGCGGTGCAGACCGATGCCAAGCGGCTGCAGCAGGTCATCAAGAACCTGCTCTCCAATGCCTTCAAGTTCACCGAGCGGGGGTCGGTGTCGCTGCGTGCGCGGGTGGCTACTGAGGGATGGAGCCCGGAGCAGCCGGAGCTGGACGCCGCGGAAGCGGTCATCGCATTCAGTGTGACCGACACCGGCATCGGGATCTCGCGCGACAAGCATGCGGTGATCTTCGAGGCGTTCCAGCAGGGCGATGGCACCACCAGCCGGAAGTACGGCGGCACCGGACTGGGGCTGTCGATCAGCCGCCAGATCGCGCGGCTCCTGGGCGGGGAGATCCGGCTGGAGAGCGAGCCCGGCGAGGGGAGCACATTCACGCTCTACCTGCCGGCGGCGTTCCCGCTGGAGCGGGAGGATGCTCCGGCCCGGGAGCCGGCCCAGGACGGCAATGGCGCGCCGAAGGTGCCGCTGGGCAGCCGCTTCTCGATCCTGCCGACAGTGGAGCGCAGCATCAGCGACGATCGCGAGGCGATCGTGCCGGGAGACCGGACGCTGCTCATCGCCGAGGACGATCCTGCGTTCGCGCAGATCCTGCTGGACCTCGCGCGGGAGCATGGCTACAAGGGGATCGTGGCGCAGCGAGCCGACCAGGCGCTGGCTCTGGTCCGCGAATACATGCCCACCGCGGTGACACTGGACCTTCGGCTGCCGGATGCCGACGGATGGACCATTCTCGACCGGCTGAAGCACGACCCGGCGACCCGGCACATTCCGGTGCACGTGATATCGGTGGAGGAGAACTGGCAGCGAGGACTCAGGCTGGGCGCAATTGACTTTCTCACCAAGCCAGCCAGCCGGGATTCGATCGCTGCGTCGCTCAGGTCCCTGACTGACTTCGTGGACCGGCCGGTGAAGCGGCTGCTGGTGGTGGAAGACGACAAGGCCCAGCGGGAAAGCATCACCACGCTGCTGGCGGGCGAGGACCTCGAGACAACGGCGGTGGGTACCGGGGCAGAGGCGCTGAGCCAGCTGCAGGGCAGGCAGTTCGACTGCATGGTGCTGGACCTGGGGCTGCCCGACATGACCGGCTTCCAGCTGGTGAAGCGGGTGAAGAGTGAAGTGGGCCTGCGCCGGCTGCCAACGGTGGTCTATACCGGCAAGTCGCTCTCGAGCACCGAGGAGACTGAACTCAGGCGGCTGGCCGAGTCCGTGGTGATCAAGGATGCGCGCTCGCCCGAGCGGCTGCTGGATGACACGTCGCTGTTCCTGCACCGGGCGCCGGGCGTGCTGCCGGCGTCCCGGCGGAAGATGCTGGAGCAATCTCGCCAGCGGGACCCGGCACTTGCAGGCAAGAGCGTGCTGATCGTGGACGACGACGTGCGCAACATCTTCGCGCTAACGACACTGCTGGAACGCAACGGCATGAACGTGGTGCACGCCGAGAGCGGCGCCGAGGGGCTGCAGCGGCTGAAGGAGGTGCCCGGCATCGATATTGTGCTGATGGACGTGATGATGCCGGAGATGGACGGCTATGAAACAACCCGGGCCATACGGGAGCAGCCCAAGTTCCGGCAACTGCCGGTGATCGCAGTGACGGCCAAGGCAATGAAGGGCGACAGGGAGAAGAGCATCGAGGCGGGCGCGGTGGACTACATAGCCAAGCCCGTGGACACGGACCAGCTGCTGTCGCTGCTCAGGGTGTGGCTGCACCGGTGACCAGCGAGGGCGGTCAGGGCGGTCAGGGCGGTCAAGGCGGTCAAGGCGGTCAGGGCGGTCGAAGTTCGATTGCAATCCTGATCGTGGATGATCAGCCGGACATGCTGGTCGCCATGGATGCCATGCTGGCGGATCTCGGCGCCGAGGTGGTGGCGGCGAAGTCCGGGCGGGAGGCGCTGAAGCACCTGCTGGAGCGGGACTTCGCGGTGATCCTGCTGGACGTCAAGATGCCGGACATGGACGGGTTCGAAACCGCGGCGCTGATCCGGGAGCGGGAGCGCTCGCGCGACACGCCGATCATCTTCCTCACCGGGGTGGACCGAAGCGCGACCATGGCGATGCGGGGATATGCCGTGGGCGCGGTGGACTACCTGGTCAAGCCGATAGTGCCGGAGTTCGTCCGGTCGAAGGTGTCGGTGTTCGTGGATCTTGCCCGGAAGAACGCCCAGATGGTGCATCAGGCTGACCGGCTGCGGGTGCGGGAAGAGGAGGCGCGGGCCCTGGCCGCCGAGCAGCGAGTGCTGATCAGGGAGCTGGAGCACAAGAACCGGGAGCTGGAGAGCTTCAGCTATGCGGTGTCGCACGACCTCCGTGCGCCGCTCAGGAGGGTGGACGGCTTCGCGCGGGCGCTGACTGACAAGTCCGGCGGCGATCCGACCGCGGACCGTTTCCTGGGCAACATCCGCGAGAGCGTAAGGCAGATGGGGCAGTTGATCGACGATGTGCTGCACCTGAGCCGGGTGACCAGCGCGGAGATGCGGCGGCAGGAAGTGGACCTGAGTGCGCTGGCGGACCTGGCGCTGGGCCGGATGCGGGAGGCGGAGCCCTCGCGGAAGGTGACGGCGCGGGTGCGGCCCGGGGTGGTGGTGCAGGGAGACGGGCGGCTGCTCAGGATTGCGCTGGAGAACCTGCTGCAGAACGCGTGGAAGTTCACCGGTCCGAGCAGGGAGCCGGTAATCGAGTTCGGGGCCGAGCAGCGGGACGGGGAACGGGCGTACTTCGTGAAGGACAACGGGGTGGGCTTCGACATGGGCTACGCCGGACGGCTGTTCGGGCCGTTCCAAAGGCTGCATCGCGCGGCCGAGTTCCCGGGGTCGGGGATCGGGCTGGCCACGGCGCAACGGGTGATCCACCGGCACGGGGGCAGGATCTGGGCGGAGGCGAGGCCGGGCGAGGGGGCGACGTTTCTGTTCACGCTTGG
>CAMLHP010000229.1 GCA_946479805.1 uncultured Gemmatimonadota bacterium | reverse complement strand
CTCTCAGTTCTCGACTCTCCAGCACGGATCTCAGCACCGTCGACCCAAAGATGATTCCGGCGCCCGTGAGAGCCAGGACACTGGGCACCTCTCCGTGGATGCCCCAGGCCCAGAGCGGGTTGAGAGCCGGCTCCACCAGCAGGATGATCGACGCTTCCACCGCCGGCACCTCGCGGATGCCCCGTGCCAGGATCATGTAGGCGAGGCCGATCTGGATTGCGCCGAGGTAGATGATCACGGTCCAGTCGAGCGGTCCGACGTCGGTGAGCGGTAGTGCCATGGGCAGCACCACCAGGAACACCAGGGCGTTCCCGGCCACCATGGCCGGGTACTGGGAGTCGCCGCCGTCGGTTGAGCCGAGCCAGCGGAGTCCCATCAGGGTCAGCGCCCAGGTGACTCCCGAGATGGCGGCCAGGACGTTGCCGGTGTAGGGGTCGGGCGCGGTGGCCATCGGTGCATCCCGCGTCACGAAGAAGAGCGCGAGCCCCACCCCGACAGCGAGCATGAACCAGACGTCCTTGAGGCGGAGCGGTTCCTTGAGCAGCCAGGGTGCCAGCACCAGCAGGTAGAGCGGTGCGGTGCTCTGGAGGAAGATGGTGTTTGCCGAGGTGGTGAGCTTGTTTGCCACCACAAAGAGAAAAAGAGTGGCCGCGTAGGTGACGCCAACCGCGAAGGTCTTCCAGGTCCAGCCGCGCCGAGCGGCAGGGATGAGCAGAAGGAGCGTCAGCGCCGCTATGCCGGACCTGAGCGAGGCGACCTGGTAACCGGTGAACGTCGTGGCCTTGATGGCGGCGCCGCCGGTGGAGAACAGCACGGCGGCGACAACCAGCAGCAGCCGGGCGCGAGAGGCGGACAAGGAGTTCAGGGCTTGAGCAGTTCGCGGACGCGGTCCAGCGGTATCGCCTCGACCCGCCCGCCGCGGCTCTCGACAGTCGTTGCCTGAAACAGCGAATTGAGCACTGCTTCCTCGGTGGCCTCGGCGGCGGCCTCGAAGAGGGGGGACATGTCGTCGTTGGTCACGAGTCGCGAGTCACGAGTCGCAAGTCGCGCGTCCTCCTCGGATGCCTGCCGATTCCGGCGCACCGCCGGACTTGTCGAAAACGCTATCACGTAGTCGCCCGAGCCATTGGAGGCGTAGGCTCCGGTGCGGCCGAGTCCCATGAGAGTGCGCTTGGCGAGCCGCTCGATGTTGCGGTCGGACAGGGGCGCGTCGGTGGCAACCACGATGATTATCGAGCCGTCGGCGCGGCGTCCTCGTTCCTGTCCCGGCCGGAGTTCGCGCCAGAACGGCACGCCACCCATGGTGAGCGCACCGCCGAAATTGGACTGCACCAGCACGCCCACGGTCCAGCCGCCCTGACGCCCGGATAGCAGCCGGGACGAAGTGCCGATGCCTCCCTTCCAGCCAAAGGCGACTGTCCCGGTGCCTGCACCGACACTGCCCTCAGCGACAGTACCGGTGTCGGCAGCAGCCAGCGCGGCGCGCACATGCTCGGCGGTGATGGGCCTGGAGCGGATGGCGTTGAGGCCGCCATCGTTGGTTTCGCCGATGACCGGGTTGATGGAACGGATGCCCTCCATGCCGGGCTGCTCCAGCATCCACCCGACCAGGGCGTCAGCTGCGCGCCAGACGCAGAGGGTGCAGGTCAGCAGAATGGGAGTCTCCAGCTCCCCCAGTTCGTTGACCTGGGTGCTCCCGACCAGCTTCCCGAATCCATTGCCAACCACGATCGCGGCGGGCACGCGAGAGAAGAACGGGTTCTCGCCGTGGGGCAGGATGGCGGTGACACCGGTACGGATGGAGTCGCCGGCGATGACGGTGGCATGACCGACCCTTACGCCGGCAACGTCGGTGATGGCGTTGCGGGCGCCAGGTGCGAGTCGGCCGGGCGCCAAGCCCAGGTCGCGAGCGCGAGCGCGAGCGTAGGGCTGCTGGGCGACGAGCACGGACGGGAGCAGCATCAGGAGTGCTATGAGGGTGCGTGGCATGGGCGAAGAGTAGACGGATGGACGGATAGCTGGCTAGGCGGATAGACGGATAGACGGATAGACGGATAGACGGCTGGACGGCTGGACGGCTGGGCGGCTAGGCGGCTGGACTTACCGGGGACCAGGAGCTCATTCTGCGAGCAGATAGGTAATGTCGGCGATGCTTCCCCGCCAATAGGGTGCGGGGCCTGCTGGCAGAAGCCACGATACTTCTCCTTCGAGCGGCACGAGCATTCCGTCGCGCCGGTCGTAGCTCCAGAACCGGCCCTCCCACGGCGTCGGAATGATCTCGCCCTTCACGGTCCGGCCGCGGGCGTCCGCGCGAACTGACTCGATTGTCCCCACCTCGGCGAACCGGAACAGCAGGGTGGCGGTGACATTCCCGTCGGTCAGGGTGGCCCGGGCCGAACGGTCATCGACGGGTTCCCAGTGCACGCCCTGGCTGGGCAGCAGTCCGGTAGGGTACCAGGGAGCCTCGGCCAGGTACCGCATCAATTGCCCCTCTGCCATGTCATCGTTCCCGCGCATGCTGGCCAGCTGGACGATGCCGAGCAGCGACGCCTGGAGCAGCCCTTCGCCAGCGACGTAGGCGTCGTGGACCCGCACCGAAACCGCCGGCATCAATGCAATGCGAGCGTCCCAGTCAAACCCGGGCCGCTGGGTCACGACCTTCTGGTCCGAGGTGAACTGTTTCCACTGGTCGGCACCGTCGCCCATGTTGAAGGTGCCCTTATGGCGCATGTGGACGCCTGACACCATGGGCTGGCCCTCCGCAAGCACGCCGCGGAAATAGGCCTGAACCGGCGGCGGCAATCCCTCGAGTTCGCCGAAATCGACGGTCCGCGGGCTCACAGGCATGCGGGCGGCGTCCAACCGGGCCCGGAGTTCCCGGGTTCCCATCGTCCAGCGATGCGCGCCGATTGCCGCGGCGGTGGCCACCGCCGCCATGAGCACCACGACCAAGGTCAATGCAATCATTGCGGGGGTCATGCGGCGCGGACCAGCATCCACACGCCCAGCAGCCCAACCGCCACGGCAACC
>CAMLHP010000228.1 GCA_946479805.1 uncultured Gemmatimonadota bacterium | reverse complement strand
CGCAGCGCGGTGAGGGCCGGGCCGCGATCGAGGAGAGCCCCGACGGCAGCCATGCTCAGCCCTGGGCGGGTTCGGAGCTTCGGCTGGGCCTCCCGGCGCCCATCGCGACCAGGGTGCGGACCATCTCGCCGGCGCGCTTGAGCACTCCGCGCGCGTTGTCATACGACAGGGTGGTGAGCGCCTCGTCCAGCGGCAACCAGCGAAAGTCGGTGATGCCCTCGTCGTGCTGGGGCGTGCAGTCACCGCCTGGGGATTCGACCAGGAAGAAATGGCAGAACTTGTGGATCGAGCGGCCGCGGAAGCGGAAATGCCAGTCGATGACGCGTATGGGACCCCTGAGCTCCAGCTGCTCGAGCCCGGTCTCCTCGGCGGTCTCGCGCAGCGCGGCCTCGGCCGGTGTCTCGTCGTCCTCGAGGTGACCCTTGGGGAGGCCCCAGTGGGTATAAGGATCGCGAATGAGCAGGTATCGCACGGCACCCGAGGGCTCCCTGCGGTAAACCACGCCGCCGGCGCTGACTTCGATCTCGGGACGGCGCCTGCTCACTAGAACACCGACACCTTGATGTACTTGCGTGGATGGGCCTGGAAGTCAGCGAGGAGCTCGCGGAACTGCCGCATTGTCTGGGCGGTCTCGCGATAGAGCGTCGAGTCGGTCGCGAGCAGGCCCAGCGTACCGTCACCAGCCTGGACCCCAACCAGCAGCGAGTCGAGGCTCTGGAGCACCCGCACCATGCTGGCCTGGTTGTCGCTCAGCGCGGACATGACCTCGCGGAAGTCTCCCGACGCCGCCCTGAGGTCGGTCGCGGCAGAGGCGCCGTCATTCAGGATGGTGGTGAATTGGCCCCCTGCGGTCGCGGAATCGATTCGCTGGACGGTTTGGTCGAGGTTTCGCGCTACGCTGGCAAAGGCGTTGGCGGTAACCTCGGCATCGGCACCCACCCGGTCGATCCGCTCCGCCTGGTCCTGGGTGAAGGTGACCAGCCGGCTGGAGATGGCCGCGAGGTCGAGCACGCTCTGGCGGAACTCCTTGAGCGCGGTGCTGTCGAACGCGCCCTGGATCCTTGTGGTGATCTCGGTGACGTCGCTGGCGATTCGGCTGGCCTCGGCGGTCAGCTGGCCAATGTCCGGCAGCGTGGCACCGGGCCAGATGTCGCCACCCTGGGCGTTGGCGGCCAGCAGCTCGCTCCTGACATTGGGATCGTCAGGCAGCGGCTCGAGCGAAATGATGTTGGCCGACCATCCACCGAAGAGGCTGGCGGACGCTGCAATCACGGCGGGCTGTTCCGGCAATTCCACCGACTTCTCGATCGAGAAGTCGGCCTCGACCCAGCCGCCGCTGGCGAGGCGGATCGCGACCACCTTCCCCACCTCGACCCCCCGGAGCGTCACGGCATTGCCCACCGAAAGGCCGTCCACCGAGCGGAAGCGTGCGACCCGGGTCTCGTTCTCGCCACGAAGGTCGGCGTTGCTGAGCCAGAGCGCACCCGCCACCACCACCGCAACGGCGCCCAGCACCGCGGCGCCGACAGCGAACTCGTTCTTGCGCTTCACGTCGTAGCCTCCGGCTCCGGTCGACCTTCGATGAACTGACGAACTATGGGGTCGTCGCTGTTGCGCATCTCGTCCACGGTGCCCACCTGGCGAATGGTCCCTTCATACAGCATCGCTATCCGGTCGGCGACGGCAAAGGCGCTTTTCATGTCGTGGGTCACCACCACTCCCGTCACGCCCATGTCGCGGGTGCGGATCATCAGCTGGTTCATCACCGCCGACGTCACCGGATCGAGGCCGGTGGTCGGTTCATCATAAAGTATGTGCGCCGGGCGCAGCGCCATGGCCCGCGCCAGTCCCACGCGCTTCCGCATCCCGCCGGACAATTCGGCCGGGTACCTGGACTCGGTGCCCGACATCCGAACCATGTCGAGCGCCTCGCGCACCCGTTCCTGCATTTCGTCCTCGGTCAGGCCCCGGCGCCGGAGCGCGAGAAGGAGGTTTTCCTCCACCGTCATCGAGTCGAACAGGGCGGCAAACTGAAAAACGTACCCCACCCTGCCTCGAAGTTCGGCCAGCTCGTCGCGGTCGAGCTCGGCGACGACCCTGTGGTCCACTGCGATGGTGCCCTGCTCCGGCTTCAGCAGGCCCACAATGCACTTGAGCAGCACGCTCTTGCCGGTGCCGGAGTAGCCGATGATGACCGTATTCTCGAGATCCGGAACCGTGAGGTTCAGGCCCTTGAGGATCTGGTTGCTGCCGAACCGCTTGTGGACATCGGTGAGCTCGATCATGGCTAGAGCAGCACCAGGGCCCAGAACGCGTCGAGCACCAGGATCGACTGGCAGCCCCAAACCACGGCGCGGGTGGTTGCCGCGCCAACTCCCTCCGCACCTCCCCTGGCGTCGAGCCCCATGAGGCAGCCCATGAGCGCGACCGCCGCACCGAAGCTGGCGCTCTTGACCAGGCCAAACCAGACGTCCTTGAAGCGGTAGAACTCCTGCAGGCCCTTCACGAACTCCTGGGTGGTGAGGTCCAGCAGGTTGATCGAGGTTATCCATCCAGCGGTAACACCGACCGCCACCGCGAAAGCGGTGATGACAGGAAACATCAGCGTCGCCGCGACCACCCGGGGCACTATCAGGTACGACGGCGATTCGTAGCCCAGGGTCTCGAGCGCGTCCACCTGCTCGGTGACCCGCATGGTGCCCAGTTCGGCGGCGATGCTGGCGCCCACCCGACCGGCCAGTGCCATGCCGGTCAGCACCGGGCCCAGCTCCATCATGATCGTCTTGCCCACCAGGGCACCGACGAAATAGAGCGGAACCGCTCCGGTGAAGATGTAGGATGCGAGGAGGGCGAGGACTATACCGGTGAAGATCGCGATGAAGATGGCGATGGGGAGCGAATCGACGCCCAGCCTCCGCATCTGCACCAGCACGAGCGAACGCCAGGTCTTGACGTCCCCGAGGGCGCGACCTGCGCCCAGGGTGGAACGCCCGACCTGCGAGACGATGCGCCTCCACCAGGGCGCGGCGAGACTCGCGGGGGAATGCAC
>CAMLHP010000227.1 GCA_946479805.1 uncultured Gemmatimonadota bacterium | reverse complement strand
ACTATCGCTTCCTTGTAGGCATCGCTTGCCCGGCATTCGGTGGTGGCGATGAACCGAGTACCCACCTGGACGCCGGCGTATCCCATCCGCATCAGCCGCACGAACTCGGCGGCATCCCCTGCTCCACCAGCTGCCACGATCGGCAACCCCAGTGGTGCCAGCTCATCCAGCAGCGCTTCCGGGGTGCGAGCGCCGGGGTGGCCGCCGGCGTTGCGGTTGACTGCTATCAGTCCGTGCACGCCGGCGTCCCGGCCCTTCGCCGCCCACTTGTGCTCGGTGGCGTCGTGATAGACGAACCCCCCGGCCGACTCCACCCGCTTGACGACCCAGGCGGGGTTGCCCAGCGAGGTGACGAAGAATCGAACCCCTTCCTCGAGCGCAATCGAAATCCAGCCTTCCATCCGGTCGCGGTAGTGCCGGGAGGATTGCTCGATCAGCGCATTCATGCCGATGGGCCGCCCCTTCGCGAGCTGCCGGATCAGCCGCAATCCCTCGCGGAAGTCGTGGCCATGCACATAGGTCAGCGAGATCGGCTGCACCACCCCCAGTCCGCCAGCCGCGCTGACTGCGGCCACCAGCTCGGGGTTGCTGCAGGGGTACATCGCGCCGCCAATGAGGGGAAGCTCGATGCCTGCGTGGCGCTGCAGTGGCGTGGGTACGGACTCCATGATCAAGGCGAGATTCGCCAGCGTGCCCTGACCACTGCCACCACATCACCCGCCTGGTCCACGATCTCGGCGCTGACGTCGCGTTCGGTCGGCTCGCCCCCGGCTGTCACAGGGTCGGCGCGGCATTCGGCGGTGAGGAGTCCCCGGGCCTTCTTGTGGTACTCCGCGCCGAGCCTGGTCACGATACCGCGGGTGTCGGGAGGAAGCTGGGAGATGACGGCGAGGCCTGTTGCCACCTCGCCCAGGTTGAGGAGGGCGACGGCGTGAACCGAGTCCAGGTGATTGCGCACCCGGCGGCGATCCGATAGCTGAACGATGGCGTGCCCCGGTTCGAGCAGCTTCACATGGGCGCCCATCGAGCCGGTATACGGTGCCAGCCTTCCAAGGATCCGGCTGAAGAGCCAGGTGCCTCCCGGAAGTGGCGCGAGCCGGCGCCAGAATGCAAACAGCGTGGCGGTGAGCGAGGTGGAGCTCACCGTATGATCACTCGAACCACGAGATGATGCGTGTCACTCCTGGCTGGAGCCGTGCGAAGGCGGTGTCGCTGGACGTGAAGACGCTGTCGCCCAGCACCGATGAGACGTCGGCTGCGGAATCGCGGGGAGACACACTGACAATCAGGCGCCCAGAGAGCGGCGCGAGCTTCCCGCCGCGCCAGTCGGTGATGGTGCCACCATAGTCCCAGCCGAAGCCGGTGATCCCGATTGGGATTCCATTCAGGCGCTCGAGCTCACTGAGCGGTGTGCCGAGGCCGATGCCGGTGGATGTGGCCCAGCGCGAGGTGTCCCCGGTGAGACGAACCGACTCCGGCATCCGCCGGGCGATGGTATCGCGCCAGGTGACCCAGAACCGCTGGAGCGGATCACCCCGGAATACCAGCGTTCCTGGTGCAAAGGTTCCCTCTCCAAGGTGGACCTGGGTAGGCTCGACCGCCTCGGCGCCAAACGCCGTGACGAGATCCTGTTCGGAGGACGTTGCGATGAGGGGTCCGAAACTGGCGCCAGGCATGAAGCGCCATTCTGTGGGCTCGTCCGCCTTGGGGCTGCGCAGCTCGCTGCACGCCATGAGCAACAGCGCCACTGCCAGGGTGAATCGCATGAACCAAGTTTATGCCCGGTCTGCCCTCGCCGCTACCTGTTGAGCTCCTCGGTGGTTGCCTTTCTTCGTGTCCTTCGTGTCTTCGTGGTAAACCTCTCGGGCCCTGACTGCTGGCGAAGCTTGAACAGGGGCACCATCTTGAACTGCATCCCCCGCAGCCCGGATTCGCCATGCACGCATCCCGCCGCTCGTTCGTCGCCTCGCTTTCCGGGGCCGCCGTCCTCCTGCCCAGCTTCCACGAGCGATCCATCCAGAGACTGCGCGACAGCCTCGCGGTGGCCGGGCGCCGATCCGCGGCCGACCTCGCCGACGACGAGGAGTACTGGGGCACAATCCAGCGCGCTTTCGACGCCGACCGCACCATGGTCAACCTCAACAACGGCGGCGTCTCGCCCAGTCCATCGCATGTGCTCGAAGCGATGATCCGCGACCTCCGTTTCACCAACGAACTGCCCGTCGAGCACATGTGGCGGGTGCTGGAGCCTCGGATCGAAAGCGTCAGGCGGGATGTGGCGCGTGAGTTCGGCTGTGATCCGGAGGAACTGGCGATCACCCGAAACGCCAGTGAGGCGCTGGAGAACATGATCTTCGGGCTGGACCTCGAGCGGGGTGACGAGGTGATCGTCTCCAGCCAGAACTACCCCCGGATGCTCACATCATGGGACCAGCGGGTACGGCGGGACGGCATCGTGGTGAAGAGCATCTCCTTCCCGCTGCCGCCCGAATCGCGCCAGCAGGTCGTCGACCGCTTCGCCGAGGCCATCACGCCAAGGACACGGGTCATCGAGGTCACCCACATCACCAACCTGTCAGGGCAGATACTTCCGGTGCGGGAGCTGGTGGACCTGGCCAGGCCCAAGGGCATCGAGGTGTTCGTGGATGGGGCCCATGCCTTCGCCCACTTCCCCTTCACCCGCGATGAGCTGGGATGCGACTTCTACGGCACCAGCCTCCACAAGTGGCTGCTGGCTCCCATAGGCACCGGGTTCCTCTACGTGCGGCGGGACAAGATCAGGAAGCTATGGCCCCAGATGGCGGCGCCCGACTCGATGACCGACAACATCCGCAAGTACGAGGAGATCGGCACCCACCCAGCGGCAAATCACAACGCGATAAGCGCTGCGCTCGCATTCCATCGCGCCATCGGCGCCGAGCGCAAGGTTACCCGGCTCCGCTACCTCAGGGACCGTTGGGCGAGGCGGCTTCTGGATGAGGGAAATGGGCGGGTAAAGGTACTGACGCCGCTCGATTCACCTGATGCGGCGGGAATTGCCCTGGTGTCGTTCGAGG
>CAMLHP010000226.1 GCA_946479805.1 uncultured Gemmatimonadota bacterium | reverse complement strand
ACGAACTTGGTGAAGTTCCACTTGATGCTGCCGGTGCCGAGGAAGCCCCGGCGGGCGCGCTTGAGTTCGCCATATAGAGGATGGGCGCCGGGGCCGTTCACCTCGATCTTGGCGAACATCGGAAAGGTCACGTCGTACGACGTCCGGCAGAAGTTCTGGATCTCGGCCTCATCCCCGGGCTCCTGGTGCCCGAACTGGTCGCAGGGGAAGCCGAGCACCGCGAGGCCGGCGGCGGAGTGCTTGCGATGGAGTGCTTCGAGCCCTTCGTACTGGGGAGTGTAGCCGCACCGGCTCGCGACGTTCACTATAAGTAGAACCTGTCCGCGCCATGGTTCCAGAGTAGTGACGCGGCCGTCGATGGTCGTGACCGGAATGGTGAACAGGTCGGTGGTCATCGCTGCTATTGCGCCCTGTCGAGCGTCACATCAGGAAGCCCGGGAGCCGGGAATCGGACTCTGACCAGCCACGGATTGCAGCATACCGGGCAGTCCTCAACGTATTCCTGGACTGCACCGCCGGACGGATCGGGCTCGAGCGTGTGAGGCTCGCCGCACCAGGGACAGTGCACCTCCACCGCTCCTTCAGCCGTTGCGTCGTCGTCGACGTCACGCACGGGATGAGCGGCGCGGTAGGCGACGCCGCTCCACCTGGGTCACTGCCCAGGTGGCCACCGCCGGTACGATGAGTTCCTCGCCGACGGCGAGGAACGCGTTGGGAATGTCAGTGTGCTTTCTGAGCCAGCGACGGGCGAGGAACGCGGCGGCCAGCACCGCGCCCGCTGCGACGAGCGGCATCAGGTCGAATTCGGAATCGTGGTTCATGGTGCTATCGATGGCTGGGCCACAATGGTGAACGGCTCGGACTCGGCGCTGGCGCCCTCGGGGTCGCGCGACTCGAGCACCAGCCGCGCATCGGACGACGCCTCGAGACCGAAGCCGGAAATGAATCCTTCTGGAACTGTCCAGGCCAGGGTGTCCGGACTGGCCGGGATGGCGATACCGAGGTGGCCCTTGTCCTTGCCGCCGACGGCGGCGCCGATGTCGAGGGTCTGGATGCCGGACGCGGTCCAGCGGATCACGTGGGTGCGGCCCTCGACCAGTGTGTCGGTCCCCACCGGTGACAGGATCTCGATGGCCGGGGGTCCGGTCTCAACTGCTGTGGACGCGGCGCCGTCGGGCGGCATCATCTGCCGCCGACGGTCGCAGCCGGCCAGAAGCACCAGCGCAACAAGCGCCAGGGCCTCAGTCCGGCTTGGCATGGGCCTCGTTGTCACGGACCTTGGTGGCGCCCTCATGATGGGCGCAGTGGGCACAACAATAGAAGGTGCCGTTGGCCTCGATGCCGTGTCCGATTATGCGGCAGGCGCAGTGGGCACAGGTGGGCGCCAGCTTGTGGATGGCGCACTCGAAGGAATCGAACGTATGGGTCACGCCGGCGGCGACGACGTCGAAGGAGAGATAGTAGTCATTGCCGCAGACTTCGCACTTGGCCATGGGAGCCTCCAGCCAGGGTGTGGACGGAACCTAATCCAGGGATGAAGCAGATGGGAAATAATGAAGCTGATGATCGGGAGCGGGCCCAATCATCAGCTTCATCGTTAAACATCAACCCCATCTGTGGATTCACTTCGTTGGACTCACCGCCGGGTCATCGTCACCCTCCCAATCGCCACCGGCCCCGCAAACGACGCCTCGCCCCACCTGCCTGTCAGCGTGTCACCGCTCCACCCAACCGTCGCGCCGAAGCCGCAGTCGAATGCCCCCACCGTGAAGTGCAGGTTGAACCGTTCATCAATCCTCCCCACCCGCACCTCGATTGGGCCCGGCTGGTAGCACGAGATCTGCCGCCCCAGCATCGGCGTGAAGTCGAAGTCCGAGCTTCCGGTGAGCATCACGGCCTGGCCGGTATCGGCGCCAGCGAGCACCAGCTCGCCTACGACTGTCGCCGTATCAACCGATTCCCACGGCCCGGTGCCGCTCCTGACGCTGTCCAGCGTGAACTCGACCTGCCAGCTGCCCGACACCGGATGTTCCCCCGGTGGCAGGTCAGCGGCCGCTTCGGGCGGCGGCGGCTGGCAGCCGAATATGAATGCCACGGCCGCCAGCATGGACGTAACCGCACGCGCCAGGCGCAGCCTACGGGAAGATGCCGAGTTGCTCATAGCTCAATGCCACCTTGTCGATTGCCACCACCATGGCCGCGGTGCGGAGGTCCGCCTTGTCGGCGTGCCGCTTCCAGGTTTCGCGAATAGGGTGATAAGCGCCGATCATGGTCTCCTCCAGTCCGGAGTTGACCAGGTCCTCTTCGCTCGCGCCCCGGGTGACCTGCTCCACTTCAGCCTCGGTGAACTCCCGGCCAGTGACCTTCTCCACCGCCGTCAGGAGCCGGGCATACGCCGCCTGCTCGGCCCGCTTCTGCATCCGGCCGAACCGCACATGTCCCAGGTCCTTGACCCACTCGAAGTACGATACGGTCACGCCGCCGGCATTGATGAACGCATCGGGAATGACCAGGATCCCGCGCTCGGCCAGGATCGCGTCGGCCTCCGATGTGGTGGGGCCGTTGGCCGCCTCGACCACCATCTTCGCCTTGATGCGAGGTGCGTTGTCCGCGGTGATCTGGCGCTCGAGCGCTGCCGGGATGAGGATGTCGCAGTCGAGCTCGAGCGCGGCCTCGCGGCTCGCGAGGTTGGTCGCACCGGGGAAGCCGAGGACGGTCCGTCGCTCGGCGCGCTGGGCCAGCACCTTGTCCACGTCGAGGCCGTTGGGGTTGGCGATTGCGCCTTCCGACTCCGCCAGGCCCACAATGATGGCGCCCTCCTGCTGGAAGAACTTCGCAGCATTGGCGCCCACGTTGCCCAGGCCCTGGATCACGACCCGCTTGCCGGAAAGCCCAGTCGAAAGGCCGATAGCCTTCATGTCCGCCTTGATGCTGGCAATCTCGCGGGTGCCGTAGAACACGCCCCGGCCAGTCGCTTCCTGCCGCCCGCGAATTCCTCCCGCGCTTATCGGCTTGCCGGTCACCGACGCCAGCGCATCGAGCTCGCCCGACTTGAGCTGGCTGTAGGT
>CAMLHP010000225.1 GCA_946479805.1 uncultured Gemmatimonadota bacterium | reverse complement strand
CCGGCGGCTCTCTGCATCGTGGACGCGATCGTTCGCCTCCTGCCGGGAGCCCTGGGCGATCATGAATCGGCCTCGGCGGATTCGTTCTACGACGGGCTGCTGAGTCCGCCCAGTTACACCCGCCCCCAGGAGTATCGGGGGCGGCAGGTGCCCGAGGTGCTTCTCTCGGGCAACCACGCAGACATCGAGGCGTGGCGGCAGGCCGAGGCCGAGCGCCTCACCCGGGAACGGCGTCCCGATCTGTGGGACGCACATGAGGCAGGAGCTTGAAAGTTTTCACGCGGCGCCGGGAGGCGCGGAGGGTTTGACGATGGAGCGGTTGGCGGAGGTGGCCCGCGAGGGCCTGCGCAGTGACATCCCGGCGTTTGATCCGGGCGATACGGTCCGCGTGATGGTGCGGGTGAAGGAAGGCGAGAAGGAGCGGCTGCAGGCGTTCGAGGGCGTGGTCATCGCCCGTCGCGGCGGCGGCATCAGCGAGAACTTCACCGTCCGCAAGGTGTCGGCCGGCGTCGGTGTCGAGCGGATCTTCCCGCTCCACAGCCCCATCATCGCCTCGGTGGACGTGGTCCGCCGCGGCCGGGTTCGCCGGGCCAAGCTCTACTACCTGCGCCAGCTGTCGGGCAAGGCGGCGCGGATCCGGGAACGCCGCGAGGGCTGACGTGGCTCCCCGGCCCACGCTTGAGCGCGAACGCGCTGCGTGGGCCGAGTCGTGCCTCCTCGTCGGAATAGATGAAGTTGGCCGCGGCCCACTGGCAGGTCCGGTGGTGGCCGCGGCCGTCGTATTTCCCCCCGGGACCAGGGCCGTCCGCGGCCTCCGGGACAGCAAGGTCCTGCCCGCACCCAGGCGGGAACAGCTCGCCGTCGCCATTCGCAGCCGTGCCCTCCGCGTCACTCTCGGAGCGGCATCAGTCCGCGAGATCGACCGCTACAATATCCGGGTCGCCACCGCCATGGCCATGCGCCGTGCGCTGGAGCGCGCCCTCCCCGGCCTCGCAACGTACCGCGTGATTATCGACGGCCTTCCGCTCCGGGAGATTGGGCACGAGCACGAGGCCCTGGTGGACGGCGACGCCCACTGCCACTCGATCGCAGCGGCCGGCGTCGTTGCCAAGACCGTCCGCGACCATCTCATGCAGCGCCTCGCCCGCCGCCACCCCGGCTACGGCTGGACCACCAACGCCGGCTACGGCACCCCCGAACACCACGAGGGCCTCAGCCGCCTCGGCCCCTGCTGCCACCACCGGCAGACCTTCGCACCCATTGCGCAACTGGCTATCTGGTAGCAACAGCAACAGCAAAAACTGCAACCGCAACAGCAAACTGCAACCGCAGATTCCACAGATTTCGCAGATTTTTCACACATCGTTCAAGGCGCGACCGACTCCTGGGTTCACCCACAAAAAGCGCTTGTTTTGTTGTGGGAGCACCGGTATGGATCGGATGCTCGAGCAATCTGCGAAATCTGTGAAATCTGTGGTTGCAGTTGCAGTTGCAGTTGTTGTTGCAGGTGTTGCGGTCGACCAGTGCAGCCCGGCATTCGTGTCGTCGTGTTTTCGGGTGCCAGTCGACGACTCAGCCCGCCACCAGCTCCGCCGCCACCCTCGCAGCCTCCGAGTAGTCCTCCGACAGCACCACCACTCGCGGGATCCCCGTCAGCCGCACTATCGCCTCGGCGTTGTGACCCGTCGTCGCATCCGGCTCGTGCGGGCGGGTCATCACCACGTGAGTCATCGGGATCGCCGCCAGCTCCAGCGCGCCTACGGTCAGCAGTCCGTGGTTCATCGCATCGGCGGAATCCGGCACCACCACTATCGCGCGCGCTTCCAGCGCCTGCGCCACGTCCACCAGGCACCACTCCCAGGTGACCGGCTCCAGCAGCCCCCGGGTGCCCTCCATCAGCACCAGGTCGTTCTCTTCTGCCAGCTTTTCGATGGGAATGAGCAGCTCGTCGAAGTCGATGGTCCGCCCCGACAGTTCAGCAGCCAGCGCCGGGGCCACCGGCGGCGCCAGCCGCACCAGCGCCGCCTCCGGCTCCTTCTGGCCGGTGGCCTTTGCCAGCGCCACCCCATCCTCCTCGTGCACCCGCGCCTCGGAGCACCCGCTCTCCACCGGCTTCACTGCCACCACCTTCAGCCCCGACGCCACCAGCG
This sequence comes from uncultured Gemmatimonadota bacterium, assembly GCA_946479805.1. The sequence continues at coordinate 929 of CAMLHP010000225.1, read as the reverse complement.
CCTGGGCCAGCGCCACGGTGAATCGGGTCTTGCCCACCCGCGCCCCCGTGCCGGTGATGAACAGAACGTTGGAATGATGTGTGTGCGCCATGGTTCCTCCCACTCGCCGCTCCCCACTTGCCGCCAGCTACTGGTGGTTGGAATGGGCCCTGTGGGACTCGAACCCACAACCTAGCGGTTAAAAGCCGCTTGCTCTACCGGTTGAGCTAAAGGCCCGGCGCCGAAACGTCGCACCGCACGCCGCACTCGGCAACACCCGCCACCAAGCCCCCGTTCACGACTTTGCAGGCCCGGTTGATGCTTCTGCAGTTCCCGTTCGCGCCGTTGCAGTTCCGCTGTACATTCCCCCATGCCCAAGCTCATGAAGCACCTGACCGTCCTGGCCGCCCTCATCGCCTCGGCCGCCCCCGTTCTTGCGGCCCAGACCCTCGCCGACAACTACCGACCCGCCGCCCAGCGCATAATCGATCTCGCCCTGGCCGACAGCTCCGCGTGGAACACCCTTGCCGAGCTCACCGACCAGTTCGGCCCCCGTCTCAGCGGCTCTGCGAACTTGGAGCAGGCCATCGACTGGGTTCTCGCCGAGATGCGCAAGGAAGGATTCGATGCCGTTCGAGGCGAGCCGGTGATGGTGCCGCACTGGGTGCGAGGTGAGGAGTCTCTCGAACTGGTCTCGCCTCGCCATGCGAAGCTCCCACTGCTGGGGCTCGGCATGAGCGTCGGCACTCCCCCCGAGGGCATCACCGCCGACGTCATCGTGGTCTCGGACTTCACGGAGCTCGAAGCTCGAAGCTCGGAGCTGGCTGGCAAGATCGTTCTTTACGACGCACCGTTCACCTCGTACGGCGAGACCGTCGCCTACCGGACCCAGGGCGCCAGCCGCGCCGCCATGCACGGTGCGGTGGCGGTGCTGGTCCGGTCGGTGGCGT
>CAMLHP010000224.1 GCA_946479805.1 uncultured Gemmatimonadota bacterium | reverse complement strand
AGCACCGCGCGCTCGGCCTCGGCCGCGGGATCGAACGCCTGCACCGGCTTCCTGCTGAACAGCATCCCGCCGCTTACCAGCAGCACTCCCAGCAGTCCCAGAGCCGCTGCGGTGCGAGTCAGGCGCCGCTGGGTGAAAGGTACCCCGGGTGTGCGTGACGCCTGCACTACGTCCGGATCGATCGCGAGCGTATCTGTGGCAACCGGGCCGTAGTCGATCCGGGGCAAGCGTTGCGCCGGACCAAGCGCGCGAATCCGGTCCGCCAGCGCCCCGGTCTCCGGCGACGGCCCCATCTCAAGCTCTCGTCCCAGCCAATCGGCCAGGTCCTGGTACACCTGCAGCGCTCCGGCGCGGTCTCCTGCGTCGGCCAGCCGCTGCATCAGTTTCCTCGCGCCTGCCTCGTTTCCCGGATCCAGCTGCAGCGCCCTCCTCAGCGCCGGGACCTCCTCGGCACCCTCACCCTCCAAACCGCTGGCGCGGTTCCACGCTGCCGAGCGGATGGCAAGCGCAAGCGCCCCGCGCTGCTGGTCCAGCCAGTGCTCGAACTCGGGTGCACCCGAGATGAAGAAGCCGGGTGCGATGTTGCCCCGCCAGAGCGATATGGCCTGATCCAGCCGACCTTCGTCCAGGTGGGCGCGCAGCTCGAGTACGTCGCAATGCACCTGACCGAAGTCCAGGCCCACCCAAGCATCGCCCCGGGTAACGACTGCGGCGTCACCCAGCGCCAGCCGAAGACCATGCAAGGCATTGCGGAGTGAATGCCGGGCAGAAGCGTCACTCGCATCGGGCCAGAAGAGAGCCAGCAGCCGGTCTCGCGAATGGAGCCCGGCCGGCTCGGCCAGCGCGAGGTACATGAGCAGCGCCATGCGCCTGGGCTGCAGCGATCCCGCCCGCCCGGTGTCACCGTGCGGGGTGGTTCGCAGCTCCAATGCGCCGAGCAACCTCAAGTCGAGCATGCGCTTGAGCCCGGAGGACGGAAGGATGACGTGACGGAGACGCCGGAAAGATACCGTCCCTGCACTCGCTGCACACGTTCACCCTTCTGGAGGCCCCTGACAATGAACAAGCGTCCCCTCGCCCCGGCCCTCGCGCTGGGCACTCTGCTGCTGGCATCCTGGCTGTTGATGTCCTGCACTGCGGACGCGCCGGTATCGCCTTCCGCCAGGCCGGCAGCGCAGTTGCTCCTGCCCGCCGCGGGGAAAGTCCTGGTGTGCCATCAACCTTCCACACAGGGTCGCATCATGGAGATCGGCAGCGGTGGCGTCGCTGACCACATCGGCCACGGTGACTACATCACCACCCTGCTGGTAAGCACCGACGCGATCCAGCCTGCCGATGGCGCACACTTCCGCACCATCACCGGAGCGCTCGCTGCGGCGCGAGCGAGCCGGACCGCCGCTGGTGAGCTCACGTCTGGCGCCTGCCGAATCACCATCGTGGTTGCGCCTGGCACTTACGAGGGAGTCGAGGAAGACGCGACCGCCGACCAGGAGCAGTTCCCGCTGATGGTGGACATGCCCGACATCTCCCTTAACGGTGCGCTGGCCATGGCGCTCGACGGCGACGGCCGGGCGACAGGCGAGGGCGCTGGCGGATCGGAGTCGGTGCTGGCTCCGGTTGAGCCGCTGTCGTTTGTGGATGGTCTCTCGCTGCCGATCATCGTCGTGAATGGCCACCCGGGAGGTTCCGCCGGCAACGGGCTGGTGGTCAAGGGGTTCGTGTTCCAGTCGGGGCATGATCCGGCCGTGGATGCAGGCGGGCAGGCGATTCTCGCGCTCAGGGCGGCGGGACTCGTCATTCGCGGCAACCGGTTCGAAGGCGGCTTCACCGAGTCGATCGACCTCCGCGCCGCCAGCGCGGAAGTGATCGAGAATCACTTGGCCGGAACGGCGGGGACGTGCGACCTGTGCCTGGCGGGGCCGGGGAGTTTTGTGGTGCGAGGGAACCGGCTGCTGGCCGGCGGGATCCCCGGCATCTCGGTTTCGCCCACGGTGCTGCTGCCGGTTCCGGACGGAGTCGAGCAGTACACGCTTCCGGCCAGCGCCGAGGCGTGGGCCGACATCCGGAACAACGAAGTGCGGGACCACGGCCGGCTGCCGGTAGGTGTGGGAGTGCGGATGGACGCCATCGGCGTCGGCGCGCCTGACGTGGCCGGATCTATTCGCGCGGTGGTGCAGGGCAACTCGCTGCTGAACAACCGGTTCGGAATGATCGTGCACGGCGCGTTTCCGGTGGCGGGTACGCTGCTTCGGGGCGATGTGGCCCTGGTGCTGGGAGACAACGTGTTCGAGGGCAGCTGCCAGAACGATCTGCTGGTGGCGTTCAGCCGGCACCAGACCGGGCTGGGAATCGACGCGAGGCCACGTCCATACCTGCTGGGGTCGACCTTCACGCTGGACCTGATGGAAAACGTGGAGTGGGATGACTCGTGGTTCAGCCATCCGGAGGGGTTCGGCAATACGCTGATAGTGGATGGCGACGTGATCCCCAACGGGGAGCGGCGGTTCTATGACCCCATTGGATGTCCCGCACAAATTGAGGGTTAGACGGATGACGAAAGACGGATAGACGGGGAGTTGTCCGTCTATCCGCCTATCCATGCAGTTGTGCTACTTGTTCTCGTCTACAATCTCGTAATCGGCTTCGACCACGTCCCCCTCTGCGGGCGTCTCGGCGGTGGTGCCGTCGGCCTGGGGCGAGGGTTCGCCGCTGGGGCCGGCTTCGGCCGCCTGCGACTGGTACATCGCAGCGCCTGCCGCCGAGTACGCGGCGTTGAGCTCCTCGAGCGCGGTCTTGATGCCGTCGGCCTCACCGGTGCGGAGCGCTGCCTTGCCGGCCTCGAGCGCGGAGTCGAGCCGGGACTTTGCGTCGGCGGGCAGCTTGTCCACCCACTCCTTGCTGTCCTTCTCCACCTTGTAGACCAGGCCGTCGAGCTGGTTGCGGGCCTCGATGGCCTCGCGCCGGGCGCGGTCGTCGGTGGCGTGGGCCTCGGCGTCCTTGACCATCTTGTCGATGTCCGAGTCGGCCAGGCCGCTGGAGGCCTCGATCCGGATCTTCTGCTCCTTGCCGGTGGCCTTGTCC
>CAMLHP010000223.1 GCA_946479805.1 uncultured Gemmatimonadota bacterium | reverse complement strand
AGGTATTCGACCATCTGGAAGCGGGCGAGGTCATGCCCCGGAAGGCCCACAGATACCACTCGACCCTGCTCGATGGTGCACCCATTGGCGATGGCGACCTGGCCGCCGACGGCGGCGATACGGGGGTCCTCCTGCACCATGCGCATCAGCTCCTTGAGCGCATGGGGGTCCAGGACCGAGTCGGCATCGAGCGACACGAAGTAGGGAGCGACCGACGCATTGATTCCGGCGTTGAGGGCGTCAGCCTTGCCGCCATTCTCCTTGTCAATCACCACCAGGTGCATCACGCCAGCCGGCAGCGGGACCGTGGCCTCGTAAAGCGCGTGGACCGGCGCGGTTGTGATGGCCGACCGATAGGGAAGGTCGGTGCGGCGGAGGCGAAAGGCCTCCTGAAGCCGCTGGAGGGTGGCGTCGGTCGAGCCGTCGTTTACGACGATCACCTCGAAGCGCGGGTAGTCGCAGTGCACCAGGTTGGTGATGGTATCGACGATGCTGACTTCCTCGTTGAACGCGGGCACGATCATCGTCAGCGGCTTGGTCGACTCGCTGGCATCGATCAGGTCCAGGTCCTCGACAAAGTGCCCGGCAACCCGTCGCCGCACCACCCGGGCAGACAGCGCGATGAGGATGATCTGGTACGCGTTGTAGAGCAGGAAGTAGGCAAGAAAGAATGGCTGCAGCGCAAGGGCGACGATGATCAGCCACTGGATCAGGAATTCCCTCATCGGACGCGGTCCTGCATTGCCGCTACCGCGGCGCGCACCGACGCAACCGGATCCCCGGCTGCCACCCGGGCGGCGACCTGGTCTCCCACCAGCGCCAGCAGCAGAGCTGCGCTGCAGCGGTGCCGCTCTTCCGGTGACGTGAGCGCAATCTCGCGCAGGTCAACGAGATGATTGGCGTCGAGCACTGCTGCGGCTGCGTCCTCTGCGCTCACATCCCCTGGCAAGTCGGTGCGTTCACCACGCGAGATGGCGGTGACCGCGGCGGCGGCGCGCACCCGCTGGTCGCTGTCGGACAGGAGCCGCCCCAGCGAGCCTCCGTCTGGCACGGTGCGGAGGAGCTGCGCCAGTTCGCGACGGACCTCGGGCTCGGGGTCGTCGGCCAGCGCGCCGAGCGGCACACCCAGCCCGGCGGCGGCCGCAGCGTGCGCGGCTTGAAGCCGCACTGAAGGGACCGGATCGAGCAGCAGCTGCTGGATTATCGGCTCGGTGCCGAGCTCGGGCCGACGGGCCAGCAGCTGTCCCACGCCTGACCTCACCTCGGGCTCCGCGCTCCGGGCCAGTGGCGGCACCAGGCTGGCCACGCCGGGATGGCTCATGTGCAGTGCCACCTGGGTCACCACCACGGCTTCCCGGCCTCCTGCACCGGAGCCGAGCGCAAGGTCAACAAAGGTGTCCCATTCCTGCTCGGCCTGTTCCGCGACGCCCTTCAGCACCGAGGGATCTTCACCGGCGCGAACCGTGGCTATGAGCGCCGACAGCGCCTCCGGCGCGGGCACGTCGCGGAAGAATTCGACGGCGGCCCGGCGCACCACGAGCGACGGGTCGCCCAATGCACGGCGCGCGGTGACCAGTAGCTCTGCCGGCTCGAGCATGTCGCGCACCGCCGCCATCGCCGCCGCGCGCACGTCGGGGCTGGGGTCGCTGCGCAGCGTCTGAAGCAGCGCGCTGCGGCTCCGCTCACCCTGGAATGCGCGGAGCCCGGCGACCACCCGCTTTCGTTCGGCCGGGTCGAGCACGCTGGTAACGCCCTCGGCGAGCTGCTGCTGCATCTCGTCGCGCGAGAGTGACGCCAGGGCCCGAAGCTCGAGGCTGTGCGACTGGCGGAGGCGCCGGCCCAGCAGGCGATACTCCGGATCATGACGCAGTCGCTCCTGGAGCGCCTCGCGTACGGCGTCGCCATCGGCAAGATCTCCCAACCGTCCCGCCATGCTTTCGTGTCCCAGCGCCCCCAGTGCCAGCAATGCTGCGGCCTGCAGCGGCGGGTCATTGCTGGAAGCGACCGCCTGAACCAGCTGCTGCTCGGTGTCAGCGAGATCGAGCAGGCCTGCGGCGAGCGCCGCGCGCTCCCGCACACTGGTCGCGGGGTCCTGCACCAGCAACGCGCGAATTTCAGGTGACCTTTCGTGGTCCCGGAGCCGAATGACAGCGGTGAGGGCCGCAGCACGCACTTCGTCGGCCGGATCGGCCAGCGCCTCCCTCACCAGGTCCTTCGACTCGGCACCCCCCAGCCGGCCTATGGCCGCAATTGCCCTGGCGCGCACCTCGGCTTCGGGATCGCGGACCAGTTGCGACAGCACGCCGCGTGCGCCTGCGACGGGCGCATCGGACAGCGCGCGGGCAAACCCAATTCGCTCGGCGGGCCCAGCAAGCTCGGACCGAAGTGACTGGAGCAATGCCTCAAGTTGACCGGGAGCCAGGACCGCGACTGCAGTGGCGACTTCGGCGCGGAGCTCGGGTGAGGCACCCTTGAACGCACGCAGAAGGGCGGGCACCTGTGCGCTGTCTCCCAGCCGGGCCAGCGCACGGGCAGCGGTGATTCGCACCCGGTCATCGCTGTCACCCAGGCACTGGGCAACCGCTGGAGCCAGCGCACCGAGTCCGCTGTCGGCGATGCCTTCAGCAGTGGCCACGCGCACCGCCGGTGACGGGTCGCTTAGCAGCCGTTCGAGGTCTGTCGCCGAGCCGGTGGCGCGAAGGAGTCCGAGGGCCCGGGCCGCCGCGGCCCGAACGCCGGCGTCGGGGTCGGTGGTGCGCGCACGCACATCCGGAATCACTGCGCTGGTGCCGAGGTCCCCCAGAAGACTGATGGCCTCGGTGCGGACGCTTTCGTCGGGGTCGGCGAGCCCGGTGAGCGCGGCAGGGACGGCGCCGCGATGATTGAGCACTCTCAGCGTGTCGAAGGCGGACGCCCGGACAGTGGCGTCAGCGTCCTCTCCTGCTGCGCGAATGAGTTCGCGCGACAGGTCGCGGCGGCCGGTGCGGCGCACCGCGGCCACGACGGCAAGCCGCACTGCGTCGGAGGGATGCAGCAGCAGCTCGGCGATGAGCTCGCGCGCTCCGGCGTTGGCGAACTTCGACAGCACCTC
>CAMLHP010000222.1 GCA_946479805.1 uncultured Gemmatimonadota bacterium | reverse complement strand
CGGCTGATGTCGGACGTTCCGCTGGGGATGTTTCTCTCGGGCGGAATCGATTCCGCCTCGATCACCGCGGCGATGGCCACCCTCGTGCACGAGCCGATCAAGACTTTCTCGGTGGCGTTCCACGAGCGCGAGGCAAACGAGCTGCATTACGCCAGGCTGGTTGCCGAGCGCTACCGGACCGACCACCACGAAGTGCTGGTGACTCCGGAAGAATTCTTCGGGGCCTTGCCGTCGCTGGTGTGGCACGAGGACGAGCCGCTGGCCCATCCATCCAGCGTGGCGCTCAACTTCGTGTCCCGGCTGGCGTCAGAGCACGTCAAGGTTGTGCTGACAGGCGAGGGGAGCGACGAGACACTGGCGGGGTATGGGCGCTACCGCACCACCATCTACAACCTGGCACTGAGTCGCCGCTGGCAGTCGTGGGCGCCGGGGGTGGTCCAGGACGCGGTGCGGAACGCCATTGGAACCTTGCCTCGCACATCGCGCCTGCGGCGCCGGATGCTGCGCACCGGGCTGGTGCTCAAGGCGGACCTCGACACGCTCTACTTCGACAACTTCGCGGTGTTCGGGCGGCAGCGTCAGGCGGAGGTACTGAGCGCGGACCTCAAGGCCGAGCTGGGCGGGCTGGATCCCTACTCGGCGGCGCACGCCGCGATGGCTCGCGGGGACGCCGACACCCTGCTGGAGCAGCTGCTTTACGCCGACATCAAGACCTACCTTCACGAACTGTTGATGAAGCAGGACCAGATGAGCATGGCGGCCTCCATAGAGAGCCGGGTGCCGTTCCTGGATCACGAGCTGGTGGAGTTCACCGCCCGGCTGCCGGAAAGGCTCAAGCTCAGGGGTACCACCACCAAGTACGTGCTGCGGCAGGCAATGAAGGACAAGCTCCCGGCCGAGATCCTCTCGCGGCGCAAGATGGGATTTCCGGTGCCGGTGGGAGAATGGTTCCGGGGAGAGTGGCGAAGCCAGATCGAGGAGTATGTCCTGTCACCGCGCGCGCTGGAGCGCGGGCTGTTCGAGCCAGAGGCGCTGAAGCGGCTTGTGGCGGAGCACGACGCGCGGGAGGCGGACCACTCGGAGCGGCTGTGGTCGCTGGTCAACCTCGAGCTGTGGCACCGGATCTTCCTCGAGGGTGAGGCGATTGCGCCTGCCGGCAGCGCGGCGGCGCTCGCCACGGCAGGAGCCAGGTAGCGGGATGCACATACTGTGGATCAAGACCGAGCTGCTGCACCCGGTGGACAAGGGTGGGCGGATTCGGACGTACCACATGCTCCGGGCGCTCAAGGAGCGGCACCGGGTCACGTACCTCTCGCTGGATGATGGCCAGGCTGCACCCGACGCAGCCGAGCGGGCCTCCGAGTACAGCGATGCGCTGGTGTGGGTTCCCCACAGGACTGCAGCCAAGCGCAGCGCGCGCTTCTATGCCGAACTGGTGGCGAACTTGTTCTCGAGGCTTCCCTATGCCGTGGCCAAGTACCGGTCTCCCGGCCTGACCAGCGAGATCCGCCGTATAGTGCGTGACGAGCGGGTGGACCTTGTCATCTGCGACTTTCTCGCGCCGTCGCTCAACGTTCCGTCCGACCTGGGAGTGCCGGTGGTACTCTTCCAGCACAACGTCGAGGCGATGATCTGGCAGCGCCACGCGGCGGTGCGCACGCAGCCGCTGGCGAGGGCGTATTTCCGGGAGCAGTGGCGCAGGATGGAGCGCTTCGAGCGGGAAGAATGCCGGCGCTTTGACCGCGTCATTGCCGTGTCGCGCCAGGACGCCGAGGTCATCCAGACGGAGTATGGCGTGGCCGATGCCGTGGACGTTCCCACTGGAGTAGACACCGAATACTTCCGGCCATCGGGGCAGGTAGAGCTCGCGGCGCTGGAGATGGTGTTCACCGGATCCATGGACTGGCTGCCCAACGAGGATGGCATTCGCTGGTTTGTGGATGAGGTGCTGCCGCTGGTGCACGCGGCCGAGCCGGACGCCACGCTCACGGTGGTGGGCCGCCATCCGCCCGCCGCGATCCGGGAGCTGGCCCAGCGCGATCGCCGGGTTAAGGTAACCGGAACCGTGCCCGACGTCCGCCCCCATGTGGAGCGGGCGGCGCTGTTCGTGGTTCCGCTCCGGATTGGCGGTGGCACGCGGCTCAAGATCTTCGAGGCCATGGCGATGGAACGGCCAGTGGTCTCGACCGCAATCGGAGCCGAAGGACTTCCGGTTACCGACGGCCGCGACATCGTGCTGGCCGATTCCGCGGCTGATTTTGCTGCGGCCGCGGTCCGGCTGCTCAGGGACCCTGCTGAGAGGCGGGCTGTGGGGCAGCGGGCTGCTGAAAAGGTGCGGGCCGAGCATTCGTGGGACCGGGTGGCTGACCGCTTCATGGAGCTGTCAGCTCCGGCGGCCCCGGTAGAACCAGGACTCTCTCCAGCAGGACGGGAATGACGACGACGATAAGCGTATTCGGTCTGGGATATGTCGGGTGTGTCTCCGCTGCGTGCTTCGCGAAGGAGGGACATTCGGTAATCGGGGTGGACGTGAATCCCGCCAAGGTGGACATGATCAACGCCGGCAAGGCGACGATCGTGGAAGCGGGAATCGGCGAGCTGGTGGCCGAAATGGTCACGGCGGGGCGGCTGGAGGCGACGACCGATGTCGCGTACGCGGTGCGCGAGACCCGGGTCTCGCTGGTCTGCGTCGGTACGCCGAGCCGCACCAACGGCAGCCTCGACCTGAGCTATGTGGAGCGGGTGGCCGAGCAGATCGGCGATGCCATCAAGGGCAAGAAAGATCGCCACACGGTGGTAATTCGCAGCACCGTGCTGCCGGGCACCATTCACGAGCTGGTCATCCCCGCGCTGGAGAGAACGTCGGGCAAGAAGGCGGGCCGTGACTTCGGTGTGTGCGGCAACCCCGAGTTCCTGCGGGAGGGCACCTCGATCAAGGACTTCTATGATCCGCCCTTTACCCTGGTGGGGGCCGACGACGAGGAAACTGGCCGGACTGTTGCGGCGCTTTACGCCGGGATCGAGGCGCCGGTGCATGTGGTGCCGGTGCGCACCGCCGAGATGGTCAAGTACGCCTGCAACTGCTTCCACGG
>CAMLHP010000221.1 GCA_946479805.1 uncultured Gemmatimonadota bacterium | reverse complement strand
GTGTCGAAGCCTGCGGCAGCTGGCAGCACCGCGGAGGCGATTCTCGATCGCATCCGCGAGCTGCTGTTGGGCTTCGACCTCGAGTGGCGCTGCACCTATCTCAATCGCAGCGCCCGGGAGTACGCCGAGCTGGTGGGGCTGTCGGGTGATTCGCTGATAGGCAGGGTGGTATGGGACGCCATACCGGAGCTGCGCCACTCTCCCTTCTACAGGGCGGCAATGCGCCCCGACCTCGGCACCGGCGACCACGAGCTCGAGGCGCTGGTGCCGAAGCTGGGCCGGGTGCTCGCCGCCCGTTTCGTGCGCACCGATGATGGTTACGTGGTGCATGCGCGCGACGTCACCGAGCAGCGCCGGGGCGAAGCCGATGCCCGGCGTGAGCGCGAGTTGATCCGCACCATCATGGCGCAGACCGGCGACGCGATCTATGCCAAGGACTCCGAGGGCCGGTACATGCTGCTCAGCGCGGGGGCACGCGCGGTGCTGGAGCGCGATGGCGCGAGCATGCTGGGCCGCACCGACAGCGACGTGCTGGTGCCCGAGTCCTCAGCGGTGGTGCGCGCGCACGACCTGGAAGTGATGGCCACCGGAGAGGCGCTCAGGGTGGAGGAAGTCCTTCGCTTCAAGTCGGGCGAGGAGGTGGTGTTCGAGTCCTCCAAGGCTGCGCTCCACTCGGCTGACGGTGCCATCACCGGTGTCCTGGGTTTCTCGCACGACATCTCCGACCGGAAGCGCGAGGAGCGCCGGCTGAGGCTGCTCTCGGAAGCGAGCCAGGCGTTCTCCTCCACTCTTCAGCTCGAGGACATGGTTGCAGCCGTGGCGCGGCTGCTGGTGCCGGACGTGGCCGACTGCTGCCTGGTTGACCTGGTGCAGCCGGGCGGCGCGGTGCGCCGGGTGCGCGCAGCGCACCGGGATCCGCAGGTGGAACTGCAGCTGGAGCAGCGGCTCAAGCGGATGCCCCCGCGGGATGGCGGCCGCGACCCCATCAGCCAGGTGCTCGCCACCGCCGACGCCCGCCTCAGGACCCATCTTGCCCCGTCAGACTGGGAGCGGTTCGGCGACACGCCCGAACAGCGCAAGGCCTGGAGCCAGCTGGCACCCGAGTCGCTGCTCTCGGTACCCCTTGTGGCGGGCGGCGAAGTACTGGGTGCGCTGACCCTTCTGCAGGCGTCCGGGGGAAGGCGGCTGGGGCCGCCGGAACTCACACTGGTGCAGCACCTCGCCGACCGGGTGGCGCTGAGCGTGGCAAACGCAAGGCTTTTCCAGTCGGTGCGCGACGAACTGGCCCAGCGGGTGCGGGCCGAGGCATTGAGCACCAGGTGGGCTCACATCTTCGAGAACGCCAGCTGGGGCATCGCCATCGGCTCGGTGGCCGATCAAACCTTCGAGCTGGTCAATCCCGCATTTGCCTCGATGCATGGTTACACCCCTGACCAGCTCGCAGGACAACCGCTCGAGATCCTCACGGTGCCGGATCAGCGGGCCCTGGTGCCGGAGCGGATCAAGGTGGCAATCGAGCGGGGAAGGGTGGTGTACGAAGCGCGACGACTGCGCCGGGACGGCAGCACCTTCCCGGCGCGGGTCGAGGTGACCGCGGTGCGAAACGAGGCGGGTGAGGTGGTCCGCCTCGCAGCCAATGTCCAGGACCTGAGCGAGTGGCACCGGGCCGAATCCCAGGTGCGCGAGGCCCAGAAGATGGAGGCGCTCGGCCGGCTGGCTGTGGGTGTGTCGCACGACTTCAACAACATGCTGATGATCATCGTCGGGTTCGCCGATTTCCTGGCCTCGGCAATTCCCGAGGATGATGCGCGCCGGAGCGATGCGGTGGAGATCCGCAAGGCGGCCGAGCGTGCGGCGGCACTGACCCAGCAGCTGATGGCCTTCGGCAGACCCAAGCCAGCCACGCCCGAGCTGCTCGACCTGAATGAAGTTGTCTCCGGCATGCGGCGGATGCTCCAGCCCATGATGGGAGAGTCTATCAGCGTCGAGCTGGACCTGGCGCCGGAGCTGGGCGGGATAGAGGCGGACCGGGGCCAGCTGGAGCAGGTCATCCTCAACCTCGCGCTCAATGCCCGCGACTCGATGCCATCCGGCGGCGAACTGCGGCTTCGCACCCGCGCCGCCGCCAGCCGTACAACCGCGCTGCTGGATGAGGGCGCGCTGGCACTCGACGGTGGGCGCGCCGTGATTCTGGAGGTGCGGGACACGGGCCATGGCATGGACGACACCACCCGGGCGCGGATCTTCGAGCCGTTCTTCTCCACCAGGTCCGGGGCAGGAAGCAGCGGCCTCGGCCTGGGGCTGGCCGTGGCCTATCGCATCGTGCGGCAGGCGGGCGGACGCATCTGGGTGAGCAGCGCGCCGGGCCAGGGTTCGACTTTCACGCTCCGGTTTCCGGAGCGGGAACTGCCGGTCGCTCCGCCTCAGGCGGTGCCAGCAGCGGGGCCGCGCGGGCGGGAGCGGATACTGGTGGTGGAAGACGAAGACCCGGTGCGCGAGCTGGTGCATCGCACCCTGACCGATGCCGGCTACACGGTGGCCACCGCGGCCAGCGGTGAAGCCGCGCTGAAGCAGCTCGCCGGTGGAGCGCCACCGGACCTGGTGCTGGCCGATGTGGTGCTTCCCGGCATCAGCGGCGCAGAGCTCGCTGCCCGCCTGGCGGAAGTGTCGTCCGGGCTGCCGCTCATATTCATGTCGGGCTATGGAGGCCAGGAGCTGGAGCAGCGGGGCTTCGCGCCGGGCGGCGGGTCGTACCTCCAGAAGCCGTTCTCCACCGAGCATCTCCTGAAGCGGGTGCGCAACGTGCTCGACGGCGATGATGCCAGCGCACACCGCGGGTGAGTATCTTCCTTCCGTCCAACACGGAGCCATCCATGAATCGAATCGTGAGCCTGGCAGCCGCGCTGGTGCTGCTGGCCGGTTGTGAGCCGGAGTACGCCGACGCGCCCGCCCAGGCGGCGGAAGCCCATCACGAGGAAGTCGCCGGAGCCGACCCCACGTCGATTTCCGGACGGGTGAAGGATTCAACCGAGAATTCGATCCACCATCCCCGTGCCGACGGCAACGCCGGCCGGCCGGATGACGGGCCGGGCGCGCC
>CAMLHP010000220.1 GCA_946479805.1 uncultured Gemmatimonadota bacterium | reverse complement strand
GCCCAGTCCAGCGCCGAAGACCTGGCCCATGCCCGTCGGCTGCTGGAGCAGCACCCCTTGATCGACGGTCACAACGACCTCCCCTGGGAGATCCGCACCCAACGCGAGCATCCGATGGATGTGGAGGCCTACGACCTCCGGAATACCACGCCGGGGCACACCGACCTTGCCCGGCTGCGGGAGGGCAAGATCGGCGCCCAGTTCTGGTCCATCTACGTGCCGGGCGAAGCCCGTGACAGCGGATACGCACGAATCCAGCTCGAGGAGTTCGACATTGCGCGGCGGATGATCGCCCGGTACCCCGAGCTGCTGGTCCCGGCCTACTCCGCGGACGACATCGAGAAGGCCTTCCGGGCAGGGAAGATCGGCTCGCTGCTGGGCATGGAGGGTGGGCACGTCATCGAGAACTCGCTCGGCGCCCTGCGGTCGTACTACGAACTAGGCGCGCGGTACCTGACCCTCACTCACAACGTCACTCTCGACTGGGCCGACGCTGCGTCCGACAGCGCCAGGCACGGCGGCCTCACCGACTTCGGCCGCGACGTGGTGCGGGAGATGAACCGGCTGGGAATGCTGGTGGACCTCTCCCACGTGTCGCCTGGCACGATGAGCGACGTGCTCGACGTGACCCGTGCGCCGGTGATCTTCAGCCACTCGTCGGCTCGCGCGCTCACCGATCATGTGCGCAACGTTCCCGACTCGATCCTCAGGCGGCTGCCCGCGAATGGCGGGGTCGTGATGGTGACGTTCGTGCCGGGATTCATTTCCACCGAGATAATGGATTACGAGAAGGCTGCGGGCGAGTTCCGCTCAACGCTTCGCAGCATCCCCGACAGCGCCGAGCGGCGGTCCAGGTGGGTCCAGTGGCGCGAGTCGCATCCGCGTCCCCAGGCCACCATCGATGATGTCGCCGACCACATCGAGCACGTCCGCGACGTCGCCGGCATCGACCATGTGGGCATCGGCAGCGATTTCGATGGCATCACCGAAACCCCGGTGGGCCTGGAGGATGTATCGACCTTTCCGGCGCTCTTCGCGGAACTGATCGACCGTGGCTGGTCCGATGAGGAGCTGGTCAAGCTTGCGGGTGGGAACGTGCTCCGGGCCTTCCGCGCCGTCGAGGCCACGTCGCGAGCAATGCAGTCCGAGTAGGCACTGCAACTGCGATAATGACTACAACCACAGATTCCGCAGATTACGCAGATTAAAGCGTTGACGTGAGTGTTCTCCAAGTGTTCGCTGAAAACGCCCACACAACCTCAATCTGCGTAATCTGCGAAATCTGCGGTTGCAGTTCTTGTCACCCGTTCACGCTATTGCTGTTCCGCGTTTCCTGATCCACAGCATGCCCCCCACCACCGTGATCACCGCGAAGCCAAACCACTGCAGCGCGTAGCTGAGGTGGGGGCCGTCGGTTATTGGCGGCGGCTCAACCCGCCGGGGCCAGCTCCCGCGACTCGAGTCACCTTCCGCCACCACCACCACCCCCAGCAGGGGATACGGCAGCCGACTCGCGGCCCCTGCGCTGTCGAACGAGCGCCAGGTAGTCCGACCGCCGCGGATGAGCGGCATCCCGCCGTCGGGCCGGGACTCGAGCCGGATCGTGAGCCCCCGAACGTATCCCCTCTCGCCCTCACGCAGGGAATCCAGGTTCACCGTGACCGCATCGGGCGCGGGTGCGAAACCCCGCACCACCAGTACAGCAGCTTCCTGGCCGTCAAGCAGGAGCGGCGTCGCAACCGTGACTCCTGGTGCGTCCCGCCGGCTCTGGCCCCGCATCACAATTTCGTGGCCGTAGTCCCAGCGCCCCGTCGCCACCACCGTACGCTGGGGCGCAACTTGCGCGCTGTCGTTGAGCGAGACCGGCGGCAACGCGCGCTGCGCCAGGGCAATGGCATTCTCGGCGCGGCGATGTGCCAGCCGGCTCAATTGCCACGAGCCGAGCGCGATGAAGGTCGCAGTCGCGCCAGTGAGCAGGATCAGCGGAACTACTGGGACTTTTCTGCCAGTCATTCATGTCCGGGTCAGGTGACGCCGGGCGCCAGAGCGGAACCCGGGCCAGGTGGCGTAGCTGTCGAGGCCTCAACAAGATAGCGGCAAGTATCAGCTTGGGCCCGGCTCTTGCCTTCTCCCCTTCCGTCCCGATGGTCACAGGTTCACTGCTCTGGAGACTTTCCCATGCGATCACTGCCTCGGGGAGCCTTTCTCGCGCTGACGCTGCTGCTGCTGGCATCCATACCTCTCGCGGCCCAGAAGGAGCGTCGGGGGATTCGGGTCGTCGACGGCGACGAGCGCCATGGATTCTGGGGAGTGCTGGCGCTCGGCGCCGGCACGGAGCAGGTCAACTTCGATGGTGACGATCTCGGCTGGAGCGATAGCCGCACCGAACCCACCGGTGCACTTCGGCTTGGCGGAACCATCAACGAGCACGTCCGTCTCGGCGGAGAGGTCAGCGGCTGGGTCAACGACGCCGGCAGCATCACCGAAACCGTCGGCGCCGTACTTCTGGTCGGCCAGTTCTACCCCTGGGCCCGGAACGGCCTGTTCCTCAAGGGCGGAGTGGGCTACGCCGGCTCGAGCATCGTGGACGGCTTCGGATTCGAGTCCTCCGATGGCGGCTTCGCTGCCCAGCTGGGCGTAGGCTACGACATCCGCCTGGGTCGCCGGATCTTCCTGGTGCCCACCCTCGACTTCAACGGCTACCGCTTCGGCAACGAGCCCGACGGCTACGCCGAGCGGATCGCGGCCCTGAACATCGGAATCGCCTACCAGCGTTGACGCTCGCGCCTTCGCTGGACGGCGGTATCTTATCCATGTGGGCCGGCCCCTCCCCGGAGGGGCCGGTTGCTCATTCAGTTCACACTACTTGAACCGAAATTTACGAACGGAGCTACGGCATTGTCTGGCTTGAAGTTGGCGATGGTTGCTGGTGTGGCGTTGGCAGTTGCGGCGTGCGGAGGCGACGACCTGGTTCTGCCGGATGAAGGGACGCCGGCGGCCATTTCAATAGTCCGGGGTAACAACCAGTCCGCCACGGTCGGAGTCATGTTGCCCGACTCGCTGGTGGTCAAGGTGGTGGACGGCGAAGGGCGGCCAGTCCCCTCCCAGAGCGTCAGCTTCGA
>CAMLHP010000219.1 GCA_946479805.1 uncultured Gemmatimonadota bacterium | reverse complement strand
TCAGAGCGAGACCTTCGTCCACCGCTGCCAGCGCAGTGCGGACGGAGGTCTCGTTTGTGTTTTGGCAGCCACGCAACGGAGAGACGCACCAATGAACAACATGAAGACCTTCATCCTGATGGCCGGCCTCATGGGGCTGTTCCTGCTTGCGGGACAGCTCCTCGGGGGAACCAACGGGCTGATCCTGGCGCTCATAGTGGGCGGCGCGTTCAACTTCATCATGTACTTCTTCTCGGACAAACTCGTCCTGAAGATGTACAAGGCCCACATCGTCACGCCGGAACAGGTCCCCGAGCTGTACAACACGGTGGACCGGCTCCGCCAGCGGGCGGGGCTGCCCATGCCGGTCGTGGCCATCGCGCCGCACCAGCAGCCCAATGCGTTCGCCACCGGGCGGAGCCCCGAGAAGGCAGTCGTATGCGTCACCGAGGGCATCCTCCGCCAGATGCCGATGCCCGAGCTCGAGGCAGTCATTGCCCACGAGCTGGCCCACATCAAGAACCGCGACATGCTCATCTCGACCGTCGCTGCCGGCATCGCCGGCGCCATCTCCAACCTGCCCTATCTGCTGATGTTCGGCATGGGCGGCGATGACGACGGCGGGCACCCGATTGCCCAGCTCGCCTTCATGCTGCTGGCTCCGCTGGGTGCGATGATGATCCAGTTTGCCGTGTCGCGCCAGCGCGAGTTCGAAGCCGACCGGGTCGGCGCAGAGATCCTCGGTAACCCTCTTCCGCTGGCGAGCGCTCTGGCCAGGCTCGACGCAATGGCGAGGCAGATTCCCATGCAGGTTGCCCCGGCCGCGGCGCCGCTCGCCCAGGTCAACCCGCTCGCGGCGTACGGCGGGGGCGTCATGAAGCTGTTCAGTACCCACCCTCCCACCGAGGAACGCGTGGCCCGGCTCCAGGAAATGGCGCGGATCCGCTAGATGTTCGGAGGCCACCCGCTTTCGGTCTGGATCGGCTTCACCGCGCTGGTAGCGATACTCCTCTTCCTCGACCTCGCGGTGCTCAACCGGCGCTCCCATGTGCTGGGCATGAAGGAGGCGCTGCGCTGGGCCGGAAGCCTGGTGGCCTGTGCCCTGCTGTTCGGCGGGTTCATCATCTGGCGCGAGGGAAGGACGGCCGGGCTCGAGTACTACACCGGGTACCTCATCGAGCTCAGCCTCAGCGTAGACAACCTTTTCGTCTTCATCCTGGTATTCCAGTACTTCCGGGTTCCGCCCGCTCTGCAGCCGAGAGTGCTCAAGTGGGGGATTCTGGGCGCCATTGTCATGCGGCTCATCATGATCCTGGCGGGAGCACTGCTGCTCCAGCGGTTCGAGTGGATCATCTATGTGTTCGGCGCCATCCTTGTAGTCACCGGCGCCCGGATGTTTCGGGACAGCGACGACGAGCTGGTGGACATCGAGCACAACCGGGTCGTCCGCCTGGCGCGACGACTCTTCAAGTTCAGCCCGGCGTACGACGGGCAGCACTTCTTCACCCACACCGTCACGGGCGCCCGGGTCGCCACCCCGCTGCTGCTGGTGCTGATCGTCATCGAGTGGACCGACCTGGTCTTCGCCATCGACTCGATACCCGCCATCTTCGCAATTACCCGCGACCCTTTCCTGGTATACAGCTCCAACATTTTCGCCATCCTCGGCCTCCGCGCCATGTTCTTTGTGCTGGCCGGCATGATGGACAAGTTCGAGTACCTGAAGCCCGGTGTCGCCGCCATCCTGGTCTTCGTTGGCATCAAGATGGTTCTGAGCAACTGGGTCCACCCGCCGATCACGCTGTCGCTGGGGGTGATCATTGGAATCCTGTCGCTTGCGGTGACGCTGTCGCTGGTGAAGTCGCGGCGAGAAGCAGTTGCTGGACTGCAGCAGCGTGAACGGGACTGAAGCCGCGTGAACGGGACTGAAGCCGCGTGAACGGGACTGAAGCAGCGTGAACGGAAGCGCCGAGTCATCGGAGGGGGCGCCTGTGGATCCACTGGGACTCACGCGCAAGCTCGTCGAAGCCGCGTCTCCCACCGGCGCCGAGGGCCCGGCCGTCGATGTCATGCATGAGGAGCTCGAGGCCCTCGGCTGGCATGTCACCCGGCAGGAGGTCACCCCCGGCCGCGACAACCTCTACGCCCTCCCGGGTGTCTCGCGCCTCGCGACTCGTGACTTGCGACTGGTTTTCTCCACCCACCTCGACTGCGTACCTCCCTACATCCCGTTCCGCGAGGACGGCGAGAACCTGTACGGCCGGGGAACCTGCGACGCCAAGGGACTGGCGGCGGCCATGGTGGCTGCTGCAGAGCAGCTGAGGAGCGAAGGTGAGCAGCGTGTCGCGCTGCTGTTTGTCGTGGGCGAGGAAGTCGAGTCTGACGGGGCCATTGCTGCTGCGGCGCTGGAACCCAGGGGCAAGTACCTGATCAACGGCGAGCCCACCGAGGGAAAGTTGTGCATCGGGCAGAAGGGCACGCTGGGAGTGGAACTCAGGGTCACCGGCAGGGCTGCACACTCCGGATACCCTGAGGAAGGCCACTCGGCGATCGACCCGCTGCTCGACACGCTGGAGCGGATCAGGCGCATCCCGCTGCCGAGCGATCCGGTGCTGGGTCCTGCGACGCTGAATATCGGAGTTGTGCACG
The DNA here is from genome assembly GCA_946479805.1 of uncultured Gemmatimonadota bacterium. The sequence continues at coordinate 505 of CAMLHP010000219.1, read as the reverse complement.
GCGGCAGCGCGCCGAATGTCATTCCGGGCGAGGCCATGGCGCGGGTGCTCTTCCGGACGGTGGGCCCGGATGAGGAGCTCCGAAGGCAGCTGGAGGAATCGCTTTCGCCGGGCGTCGGCATCACGTATCCCACTGCGCTGCCCGCCTGGCGCGGCAACGCGCTTGAGGGCTGGGACACCACGGTCGTTGCTTTCGCCAGCGACCTCCCCAACCACGCATCATGGGGCGAGTGCTATCAGCTCGGTCCAGGCACCATCCGGCTGGCGCACACGGCGAATGAGCGCATAGGGAAGCGGGAGCTGCTGGACGGGGTGGCTGCGTATGTGCGGCTGGCGAAGGAGCTGCTGGCCTGAGCTTTCTCCCTTCCCACTAGCCACTAACAACCAGCCTCTAATCTTGACAGCCCTCCCACCCAGCCGTACTCTATCCCCCGACAACATAGCGGCGGTCGTTTTATGGCCACTTGTTCCCGCCGCGCCCGTTGGGCGAAAACAAAGAACTAAAG
>CAMLHP010000218.1 GCA_946479805.1 uncultured Gemmatimonadota bacterium | reverse complement strand
GGTTCGATGACAGGAAGGTTCAGTCCCATTCTACGGCAGCTCCGGTGCTGTGCCCGCCGACGAAGTCGCGGGATAGTCCAATCGTGCATGCCCGCCCCGGCTCTCCCGCCGTTCAAGTGCGGCACGGGTTATCAGCCGGGCAACGAGCAGCTGGTTGCGGGTGCGCCAGGCCTGGCGCGGAGTATCGTCATTGAGCCTGGACAACTCACGTTCGGCCTGCATCAGTGATTCCTCCGACCGCTGCACCCCCACATCGCGGGTCATGATGAACTGAAGCGCGGCACGGGTCGCTGACTGGGCCGCATCGGGGGCGGAATCGTCGCGCTCGGGCGTTGTGTGTTCCAGTTCTTCAGGAAGGTCCAGCGCGACCTCGCCTTCCTCCTGGATGTCCCGCGCCACCCGGTCGGCGAACACCAGGCCCTCGAGCAGCGAGTTGGACGCGAGCCGGTTGGCGCCATGCACGCCGGTCGAGGCCACCTCGCCGCAGGCCCAGAGTCCCGTGCGGGTGCTGCGACCGTCGAGATCGGTGCTGATGCCACCCATCGCGTAATGCAGCGCCGGCGCCACCGGCAGCAGGTCTGTCGCCGGGTTTAGTCCGTGCTGCGCCAGCATCGCCGTGATTCCGGGAAACTGCTCCGCGAATCCCTCGACCTCACGGGCGTCGAGCCATGCTCCGCCCGCCTGGTCGGCAGAGAACACCGCGCGGGCGACTACATCCCGCGGAGCCAGCTCACCCCGCGCATCGGCTGCCAGCGCGAACCGCTTGCCGGCGGCATCCACCAGGATCGCGCCCGCGCCGCGCACCGCCTCCGAAATGAGCGGCGCGGGGTTGATGCCGGCGAGCTTCAGCGCGGTGGGATGGAACTGGAGGAACTCCAGGTCACGCAGCTCTGCGCCGGCCCGGTACGCCAGGGCCCAGCCGTCGCCGGTGGAAACGGTGGGGTTGGTGGTGATGTCGAACAGCTGACCTACTCCGCCGGTTGCCAGCACCACTGCGGGACCCCAACGATCCTCCACCACGTCGTCACCATGCACGATCCGGACACCCGCTATCCTTCCATCAGCGTCCAGAAGTTGCCTGACTTCCGCATGCTCCAGCAGCTCGATCTCGTCCAGCATCCGGACGATCTCGGCCAGTGTGCTCATCAGCACCGCGCCGGTGCGGTCACCGCCTGCGTGGATGATGCGGGCCCTGTTATGCGCCGCCTCGAGCCCGAACCGCAACATGCCGTCGGCCCCGCGGTCGAAGCGCGCGCCCAGCGCCAGCAGCTCGCGGATCCGGTCCGGACCCTCGGTCACGAGGATCTCGACCGCATGTGGATCGGAGAGCCCGTGACCGGCGGCAAGGGTGTCGGCCGCGTGCTGGGTGGGGCTGTCGCCCGGCGCGAGCGCCACCGCGATGCCGCCCTGGGCCCAGGCCGACGCGCTGTCGCGCAGCAGTCCCTTGGTCACAACCACCGAACGCCGGCCCGCGACGGCCAGCCGCCAGGCAGTCCATAGCCCGGCAATGCCGGTACCGACGATGACCGGCGCATCGGGGGTCTTCATGGGGTAAATATAGCTTCGAGCTGGGAGCTTCGAGCTACGAGCTGCAACCCTCGAAGCTCGAAGCTCGAGCCTCGAAGCTTCCTGAAGACTTCTTCACACTCCCCTCACACTCCTGCACCAGCTCGTTTATACACTTCCCGGCATGACAGCTGTTTCCTCCCCGTCCAGGTCTCCGTCCCGTCCGTTGCCCCAAGCCGCCGCATCACCGCCCCCGTTTCGCCTGCTGGCCGCGCATTTTGTCACCGTCGTCGCGAGTGCCGTCGCGGGAAGCATCGGGCTGGTGCTGGTTGCGCCCAGGCTGGCAACCGGCGACTTCCTCGCGCCGCAGGTGCTGGCCACGGTGCACCTCTTCACGCTCGGTGTCCTCTTCACCGCCATCTTCGGCGTGCTGCACCAGTTCTACCCCATGGCCCTCGGCGTCCCCATGCGCAGCACACGCGCTGCCTGGGCCGGCGTGAGTTGCCTGGTCGGCGGCATGCTGGCAGTCGTCACCGGATTCTGGAACTGGTCACCTGCGCTGCTCGCCATCGGCTGGACGCTGATCACAACCGCGATGGGAGTGCTGGCCTGGAACATTCTTTCGGGACGCCGCCAGAGCCCCCACGCCGGTGCGGTCGGGCTCTACGTGAGCGCGGGCCACGCCGCGCTTGGCATCGCGATCCTGCTCGCTGGTGCTCGCGTCGGTGAGATCCTCGGCCTCTGGACCGTTTCGCGGCTCGGGATCATTGCCGCCCACTACCATCTCGCGGCGCTCGGCTTCGGATTGCTGACGGCGGTGGGAGTGGGCTCCCGGATGGTTCCGATGTTCCTGGTGTCGCACGGGGCACCGGGCTGGCCGCTCAAGTGGATCGGACCGCTGGTCGGCGCAGGGCTGCTGCTGTTCGCTGGTGGAGCCCTGGGTGGTGGGGCGCTGCTTACCTGGACCGGCGCATCATTCATGGCATCGGGCGTCGTGGTATACCTCAAGCTGGCGCGCGACTACTTCGGCAAGCGCCTCCGGCGAAATCTCGACGGCGCTCTGGCACACGCCCGGATGTCGTTCATCAACCTTGCCGTGACCGTCGGTTTCGGCGCCCTGCTGCTGGTGCTGCCGGGCTTCCGCCCCCGGCTCTGGATCACATACGTCGCGCTTGGCTTGGTGGGATTCCTGGTGCTACTGATCCTGGGAATGCTTCAGAAGCTCATGCCCCACATCGGAAGGCTGCACCTTTACCGTCCCGCAGTTGGCTCACCCCCACCCGACGCGAACGCGCTGCTGCATCAGGGAGCCAGCCGGGTCTCGCTGGGCCTCGCGGAGTTGGGGCTGGTCACGTTCGCGGCGGGAGTCCTGGCCGGCGACGGCGCCGTGGCGCGCATCGGCGCCGTGGCGTGGCTGGCCGCGGTCATCATCATCGCCGGCCAGTTTGCGAGAATCGTGCTGATCCTGAGGAACCCCAGAAGCGTGAACGGGACTGAAAAAGCGTGAACGGGAGCGAGCGGGCGATCGCGGCGCGCCTCCCGGAGGCGTTGCTGGTGCGAGCGGTAGCCCGAGCGTGGTCTGTCCCCGCCGAGCGAGCGCCTCAGCCGGAGGGAGGCGCGGCGCGAGTGACCG
>CAMLHP010000217.1 GCA_946479805.1 uncultured Gemmatimonadota bacterium | reverse complement strand
GCGCCAGCGCGGGCTTGAGCATGTTGCTGGCGTCGATGGCGCCCTCGGCCGCGCCAGCTCCCACGAGGGTGTGGAGCTCGTCGATGAACAGGATGATGTTCTTGTTCTGGGCGATCTCGTTCATGACCGCCTTGAGGCGCTCCTCGAACTGGCCCCGGTACTTGGTGCCGGCGATGACCGCGGCCATGTCGAGGGACAGGACCCGGTGATCCCGGAGCACATCGGGGCACTGCCCGCTGGAAATGAGCAGCGCCAGGCCCTCGACGATGGCGGTCTTGCCCACCCCCGGCTCGCCAATGAGAACGGGATTGTTCTTCTTGCGGCGTGCCAGGATCTCCATGACGCGCTCGATCTCCTTGGCGCGGCCGATGGTGGGATCCAGCTGGCCCTCGGCGGCCAGCTGGGTCAGGTCACGGCAGAAGTGATCCAGCGCGGGGGTCTTGCTCTTCTTCTCTGCCTTGGGCGGGGACGCCTGCTGCGGAGCACCGCTGCCGGCTCCGCCGCTGGCCTGGGGAAGGTCGCTTCCCAGCAGCCTCAGCGTCTCGGCGCGGCTGGCCTCCAGGCTCACCCCGGCATCGGTGAGCACCTGCGCCGCGATGCCCTTCTCCTCGCGGAGGAGGCCCAGCAGGAGGTGCTCGGTCCCGACGTATGAGTGGTTGAGCTCGCGGGCCTCGGTCATGGCCAGCTCGAGCACCTTCTTGGCGCGCGAGGTGTACGGAAGGTCAGGACCGGCTGCCGCCGCCGCCTTCCCCTTCTTCACCGTCTCCTCGATCTTCTGCTGCACTTCGTCGAGATCGACGCTGAGATTCTGCAGCACGGCGGCGGCCACGCCTTCACCCTCGCGGATGAGGCCCAGCAGGATGTGTTCCGTGCCCACGTACTCATGGTGCAGACGGGCCGCTTCCTCGCGGGCCATCTGCAGGACCTTTCGTACGCGGTCGGTGAAGTTGTAGCCGTTCATGGCAGTCTTTCGCAGTTCGGCGCCGGCGCTCTCAGGAAGCCCGGCCCATTTCCTCTTCAATAACCCGCCGGACCAGTGCCGCCCTCCGGACGGAGAGCGCAGGGTCGGAAAGCGGAAGATTCTCGGCGACCGCAAGGTGCGCCGGCTGGGTATGCACCAGCAACTTGTTGAGCGTGTACAGCCCCATGCCCGGCACCAGCCCGAGCCCCACTCCCAGCCGCACAGCGCTGAGCAGGTTCATCGCCTCATCGAAACTGAGCGAGCGTGCGTGGCGGAGCAATCCGTACGCCCGCCATACCTTGTCCTCGATGACGGTTGGCGCGCTGCCCAGCAGCACAGCCCGGGCCTGTTCCTCGTAATCCACGACCTGGCGCACCACCTTGGTCAGGTGGTCCAGCAGTTCGGTTTCGCTCTTGCCGAGGGTGGTCTGGTTGGACAACTGGAAGAAGTTGCCGACGACCTCGCTGCCCTCGCCGTACAGTCCGCGGAACGTCAGGCCGACCTGGGCCAGTCCCTGCAGCACCCTCGAGACTTCCTTGGTGAGGACCAGGCCCGGCAGGTGAATGAGGACCGAGGCGCGGAGGCCGGTGCCGACGTTGGTCGGACAAGCGGTAAGATAACCGAACTCGCTATGGAAGGCGAAGGAAAGCCGGGCTCCCAGATCCGCGTCCAGCCGGTCCACAGCTGCATACGTCTCCCCCACCGCGAAGCCACTGTGCAGGCCCTGGAGGCGGAGGTGGTCCTCCTCGTTGACCATGGCGCTGAGCCGGTCCTGTATCAGGAGGGCCGAGCCGTAGCGCACCCGCGCCACGCCCTCCAGACCGGCCAGTTCCCGGCTCACCAGGTGACGCTCGTGCAGGACCCTGCGATCGGCCTCGTCCATCCGGTCCAGCCGGAAGGCTGCCGCCTGGGCCAGCGCGCCGGACTCGGCCGCCGCCGACGTCACCAGCCCCAGGATCCGCTCCCTGTCGGCGTCGCCGTTGCGGCCGCTGAAGGGATAACCGGCGAGGTTTCGGGCCAGCCGGATCCGGGTTGAAAGCACCAGGTGGCTGTCGGGTCCGCTGGCGTCGAGCCACCCCATGCCGCCGTCAGTAAGCAGGCTGAAGTCGATCATTCCAGCACCCTCAGCCGGTCGCGGAGCTCTGCGGCGAGCTCGAAGTTCTCCGAGGCGACGGCGTCCTTCAGCTTCTCGCGCAACTCACGCTCGAGCTGGGCCGTGGGGATCTCGCCGGTCTCGTGGGCATATCGCTCCCCGACGTGATAGGTCGAACCATGCAGGCGCCGCACCAGTTCCCGGAGCGACGGCTCGAACGCTCGCCAGCAGTCGGCGCAACCCAGCCGTCCGGATTCGCGGAAGCTCTGGAGCGTCGCACCGCAGGTGGGACAGGTCTCGCTGCCGCTGGCAGACAGTTCTCCCATCGCCGCGAGAAAACCACCCAGCGGTGTCTTCCCCGCCGCCGGCGGCTCGACACCGCGCTCCGCGGCGCAGCGCTCGCACAGGTGCATGGCGGTGGCCTCGCCGTCCTCGATCTGGGTGAGGTTGACTATCGCCTCGCGCTCGCCGCACACGTCACACGTCATCCCGGCAGCACCTCCATTCCCGACGCCGGCACCAGCTGGCCGGCCTCCATCGCCAGCACCCGGTCGGCGCGGGCTGACAGCGACCGGTTGTGGGTGACCACCACCAGTGCCGTGTCGAACTGCCGCACCAGTCCGGCAAAAAGCTCGTGCAGCGCCTCGGCATGCTGGTGGTCGAGGTTCCCGCTGGGCTCGTCGGCCAGCACCACCAGCGGCGCCGGCGCGAGCGCGCGGGCCACCGCCACCCGCTGCTGTTCGCCACCGGAGAGCTGCGAGGGCCGGTGGGTGAGCCGGTGCGAAAGCCCCACTGCGTCGAGCAGCGCCCTGGCCCGCTCACTTGCGGTGCTGTCGTCGAGACCGGCGATGCGGAGCGGCATCATGACGTTCTCGAGCGCCGAGAACTCGCGCAGCAGGTGATGGAACTGGAACACGAAGCCGATCGAGCGGTTGCGCAACCTGGCCAGTTCCGCCTCGGACTGCGTGGCGTAGTCCACTCCGTCGAGCCGCACGGTCCCCCTGCTGGGCTGGTCCAGCGCTCCCAGCAGCTGCAGCAGGGTGCTCTTGCCCGAGCCACTCGCACCCACAATGGCCACGAACTCGCCGCGCGAGAGGCTCAGGTCCACGCCGGACAGCA
>CAMLHP010000216.1 GCA_946479805.1 uncultured Gemmatimonadota bacterium | reverse complement strand
GCTGCCGGCATAGGCGGTAGGGCGGTAGGGCGGTAGGGACTCATCCTCCAGCCTTACCGCCTTACCGCCTTACCGCCTTACCGCCTTACCGCCTTACCGCCTTACCGCCTGCGGCCCCGGCGCTGGTGCCGTTGCTGCGGCCGGCCCCGTGGCAGCCGCTCCAGCTGGGCCCGTAGTTCCTCGAGTGAGTCAGCCCTGATCGGCGCATGGTTCCCGCGCCGGACCTCGAACACCAGCGGTCGGTCCACCTCGGGCAGGTCATCGGCGCGCACCCGCCGCACCTGACCTTCGCGCAGCGCCAGCCGGACCACCGCCCTCCCCTTCACCACATCGTAGCTCATCGGCACCACATCGCCCTTGATCCGGGCGCTGTCCTTGAGCGCATCCAGTTCAGCCCGGGTCGCGCTGTCGATCAACGCATCGATTTCCAGCGCCACTCGCGCCCGGATGAACGTCTCCCAGCTGTTCACTCCCTCGGCCTCGAGCTGAGACACCAGCAGCGCGCGCACGGCGTCGGCCGATGCCACTGCCAGCCGCCCGCCGCTCCTCCGCCAGTATTCGTCCATCGCCTCCGCGGCCCGGCGCACCCGCGGCTGGTCTGGATGGATCGTGTCGCCCGCCAGCAGCGCCGACGCCAGTGCAGCGAGTGCCGCCTCCTGGTGCTCGGCGGGGAAGCGGCCCTCCAGCGGCTTCCTGTCGCTGTCCAGCTCGAACCCGAAGTACTCGCGGGTTCGCGTCAGGTGCACCCGCTGGTGCTTCCGCGGGCCGCCCACCTCCAGCACTGGCGGCCCCCACGTGGCGTGGCGCTGAACCAGGTCATACGAGAGCGTGGTGCCCTCGATCGCCGCGCGTGGCGTACCCCAGCGGTCGGCGAACCAGCGAAGTGAACCCGCCACCGCTCCCCAGCTCCCCGCCACCGAGGTGCGCGACACCCGCGCCTCCTGCCCGCTGGCCGTGCGTTCATCCATGACGAGGTCAAACGGCATGATCCGCGCTACCAGCTCGGCGAACTGCTGGCGCAGGTCCTTGGACGCATGCGCAAACGTCTTGGGCAGCGGCAACTCCATGGCGCGGTAGACCGACGCCGTGCCGAGGGCGATGTCCTCGATCGCCTTGACCAGCACTCCCCGTCGCTCGGCCCAGTCAACCAGGCCGTCCTCGAAGAGGTGCCGAGGCAGCCCATACACCTCCCCCAGGTAGCCGTGCTGGTTGACCGCCTCGGCGAACAGGTTGTACGCGGTGAGGTGGTCGCTGCCATTGGCGACTACCCCGTGCAGGTCGCGTTCGTCGCGGGTCATCCGGTGCAGCGAGTCGATGTTGGAGCAGACAGCAACGACCGGCACCAGGGCACCCTCCGCGCTGACCAGCAACTCGCCCCAGGCCCGGTCCACCGGCATCGCTTCCACCGACTTGCCATAGCTGGTGAGCCGGCCGTTCTCGATGAGGCCCCGGCTCGAGAGCAGCTCAACCGCGCGGCGATACGCAATCCGGTCAAGCGGCACCGGCAGCTCCAGGTCGGTGGCATCCACCCCTATGGCAGCGCAGGTCACCGCCACCCGCTCGGCGTCACCGGCCAGCTGGAACTCGGGCGGGCCGGGCCGGAGCGACTCGAAGTGCAGGTCGCGGTCACTCAGGATCCAGACCTCGCCGTCGCGCACCCGGCCGTGCACCCGGCCCGCCATCTGGAGGATCTCGTTGGCACCGAGGTAGAGGCGATGCAGCACGTTGCGGCCGCGGTCGACAACGTTGCCGTAGCGGGCGTCGTAGATGACGACGGTGTCGAGCCCACGCAGGTTGAGCGCGCTCTGCCCCGCGGCGGTCATGGCGAGCAGCCACGGGTGCTCCACCTCGCCCTCGAGGAATGGACGGATGACCCGGATCGGCTCGCCGCCGTGATAGAACGCGGTCGTGAGCAGCTTCCACTGCTCACCCAGCACCTCTGCCAGCTGCTCCACCTCTGCGCGGGTGGGAACGAACACCGCCACGCCCCGCTTCTGCTTGATGACCCGACGCACGAACTCGGCGTCGAGGAACTCCTGCGGCTTCTCAGCCACCACCTCGACCCGCGCCTTGAGCTTGGGGTCGAAAGCCGACGTAACCAGCACCTCCCGGCTCTCGAGGTATGTGGCGTAGAACGTCGGATCCACCGTGGCGCTGAGCCAGATGAAGCGGCAGCCGGCCCGCTTTCCCAAGGCCAGGCACAGCTCCAGCTCGGCCGAGGTCTGGTGGATCTCGTCCACGATGACCGTGTCGTGGGAGCTGATCAGCTCGTCCTGGAACCAGCGACGGGCGATTCCGGTGGTGACAATCACCACATTCCACGACGGCGTCTCGGGCGTGGCCTCGCGCTCGCGGTTGACGACGCCTACCCGCAACGGCTCCCTCAGGATCGACTCGGCGATGGGGCGAATGCCCAGGGTCTTTCCGGTGCCGGTTCCAGCAACGATGCCAAACCCCAGTCCCGCTTCGGCCCAGGTGCGGAGCTCGGCGCCATGCTCCCGCTCCAGCAGGGTGTCGAGGTGCAGTCCCAGCGCGAGCTCGATGGTCTCGCACGCCGCCCGGGTAGGAGCAATGACGATTACCCGGCCGTGCCGGTGCGGCGCCCGGCGGTACGCGTCAGGATCAACAGGAAGGTGGTGGTCGCGGGTGGGGTGCATGGGCAGGAAACTACGGGGTGAACTGCGTAAACGGGAACTGCAACTGCGTGAAAGGGAACTGCAACTGCGTGAAAGGGACGCGTGAGCGGATAGACGGATCCAGTTGCGCCGCGAACTCCGATGCCTCCCGCAGGCGGCGTAGCGCGGCGGCCGCCCTCGGCACGGGACATCCCCCGCTGCGCCCTCCTCCTAGGGCGGTCCGCCGGCCTCAGGCGCCAGAGGGAGGCAGCGGGGTGAGCGGCGGAAGCGTATGGGCCCGTCCCCGAACGGGGACGCCACTTACGTCGCGCCGCCGCGCTACCCCCACAACGCCAACGACTTGCAGGCTGGCATGGGCCTCGCATTTGAGCCCGGCGTCAACGCTTCATCGCTCCGAAGCTGTCTCACCTGTGAGGTCGCCATGCGATCACTGATTCGTTTCGCGCCGCTGGCACTCGGCGCGCTGGCCGTTGCCGCTGTGATTCCCGCAGCAGCGGAGGCCCAGACCCGCATCATCATCGAGCACGGCCGGGACAACCGCCCCGACTATC
>CAMLHP010000215.1 GCA_946479805.1 uncultured Gemmatimonadota bacterium | reverse complement strand
GCCTTCTGAACGAAGTGCTGTACAACGCCGAGATGGTGAGCTCGATCAACGCCGAGCTGGCCAAGGTCAAGGATCTGGGTGCGAATCCGGTGGCCGCCGGTGAAGCCGGCGCGAGCGCCGACGATCAGCGCACCGTGGTTCTGGGCAAGATCCGCGACGCCATCACTCGGCTCCAGGCCAGTGAGGAGGCCCTCGAGGCCGCCAAGCAGCGGCTGGCGACGATCGAACGGAAGGATTCGCGGCTGGTCGCGCAGATCGAGCGCTATCAGGGTACCATCAACGAGATGCAGGCCACGATCGAGAAGCAGCAGGCCGAGTACATCGCCCAGATCGACAGCCAGAAGGTGCAGATTGTCGCGCTCCAGACCAACCTGGACACCGTGACGGCGCAGAAGACCCTGGTGGAGACCGAGAAGCAGGCGCTGGTGGACACCATGAACACGGTGTACTACGCGGTCGGCACCGAGAAGGAACTGATCGAGAAGGGCGTCGCCGTCAAGGAAGGCTCGAAGTTCCTGGTCTTCGGCGGCACCCGGCTGCTCCCGGCGCGTGAACTCAACGGCACCGGATTCCAGGTGCTTCACCGCATGAACGACACCGTGCTGACCCTTCCGGATCCGGAGAAGACCTACAAGATCATCTCCCGGCAGAGTGCCCAGTTCCTCGCCAATGCGGTGGAGGACGGCAACAAGGTCGAGGGCCAGATCCACATCGCCGAGCCGGAGAATTTCTGGGCGGGGTCGAGGTACCTCATCGTAGTCCAGGACTAACGGCGGGCTGATAGAAGGGTAGACGGGCAGACGGGCAGACAGATAGGCGGCGAGGTGCCAGAGTGGCGCTCCGCCGCCTGTCGCATACGCCCATCCGTCTACCCGTCTACCCGTCCGCGCAGCTTGCGCGCAGTCCCATCCCGCCCCACTTTCCCCGACCGGCCTCCCCCCGGCCGTCCGTCTCACCTCGACCCGCTACGGATGACTCTCCCGACCCTGTTCGCCCGCATTGGCGTGGCGGCGCTCGCGGCCGCATGCCTGGTTCCCACCCTCGATGCCCAGTCTCCCACGGCCGGCTATCACGATAGCCGGGCGCTACGGGCCGCCTTCGACGACCTGGCTCGCCAGCACCCTCGGCTCATCACCGTGAGTACGCTGGGGACTTCCGCCGGAGGCCGCCCGCTCACCCTGGTGCGGCTGGGCACTGCCAGCGACCAGGAGCGCCCAGCGCTGCTCATCATCGCCAACGCCCACGGTCCCCACGTGGTGGGCAGCGAAATGGCGCTCCGGGTGACCCAGCGCCTCGCTGCTGCGTATGCCAGCGACAGTACGGTGCGCTCCGCGCTGGACCGTTCGGTCATCTACCTCGTGCCGCGGGCCAATCCCGACGCCGCCGAGTCGATGTTTGCAAAGCCGCTGGCGGAGTCGATCCGCAATGCGGAACGCGCTGACGACGACCGCGACGGTTTATTCGATGAGGATGGGCTTGAGGACCTTGACGGCGATGGGGTGATCGCGATGATGCGGGTCGAGGACCCGGCTGGCGAGTGGATAGCCGATTCGGCCGACGCGCGCCTGATGCGGAAGGGCGACCGTGCCAGGGGCGACCGGGGCCGCTATCGGGTTTACACCGAGGGCCGTGACAACGACGGTGACGAACGCTGGAACGAGGATCCCGCCGGCGGCGTCAACATCGGGGACAACTTCTCCTATGACTACGCCGACTTCACCGAGGCGGCGGGACCGCACACCATGTCGGCAGTGGAGACCCGCGCCATTGCCCAGCTGATGGTGGATCATCCGGGCATCGCCGCCATCTACGTTCTGGGGCCCGAAGACAACCTGATAAAGGCGTGGGAGGGCAAGGCGATCCCGTCGGAAGGAACCCGGCCGGGCACATCCCAGGGTGGTCCGCTGCGCGCAATTCTCAAGGACGACGAGCCGTGGATGGCCGAGGTCGCCCGGCGCTTCCGGGATATCACGGGCATCGAGAAGGGCGCCGAGGTTCCGGCGTGGGGCGGCGATCCGCTCAGCTGGGCCTATTTCCATATGGGAAGGTGGGCATTCGGGTCTAATGTGTGGTCCCCGTCATCCACCGATGACGCTGATAAAAAGCGTGAAGACGCCGATAGTTCCGGAGCCAATGCTGCCGTTCGGGATACAACGGACGGCGTGCCGGTGAAGGCGGACTCGGCGAAGGCCGGTGGGGCGGCGCGAAGAGGTGGAGGCGGTGGCGGTGACGGCGGCAAGGAGAAGGATCCACTCGCCGCTGAGCGAAAGGCCATCAAGTGGTTCGACCGCCATGCGCCCGAGGCCGTGATCGCGTGGCACGCGATCGACCATCCCGATTTTCCTGACCAGGTGGTGGAGCTGGGCGGGTTCCGCCCCTTTGCGCTGACCAATCCGCCCGCGTCGTTGCTCGATACCATCGCAGCAGGGCAGGCCCGGTTCGTGAAGGAGCTGGTATCGCTGCTGCCGGCGGTGTCGATTCGCAAGGCACGGGTGGAGGCGGTCGGCAATGGGCTGTTCCGGATCCGGGCCGAGATCGCCAATGATGGCTACCTGCCGAGCTCGACCGAAGTGGGAATCCGCCTGAGGATGCCCAGGCCGGTGCGGGTGCGGCTCGAGGTACCGGACGGAGCCACGATAGTTGGAGGTCGGCGGCAGGACTTGCTGGAGCCGCTTCCTGGAAGCGGTGCGGGAGTGGAGCACACCTGGCTGGTGCGCGGTTCCGCCGGCTCCCGGGTGACGCTCACCGCCGGCAGCCCGGTAACGGGCACCGCCAGCCACACCATCACGCTCCGTTGAGGGCCCCGACCATGCGCCTTTCATTCCAGGCCGTGCTGGCCTTCTTTCTCGCCCTCGTGCCAGCGTCGCTCTTGGCTCAGCAGGGATCGCTGGCCGCGCTGGGCGCTCCCGCCAATCCCAGGGTGGTGATCACGTGGGATCGCTACTACGACCATGCCACGCTGGGTGAACTGGCGAGGAAGCTCCAGGCCGCCCATCCGGACCGCTGCCGCGTGAGCAGCATCGGCAAGAGCATCGAGGGGAAGGACCTCTGGCTCATCACCGTCACCGACTTCCGAACCGGCGAGGCCGACACCAAGCCGGCGATGTACATCGACGGCAACATCCACTCGAACGAGGTGCAGGGGAGCGAAATAGCGCTCTACACCGCGTGGTGGCTGTGCGAGATGGCGGGGCAGGTGCCCGCGGTGG
>CAMLHP010000214.1 GCA_946479805.1 uncultured Gemmatimonadota bacterium | reverse complement strand
GGCCGCCACGGCGCCGGCGCGATGTCGGTCGTCACGCTGAAAGGATGCCTGCCGGTGGGCTCGGCGTAGTCGTAGTCGAAGTAATTGACCAGCTCCTCGATCCTCACAGCGTCCACCGGCGGGCGCTGGCCGTTCATCAGGAAGCGGCGGACGTTGGCGTAGGAGGCGCGGTCAACGTCAATTGAGAAGGTGGACAGCGGATTGTTGGCCACCCCCAGCCAGCGGTTCTCCCTGATGTGGGAGTACTCCTCGGTATTCCAGGGCTCCCGCTGGTGCCGATACGCACCCGGCCCGACGCCGATGACTCCCGACTGCGCATTACCATGGGCTGCAGCGGCCTTGCCGGTCGAGACTGAGGCCTCCTCCATCGGCATCGCGTTGGTGAACTGCCTATCCACGCTTCGCCGCGTCGTCACCTCGTCTCTCGGCGCGGCCGGGGGAGCCGCGGCGACGACGATGTCCTCTGCCTGAACCGTGCTGGCGGTGAGCGTGAAGTCCACCACGGTGCTGTCACCCGACATGACGATGACGCCCTCGTGGCGGACCGCTCGATAGCCGACGAATGCTGCGCGCACTGTGTATCTGCCAGTCGGCACCGATGCCAGTTGGTACTCGCCGCCGGCATCGGTCAGGGCGGCGCGAGCAGTCGCAACGATGCTGACCTGAGCGTAGGCAATCGGTGCCCCCTGTTCGTCGCGCACATGCCCGGTTATGACACCGGTGGCAAGGAGTGATTCGGGAGCTGGATGGGGAGTGCGGAACGGCAGCGGCACCAGCGCCGCCGCCAGCAGAACCGACGTTAGACGAGACATGCGAACCTCCGGACTGGGGAACGTCCTGCAACAACGGACTAATCCGGGAGATGCACTGGCCCGCCGATGATGCACACCGAAGGAAACTGCAGGGAACTGCGCTAGGTGGGAACCACGAACAGGATGTATCCAACAGGAGAGCCGTCAGGATCCTGTAACGGGCGCCCGGACACCATCAGCGAGATTGGATCACCGACGCGATGCTGAAATCTTGCCGTCGTCGGGGGCGCGCCGGCGGTTGCTATGTGATCCAGAACGCGCTGCCGCTCTCCTTCGTCCACGAATCCCCCGAAGGTTCGGGCAATCTCCAGCGCCTCGCTCCGGGTTTCATAACCGAGCAGTCGGGCCAGCACCACATTGAGCTGCTCGAACTGCCCGTCAGGTCCAAGCCGGCAGATGCCGCCGGGTGCTTCCTCCACGAGGGCCCGGTACTCCTCCTCTGAACGGCGAACAGCCTGCTCGGCTCGCCATCGGGCCACGGCGGCGTCCTTGAGGTCCTGTACCTGCTTCCGCAGGCCGATTACCTCGTTGACCAGCTCCTGTCGGGGACGGTTGTCGTCGCGCATTTGGATTGCCGGTACTGCGATGTGAAAACATGTAACGCCAAAAGGGACATCTGGGAGGGGAGACGGCCAAGCCGTCCGGGGATGCACTGCGGAGAAAAGCTCAGCTTCCGGGGCCGGAAGTGGCGATGACGTGATCGGTAACCGGCTGGCCGCCGATGAGATGCTCCTGGATGATGCGCTCCAGCACCGGAGGGGAACAGGAGTGATACCAGACGCCGTCAGGATACACGACAGCCACCGGACCCATGGTGCAGACCCTGAGGCAATTCGCCTTGGTGCGCTGGATGCCACCGCGACCGGCGAGCCCCAGCTCGCTCAGCCGGCGCTTGAGGTACTTCCAGGATTCCAGTCCTTCTGCCCGGCTGCAGCACTTGGGCTCGGTCTGGTCGGAGCAGAGGAAGATGTGCCGCCGAGTGCCCGCCAGCCCCAGCTCGGCCGCCTTCTGCTGCAGCTTGTTCGCGCCTTCGCTCGTCATGCGGGAACGATGTCACGGCTCGAGCGCCGGCGGCGCAGTTCGAGCTCGACCCGTGCAAGCACCATCTCCACCCCGATCCGGTTGTGGCCGCCACCTGGAAGGATGATGTCGGCGTAGCGTTTGGAAGGCTCCACAAACTCCAGGTGCATTGGCCGCACCGTCTCGAGATACTGGCGAATCACCATGGCTACGCTCCGCCCCCGCTCGGTGATGTCGCGCTCCAGCCGGCGTATGAAGCGGACATCATCGGCCACATCCACGAATACCTTGATGTCGAACAGCTCCCGTACCCTGGGCTCGACGAACAGCAGGATGCCGTCCACCAGGACGACGTCCTTCCGCGGGATCGTCACGGTCCCGGCGGCGCGAGTGTGGGCGGCGAAATCGTAGGTGGGCTTCTCGATGGTCTCGCCGCGCGACAGGCGGGTGAGGTGATCCACAAAGAGCTCGGTGTCGATCGAGTCAGGATGGTCGAAGTTGACCCGCTGGCGTTCGGACAGGTCGAGGTGGTCCAGGTCCAGGTAGTAGGCGTCCTGGTCGATGAAGGTGGTGTCCACGCTCAGCGCATCGTGGATGGCACGAGCCACGGTGGTCTTGCCGGAGCCGGAGCCGCCTGCCACCCCGATGATGAGCGGCCGAATGGCAGGCGTCCCGGGCTCGTCTTCATTTGTCACAGGTCGGTGCCACCCAGCGAGAAGCCGGCGTCGATGTCGGCCTTCGAGAATGCCCGAAAGGCAATCAGCGTCTCGGTGGCCTCGATGCCCTCGAGGTCCACCATGTGGCTCGTCACCAGGTCGGCGAGTTCCTCGTTTCGCTCCACCCGTACCACCGCCGCCAGGTCGTAGCGCCCCGCCACCGAATACACTTCGGCCACGCCAGGCATGGAGGCCAGCCGCTGGGCGACTTCATTCACTCGGCCGCGGGCCACAGTAAGCAGGATCAATGCGGTAACCATTGTTGTTCTCGCAGGGAGTCAGAATGCCGAGTGTCGTCAATTTGAAGCTGCAGGGACATCGCTTGCCGCGCCAGTCGCCGCGGCGAGCGCCGAGCGAAAGCGGCCGACGATGGCGGCCACCGGCTCCACCCTGTCGATGCCGTCCACGCTGCGGCCAGCCTGCCAGTAGTCATGTTCACCAGACTCGTCGAGCGACGCACGCTTCAGCTGCCAGAGCGACCTCAGCGCGTAGATGGTCCGCATGAGGTGCTTGGTGCGGCGATGCCGGAGCATCCAGCGCGCCATCGGTCCGGCCTTTAGGCCGGCGCGTTCGACCCACGGAGTCCGGATCACCGCCACTGGCACACCGGTTATCCGTTCAGTGAGCACGATGTCCTCGGGACCCGACTCGACTATCGCTTCCTTGTAGGCATCGCTTGCCCGGCATTCGGTGGTGGCGATGAACC
>CAMLHP010000213.1 GCA_946479805.1 uncultured Gemmatimonadota bacterium | reverse complement strand
CGGAAACCGAGAGGAGAAGCGCCTGAACCCTTTCTCGCTCGCCAGCCCAGCCGCTTCCGCGGCAGAGCCGGGCCGCGGCTTCAGCCGTGGAACACCATGACGCTGCTTGCGCACCATTCTTTCTGGCTGATAGCTTGGGCTGGAATGATTGCTTACCGGACGCTGGCATGATCCAGCTTGACGTCGAAGGACGCCGCTACGGCGTGGTTCCTGGCGAAATGCTGGTCGGCTCAGACCCAGAGGCCGCCATCCCCCTCTTCGGGAGCGGGGTGGCGCCTCAGCACGCCATGGTGCAGGGCTGGCCTGACGGGTCCGCTGCCATCCGGGCGCTGGGTAATGCCGATGTCCAGGTAAATGGCATTCGCCTGGGCGCCGAGCCCACCCCGCTGCTCCACGGCGACAAGATCCGGATCGGCAGCAAGGAGATCCTGGTCCAGGACGAAGCCCGGGCCGGCCGCACCCGCCTCATGCCGGCACTGGCTGTGGAAGGCTCGACTGGCCACGCCATGGGTGGTGGCACAATCGTCTGCCTCACCGATGGCCGGGAGTACGCCCTGGCCGAGGGGGCCCTGGTATTTGGCCGCGAGGCGGGGGCGGATGTGGTGGTGCCCAGCACCGAAGTGTCTCGCCGTCATGCGGAGCTCCATCCCACGGCGGATGGTGTCATGCTGCTCGATACCAGCGTGAACGGGACTTTCGTCAATGGGGCCCGGGTCAGCGGGCAGCGAATGCTTCGGCACGGCGATGTCCTGAGGGTCGGGAGCGAGGAATTCCGCTATCACTCCTCCGAGCCCGGGGAAGCGCGCGCTTCCACCACCAATGGCAGCCATGCCGAGTCCGTGCCCGAACCGGTTGCCCCGGCCCGCCTGAGCGACACCATGTTCGGCATGCCGGCACTGCGGCCGGCCGCCGTGGCGGAACTGCCGCCCGAGCCGGATCGCCCGCCGCTGGCGTCGGTGCTCTTCCGCTCCGGCCCCCAGAAGGGGGAGCGCGTCGAGTTGCGGGTGCCGGTCGTGAATGTCGGCAGGGCCGAGTACAACGACCTGGTGATCTCCGACGCCAGCGTCAGCACCATGCACGCCAAGATCCAGCGCCGTCAGGGCGTTTGGCTCCTTACCGACCTGGGCTCCACCAACGGAAGCTTTGTTGACGGTGAGCTGGCTGCGGGTGACATGCCGCTCTCTCCCGGCGGCACGCTTCGTTTCGGCGAGGTCACAGTGCTCTTCGAGCCACTCGACAACGATGCGCCGGTCGAGACGCCTGGCACCCGCGTGGTCGAGCGCATGATCGAGCCGACCCCGTTCGTGCCGCCGGAAATGGAGCCGGTTGCGGCGGCTGAACGTCGCCGGCCCGCTCCGCGAGCGCCCAGGCCGGAGCCCGAGCCCCGGCGCAGGAGCCGCTGGTGGATGCTCCTGCTGCTGGCGGCCCTGGCCGCTGCGGCCGCCTACCTCTTCCTCCAGCCGTAGCGGAGTACTGTGCATTTCACTTGCGCAGCTCGCACCGACGTCGGAATAGTCCGCTCCGGCAATGAGGACAACTACCTCATGCTGGCCGATCGCGGCCTGTTCATCGTGGCGGATGGGATGGGAGGACACGCCGCCGGCGAGGTGGCCAGCGAGATGGCGGTGCGCACCATCGCGAGGGAAATCGGCAGCCTCCAGGGGCTGGATGACGGTGCCGTCGCCGAGCGGATTTCGCTCGCCATCCGCACCGCAAACGA
Source organism: uncultured Gemmatimonadota bacterium (assembly GCA_946479805.1). The sequence continues at coordinate 1,538 of CAMLHP010000213.1, read as the reverse complement.
TGCCATATACCAGCGCACCGTCACGGAACCCGAGAAGCGCGGAATGGGCACCACCGTCACCGCCCTGGCGCTGCTTCCCAATCGTTATCTGGTGGGACAGGTGGGTGACAGCCGGGCATACCTGCTTCGGGGCGATCGGATCGAGCAGCTGACCCGCGACCATTCGTACGTGCAGGAACAGGTGGATGCCGGCCTGCTCACGCCCGAGCAGGCGCGGGTGCACCCCTATGCCAACGTGATCACCCGCTGCGTGGGGGCCGGCAGCGAGGTCGCGCCAGACGTCTTCACGGGGACCCTTGAGAGTGACGACGTGATACTGCTGGCGTCAGACGGGCTGACCGGGATGCTCGAGGACGAACAGCTGGTGAGGATACTTCAGTCCGAGGGAGACCCGCAGGTGTGGGTTGACCGGATGATCCACGAAGCCAACCGCCGCGGCGGCCTCGACAACATCACCGCCATCATCGTGCGCATCGAGCACGCAGATACCCCGTCGGGGGAATATCCGGTCGTACCCCAAGGGGCAGGTGTCAGGGCGTAGGGCCCAACGCGTAGGGCGTAAGGCAGTTGCCCTAAGCCCTAAGCCCTAAGCCCTAAGCCCTAAGCCCTAAGCCCTAAGCCCTAAGCCAACATCTCCATCACCCTCCCGACCTCCAGTTCCACGGGCCTGCTCACAAACACCCTCAGCCGTCGCGCCGACTGATACAGCGCCTCCGCCACCCTCGGAAGTCCCAGCTGGCCCGCCCGGCCCTCGTCCGTAAGCCGCTCGATCGCACCAGACCGGGTGCGGAGCGGCAAGTCCACGCTCAGCATCGATTCGCGCGCCGGATAGTCCAGCAGCAGCCCCCCGGGTGGTAGCCCGGCCTCCGACGCCAGTTCGTCCTCCGCCGCTTCCAGGCGCCCGGGGTCGCTTGCCATCCAGCTGCCCGCTCCGGGAGCCACATCGCTGGCCGGCAGGTCCAGCTGGCGCTTGTGGAGCCGACGGTCCCTCACTGCCCTCGCAAGTCCCTCCGCATCGGCCTTGAGCAGCAGGCCCATCAGCGCATCGTCGGTGAGGTCCGCCACCTGCTCCATCGCCAGCGCGCCGCTCCCCACCGCCTTCCGCGCGGCCCGCTTGAACATGCAGGTCGCCGAGCGCACCGCGTGGTGCCAGTAGACGTTGCGGTACATCTGGTACTTGGCGAAGAGCAGCGACTCAAGCGCGCTGACGCCCTTCTCGAGCACGCCCATCATCCGCCCTCGCTCGCCATCCACGAGAGTAAGCGCCGCCAGCAACCGGTCCACATCCACCGTGCCGTAGGGCACCCCGCACGCCCGCGCATCCCGGCTCAGGTAGTCGATCTTGTCGAGATCCAGCGATCCCGAGATCAGCCCCTGCAGGGGACTCGCACTGCGACCCTGAATCAGCGCGCCGATTGCCGGCGCCAGCGCGTCACCACCCAGCTCCCGCAGCACCGCCCCCAGCTCGCCCACACCCAGCCGTGCCACACCCTGCGCCTCGTGCGACGGGAACCCCGCCTCCTCCAGCGCATGCGAGA
>CAMLHP010000212.1 GCA_946479805.1 uncultured Gemmatimonadota bacterium | reverse complement strand
TTGATCGACCCCGACCTGCTGTCCTTTGTGGATACCGCCTTCGGCGGCGCGCTGGCCGGTGACTTCGGGCCCATCGCCCGCACCAATGCGGCCAACGCCTTCATGGCCAAGTTCGATTTCCGCCTGAACGAGCGCCACAACGCCACCCTCAAGTACAACTACACCAACTCCCGCCAGGAGAACGGCACCTTCGATGTCGACTCCTGGGCCCGGAGCGCCAACGCCGTCGAGCGCGACTTCTCCCACGCGGTGAACGGCGCCCTCAGCTCCCAGCTGTCATCCGCCCTCTCCAACGAGTTCCGTTTCCAGTTCTCGCGCGAGGAGCGGCCCCGGCCCTATGAGGGACCCATCAATCCGGCCACCGACCGCCCCTTCCCCGACACCGACATCGGCTTCGTCGGGCCCAGCGGATTCAGCGGCTATCGCCTGGGCATGCCGTTCTTCATCCCGGTCGATGCCTACGACTGGCGCACCCAGGTGCTCGACAACGTGTCGATCGTCAGCGGCAATCACCTTTTCAAGTTCGGCGCCGAGTGGAACCGCACCGGCGTGAATCAGACCTTCCGCGGTTTCGGCAACGGCCGCATGGGCTTCACTTCGGTGGACGGGTTCCTGAACTACGTGGCAAACGGCAACGGCTATGTCGAATGCTCCGACGGGAGCACCGACACCGACGGCACCTGCCCCGTCGGCACCGACATTACCGGCCCGGTGGCGCTCTACCTCCAGCAGGCCGGCGTAGGTGGCCTGACCGTGGACGAAGCGGGCACCCAGGAGATCATCCAGAACGAGTACGCCCTCTTCCTCCAGGACAGCTGGAAGCCCACCTCCCGGCTCACCGTCAACGCCGGCCTCCGGTGGGAAGCCCAGATCCAGCCCGACCTGATTACCCCGATAGACGAGCTGTTCTACGCCGACTTCATCGGCCAGTCAGTGACCAATGCCCAGGGTACTTTCGAGTTTCCGGGCGACGGAACCATCCCCTCCGACAAGTCGATGTGGCAGCCGCGCCTCGGCCTCGCCTACGATGTCAACGGCGATGGTCGCCAGGTGCTGCGGGCCAATGCCGGCATCTACTACGCCCGGATTCCGGGCCTCAACCTTGCCAGCAGCCGCAGCACCGACGGCTCCCGGGGCCAGACCATATTCCGCAACAGCTCCGCCAGCCCCTTCCTCGGCCCGCCGCCCAATTACGGCGAGCTGCTCCCGAGTCCTGGAGGGGTACCCGATCACCCCGGCGTGTTCGTGGTGGACAAGAACTTCCAGAACCCCCGCACCATCACCGCCACCATAGGCTATGAGCGCGAGGTCGGTCGCGGCGTCGCGGCAGGGCTGAGCTTCACCCATGCCAGCACCAACAACCTCACCCGGTTCTTCAATGCCAACGCCGCCGTGTTCGGCTCTCCGTGGGGCACCGGCCTCGGGGTGGGAGGCACCAACGGCATCGGCGACCTGACGGTGGTGCAGAGCAGCGCCAGGTCGCGCTACAACGGCGTCACCGCCGAGCTCAAGCGCATGGCCGGCGCCCGGCTCCAGTTCCAGGTCAACTACACCCTCTCCTGGGACAAGAGCGACGACGACAACGAGCGCGACCCGTTCATCTTCCGCTACGCCCAGGCCGACTCGCTGGAAAAGGAGTACAACTGGAGCGACCGCGACCAGCGCCACCGGGTCAACGCATGGATGCTGGCAGTGCTCCCCGGCGACTTCTACTTCAACAATCGGGTGAGCCTCTACTCCCCGCAGCCCATGTCGCAGGACTGCACTCCGTCGGTGCCCGGAGCCGTTGAACGCGCCGCAGTGGCCGCCGACCGCATTTGCGCCGATGGCAGCATCCTCCAGCGCAATACCCTGAGGCGCGACAACGGCTACTTCTCGTGGGATATCCGCCTCTCCCGGCCCTTCGAATTCGGCCGGAGCACCGTAGAGGCCATCGTGGAAGTCTTCAACGTCACCGGCGCCGACAACTTCAAGGACCCGGCCTCGGGCGGCACCTTCCTCAACTTCGACGGCACCATCCGCAGCGGCCTCGGCGAACCCCGCCAGGTCCAGGCGGGACTGCGGTATCTGTTCTGACGGAAGGGCGGTAGGGCGGTAGGGCGGTAAGGCGGTAAGGCGGTAGGGCGGTAGGACGGTAGGCGCGTGGAGGGGAGAACCCGCTCTGGTGCCGGGATCGCTGCCACGCACACTTACCGCCTTACCGCCTTACCGCCCTACCGCCCTACCGCCTATTTTCCTTCAGCGCGAACGTGGCGGAACTGGCAGACGCGCAGGACTTAGGATCCTGTGGGGCAACCCGTGCGGGTTCGACTCCCGCCGTTCGCATCAACCTGTAACGAGGTCCTGCTGATGTCGGCTGCCGTGCGTGCACCTGTCTCGAACTTCCTGCGCCACCACTTTCGCCACTTCAACGCCGCCGCACTGATTGACGCCGCCGACGGATACCAGACCCTCCTCGACAACGGCGGCAGGATGTTCATGACCCTGGCCGGCGCCATGAGCACCGCCGAGCTGGGCCTGTCGCTGGCCGAGATGATCCGCCAGGAAAAGGTCCACGCCATCTGCTGCACCGGTGCCAACCTCGAGGAGGATCTCTTCAACCTCGTGGCGCACGACCACTACGAGCGTGTCCCCCACTACCGCGACCTGACCCCGGCAGACGAGGCCGAACTCCTTGCCCGCCACATGAACCGCGTCACCGACACCTGCATTCCCGAGATGGAAGCCATGCGGCGGCTCGAGAAGGCCATGGTGGAAGTCTGGACCGCAGCCGATCGGGCTGGGGAGCGCTACTTCCCCCACGAGTTCATGTACCAGGTCATCCGGAGCGGCGTGCTCGAGCCTTCCCACCAGATCGACCCGAAGGACAGCTGGCTCGTCGCCGCGGCCGAGAAGAACCTGCCGATGTATGTGCCGGGGTGGGAGGACTCAACCATGGGCAACATGTACGCGGGGCACTGCATCGAACAGGACATCCGGAACGTTCACACCGTGCGTACCGGCATCGAGTACATGATGGTGCTGGCGGAGTGGTATACCGAAACGTCGTCTAGCCATCCTGTCGGATTCTTCCAGATCGGCGGCGGCATCGCGGGAGACTTCCCCATCTGCGTCGTACCCATGCTGCACCAGGACCTCCAGCGCCCCCACGTGCCGGTCTGGGCCTACTTCTGCCAGATCAGCGACTCCACCACCAGCTACGGCTCCTATTCCGGCGCCATCCCCAACGAGAAGATCACCTGGGGCAAGCTCGCGCCGGACAC
>CAMLHP010000211.1 GCA_946479805.1 uncultured Gemmatimonadota bacterium | reverse complement strand
CACCCAGGTCGAGACCCCGGTGGACATCCCGCCTCCAGTGGAGGAAGAGGAAGAGGAAGAAGCGGAGCCGGTCGCTCCGGTCGCCGAGACCCCGGCGGAGGTGGCGGTGGTGACCCTCGCTCCCGGCGCGGCCCAGAGCGGACAAGGAGCGGGATCGGGCACCGGAACTGGTGCGGGCAATGACGCTGGTGCAGGCGGCGGAAGCGGCGGAGGCATAGGCACCGGCATCGGCACCGGCGTGGGTCCCGGCACCGGCGGCGACAGTACCGGCATCACGCCTCCCTCCTGGCGCTTCTTTGCGCCGCCGCTCGAGCGGCCGCCGAAGGAGCTGCGGGGCCAGACCATCACAGTCCGGTTCTGGGTCCGTGCCGATGGCACAGTGGAGCGCTTCGAGACCACACCAGAGATCCAGGACGACGAGTACAGCGAGAAGTTTTCCGAGATCGCCCTCGGAACCCGCTGGCGGCCTGCCCGCCGGCGTGACGGGACGGCGGTGCCGGCGGTGGCCGAGATGCAGGTGACCTTGCCCAGCGACAACTGATCCCCGGCGCCGCGCGCGCCCAGGCCTTCCCCTATCACCCTGCCTGATGAATCAGCTCTTCCAGCGTAAATCCGTCGCGGACTGCGAGAATGACATCGCGGAACGAGGCGGACTCAAGCGGACGCTCACCAAGTGGCACCTGGCAGCGTTGGGCATCGGCGCCACCATCGGTGCCGGAATCTTCGCCACCACCGGCACTGCCATCGTCGGCGACTCGCTCCGTCCCGGGGCCGGTCCTGCGATCATCTTCTCCTTCCTGCTGACCGCACTCGCCTGCGGCTTCGCGGCGTTGTGCTACGCCGAGTTCGCCTCGATGGTCCCCATTGCGGGGTCGGCATACACCTATGCCTACGCCTCGCTGGGCGAGCTGGTGGCGTGGATCATCGGCTGGGACCTGATAATCGAGTACGCGGTGGGCAACATCGGCGTGGCGATCGGCTGGTCGGGGCACTTCCGGGTGCTGCTGGAACATCTCGGCATATCCCTGCCTGCCTGGCTGGCCACGGACTACCGCAGTGCCTTCGAGGCTGCTGCCAGTGTCGCAGCCGGCGCCACCGAGAGTTCGGTGGCTTACCTCGCTTCGGCGGTGGCAACCGCTCCGCGCATAGGCTCGATACCGGTGATCTTCAACCTGCCCGCCTTCCTGGTGGTCATGGTGATCACCTGGGTGCTGGTGGTAGGCATCCGCGAGTCGGCCAACGCCAACAAGGCCATGGTGATCCTCAAGATCGGGATCATCCTGTTCTTCATCGCCGTGGGTGCGTTCCTGATCGAGCCGTCCAACTGGACCAACCCCGCGACCGGCGGGTTTGCGCCCAACGGATTTGCCGGCATCAGCGCGGGCGCGGCGATCATCTTCTTCAGCTACATCGGCTTCGACGCCGTGTCCACCGCAGCTGAGGAAGCCGAGAACCCTGGCCGCGACATGCCGTTTGGCATCATCATGAGCCTGGTGGTGTGCACCGTGCTGTACATCGCGCTCGCGGTGGTCATGACGGGCATCGCACCGTGGCCGACGCTGGGGACACCGGAGCCGATGCTCACGGCGCTGGAGCACGCCCAGGGCCCTCCGATGCTGCTCAACATCTCCAGCTTCATCGTGGCGCTCGGCGCCGTCATTGCCATGGGCAGCGTGCTGCTGGTGTTCCAGCTGGGCCAGCCGCGGATCTTCTTCTCCATGGCGCGCGACGGGCTCCTGCCGCCGGTGTTCTCGAAGGTCCACCCGAAGTACAAGACCCCGCATGTAGGCACTATCCTCACCGGCATCTTCGTGGGCGGATTCGCGGCGGTCGCCAACATAGCCGAAGTGGTGGACCTCACCAACATCGGCACCCTGTTCGCCTTCGTGCTGGTGTCGCTCGGCGTGATCGTGCTGCGCTACAAGGAGCCCGGCCGGGTCCGGCCATTCCGGGTGCCATGGGTGCCGTTCACGCCGCTGATTTCGATCGTGGCATGCCTTTACCTGATGCTCCAGCTGCCGTGGGTTACGTGGGTTCGGTTCGGGCTGTGGCTGGCGGCGGGGCTGGTGATCTACTTCCTGTACAGCATGAGGCACAGTCGACTAAGGCAGAAGTGAGAAGTGAGAAGTGAGAAGTAAGAAGTAAGAAGGGGGCGGCCTTCTCACTTCTCACTTCTCACTTTCTACTTCCTGCTCGCCTTCTCGCTCCCAATCCGCCTTGCTCCTTCAAGGGCATCCGGCACGCCGTCCTTCACCTTGATGTTGCCGGCGGCGAGGCGCGAGCTGATCTCCCGGCGCATGTATCCGGTCCCGGCAATCCCGCCACCGATGGCGGCCTCAGTGACACCGGTCCGGCGTGCGAGTGCCTGTGCGAGGTCTGCCAGTTGCTGGGCGGCGGCCTCGACGATTTCCTTCGCCACCGCATCTCCCTCCTCAGCGGCGCGCACTGCTGCGCCACCCAGCGCAGCCACCTCGGCCACTCCCGCTGACGCGGCCCAGCGCAGGAGTGCAGTGAGGTCTTCGGCCCGTGCGACCTCGCGTGCTGCCCGTTCCAGCGTCGTTGCCGGGCCCCGTCCATCCGCGGCGCGGCCCACGGCCCGCAGCACCGCGCGCCCAATGTCATAGCCGCCGCCTTCGTCGCCCATCTGCCAGCCGTAGCCGCCGGCTCGCTCGATCTCCCCGGCAGCAGTGCGCGCCACGGCCACCGAACCGGTACCAGCCGCCAGGACCAGCCCGGGCCCCTCGGGGAACGCGCCCTCCAGCAGCAGGGCGAGGTCGGTGGTGACGTGCACCCGTGTCGCGACGTCCTCATTGCGAAGCGCGCGGGCGAGGTCGCCCGCTTCTGGTTCGCGTCCCGCGCCCGCCGCACCCACAACCAGCACGTCAGCGCGCAGCAGCCCTGCCGAGGTCAGCGCGCTCCGGACCAGCGTCGCGATGGTCGCCGCCGAGCTGAGCGCCCGACCCGGGCGAACCGCCGCGCCAATCCCGGTTACCCGCGCCACCTCGGTGCCATCCTTCCACACCGCCGCCGCCGACTTGCTGCCGCCGACGTCAGCGCCGGCAATGATCTGAGGCATCAGTTCTGTTCCCATTCACGCCGTTGCCGTTCCCTTTCACGCCGTTGCATTTCCCGTTCACGCTCTTGAAGGTTCGCAGCGTGCGTCCGCGCCGCGCCTCCCTCCGGCTGAGGCGCTCGCTCGGCGGGCGTGGACCACGCTCGGGCTACCGCTCGCACCAGCAACGCCTTCGGGAGGCGCGGCACGCCCGCC
>CAMLHP010000210.1 GCA_946479805.1 uncultured Gemmatimonadota bacterium | reverse complement strand
AGCAGCGTGGGTCGGACCCGGAGAAACACCGCCACGCCCACGGGCGTCCTGCTGCCGTACGCCTCCCCCAGCGTCGCGGGCACCAGGCTGATCCCTCCCCGCGCGCCAAGTCCCAGCGTGGCGCTTTGCCACCAGGCGAACTCCCGCACGTAGCCCAGGGAGAGGCTGCCGATGTCGTACTGCTCGTCCTCGGCCCCGGGAATCAGGAGATCCCCTGAACTCTTGCGCACGTATTCCACCCGCCCGAACACCGAGTTGAACCGGTCCAGCTGCAGGTTCGACTCCAGCATGACGCTGTGCTGCCACGGCTCGCTGCCGCTGCCGTCACCATGCACATGCTGGTTGGCACCGTAGACGACTGCTGACGCCCACTCGCCGCTCTCGCCCAGCGGCGACGAATGCAGCACCGATGCGCCCAGCCGGCGCTGGTCGTCGTCCGGGTGCAGCGCCTCCGGCTGGTTGAGAAAACCGTAGCTGGCTGCCACTGCCCAGCGCTGCGTGGGCGTGGCCGAAAGGCGCACGCCGTAGGAGTCGAGCGGGTCGAAATCGAAGTCATACCGATCCTCGTCCGGTTCCCGGCCGTTGAATACGGTGCCTTCGAGCTTGAGTGTCCGGGTGAATACACCTCCAGTAACCACCCCGTAGCTGATGTGCGTGGCATCGGTCCAGTGGTGCGAGAGGGGGGCAAAGGGGTCGTTGAGCGCCGACGGGCGATGCATGTACGCCACCGGCCCGATGCCCGGCTCGCCCACGGGCGCGACATAGAGCACGGCTCCCATGGCTCGCGTGAGCGGCCGCTCGTACATGAGCGAGAGCTCCATGAACAGGTCGTGCGGATGTTGCCGGTCGTGCAGCGCCTCACCCCGGTACGTCTCGCCGCTCTGGAGCAGCAGCGGATAGCCCCTGTTACCCACGGTGAATGGTTCCGCGCTCGCCATGCCATGCAGGTGCAGCGTGCCGCCGGCGAGGGGCCGCATGGCCATGAGCATTGCCCAGTTGATGCTCCCCAGCTGGTCGTCGCCCCGCGGGCCATCCTGGTAGTCGTACTGCAGGAAGGCGTCGCCGTGGACCATCAGCATCCAGCGCCCCGTAGTGAAGTGCCAGGCGCGCATGGCAGAGGCGTCGGGGAGCCACGCGGTGCCGGACCCCATCCGGGTCATCGGCATCCCGAGCGGACGCTCGGGAAGGGCCTGGGCCGAGAGGGTCTCACTGGACAGGGCAGCACCGAGCGCCAGGAGCAGAGGCAAGAGTCGGGAATTCATGCGGGGAAGTTACCATGCTCGCCGGAGGCTCCGCCGACGCGCGCCATTCACCGCCTCGCCGGACAGCGAGGCGGGACGAGCAGCGAGTTTACTCGCGAGGAGAACCGGCAGGCACCATCCGTACCGCCACCGCATGCTCGTGGGCCAGCAGCCGTTCCTTCCGATCCCGGCCCCAGCGATAGCCGCGAACGTCACCATCGCGGCCCACTACCCGATGGCAGGGTATGACCAGGGCCACCGGGTTCCGGGCGCAGGCCGATGCGACCGCTCTTGCCGCCCTGGGTGCGCCCACCGCCTGTGCCAGCTCGCCATAAGTGCGGGTTTCACCGTACGGTATCCGACGAAGCTCAGTCCAGACCTTCGACTGCAGTTCAGTGCCGTGCACGTCGAGCGGCACCTGAGGCCCGGGCAGCAGGCCCTCGAGGTAGCCGACCACCGACGCCAGCCACGCGCGAACGTCCGCATCGGCCTCACCTGCCGGAGCGATCCGCTCGCGGCTCGCGTTGGGATACTCCGCCTCGAGCTCGCGCTCCAGCGACTCCTTGTCGTCGCCCAGCATCACCGAGCACACGCCCTTGCCGGTGGCGGCCACCTGTACCCACCCGAAATCGGTCCGGGCGGACGCGAACCGGATCCGTACTCCCTTGCCGCCCTTCCGGTACGCAGCCGGTGTCATCGCCAGGCTGCGCGCCGCGGACTCGTACACCCTGCTGCTGGCGCCGTATCCGGCGTCATACGACGCGCGGCTCACGGTGGCGCCCGATTGCAGGTTGCGCTTGAGGCGCTCGGCACGGAGGGCCGCAGCGTACTGCCGGGGCGACACGCCCAGCTGCCGCCGGAATAGCCGCTGCAGGTGATCGCTGCTCAGCCCCGCTTCGCGGGCCAACTCGGACAGGGGAACTGCCGTGCCCTGGCCGGCGTCCAGCCGCGCCCGCGCCGCCTCCACAGCACGCTCGGCCCTCGTCTCCAGCGACCTGGGCTCACAACGGAGGCAGGCGCGATATCCCGCTGCCTCGGCCGCGGCGGGGTCGCTGAAGAAGCTTACGTTCTCGCGCCTGGGCCGCCGCGACGGGCAGCTGGGCCGGCAGTAAACCCCGGTGGTCCGCACCGCAAAGACGAACTGCCCGTCCAGCGCTGCATCGCGCCGCTCGACGGCCGTCCACCTGGCCGCATCATCGCTCGCCACGGTAACGCCATTCGTGCTGTTCTTCATGCCGAACGCTCCAGCCTGACCGGCGCGAGTGCGGGAACCGGCCGATACGCCGACTCGGGGATCCGGGCCAGCGTCGAGGAATGTACCCGCTCTCCCAGGCCGTAGAAGTGCTGAAAGCTCATGATCAGCGGCCGCCAGCGGTCGGGATCGATCCGGTCGGGATGGCCGGCCAGCCGGACCTCCTCGGCGACGTGCACCCGCACCACCCGTACTTCAAGTGCGAGCGACCTTCCCCGGCGTACCGGATCGCCCTCGGCCAGCGGATGGACCGCCTCGAGCACCGCCTCGAGGTGGACGGGACATTCGGCCACCCGCGGCGGCGCCACGATATCGCTGGCGAGGGGCGTGAGCCCCGCCACGGCGAACTTGTCGCGCTCGTGGCGGTAGCCGTTGGCGGCTTTCCACTCCGGCACCGGGTTGGAGCCGGTGGTTCGTGCCAGCCGGTTTACCGCGGCCACCTGCTCCACCGATGGCAGGTTGAGCACGAGCTCGCCGGTGCGCTGGATGTTGGCCGGTGTGTGCGACCGGGCGCCGAAGCCCAGCACGGCACTCCGGCCCAGCCACCAGACACTGGACATCGGCGCGAGGTTGGGCGAGCCGTCGGGGTTGGTGGAACTCACCAGCGCCACCGGGGTGCCGAAGTAAAGGATTGCGGGGTCAATCACCTGATGCATTGAGGGTATCCTCCTTTCAGTGGCCCCAATCTGGCGGCCCGCTGAGAAGGGGAATACCCGGAATCCGATGTCAAAGCCGGTAGGGCGGTAAGGCGGTAGGGCGGTAAGGCGGTAGGGCGGTAAGCGGGGGGTAGGCCAAAGGGGTATAGACCGGGCACATAGGTAACAGATCGGACCGGGCACAT
>CAMLHP010000209.1 GCA_946479805.1 uncultured Gemmatimonadota bacterium | reverse complement strand
TCCATCAGCGGCAGGCGGGCCAGCCAGTCGGCGTTGTTGACCATCCGCGCGGCGTTGGCACCCTCGAAGCTCAGGTACCGGCCCAGCTGCTCCGCCAGCGCCTCGGCATTGGCGGCGATCTCCTCGGGTGGGCGCATGGGACGCTCGGCGCGCTTGCCGCTGGGGTCGCCCACGAGACCGGTTCCCCCTCCCACGAGGGCAATCGGGGTGCCGCCGCACCGCTGGAGCCAGGCGAGGCACATGACCGGAACCAGGTTTCCCACATGAAGCGCGGGCGCAGTGGGATCAAAGCCCACATAGGCCTTGATGGGACCCGCATTCAGGCGCTCGGCGGCACCGGGCGTGGCGTCCTGCACCAGGCCCCGGCTGGAGAGCTGCTCGAAGAATCTTGGCATCAGGGCCAAGAGTAGGGGCGCGCTGGTGAGGCGGCAAGCTGCTCGCTAGCTTCCAGCCATGGTCCCTCCGGTCGATTCTGGTTCCGGTTCGCCCACCCCAGCACGCCACTCCCGATGGTTCACGCCCAGGGTGAGGCGCGCCCTCGCGCTGGGGTTCGGCGGGTTCTTCGTGCTCGGATGTGCCATCGTGCTTGCCGCCTGGCTCACGGTGTGCATGGGCGACGCCTGCCCGTCGGTGGAGCACCTCGACAGCTACGATCCGGTCCAGGCTGCAAAGGTCTACGCCGCCGACGGACGGCTCATCAGTGACCTGGGCCTGGAGCGGCGTACCGTGGTGCCCATCTCCGAGATCTCTCCCGCGGTGCTGGCGGCGTTCATCAGCACCGAGGACAAGCGCTTCTATTCCCACAAGGGCGTGGACTGGATCCGGGTACTGGGCGCGATCAAGGACATGATCGTCGAGCGGGAGATCGCGGGGGGCGCGTCCACCATCACGATGCAGCTGGCGGGGAACATCTTCTCCGAGTCCATCAACCGCCGCGACATCTCGCTGAGCCGCAAGATCCGCGAGGCCAAGGTGGCGATGCGGATCGAGCGGCTTTACTCCAAGGACAAGATCCTCGAGCTGTACCTCAACCAGATAAACCTGGGCAACCGGGCGTACGGGGTGGAGGCGGCGTCGCAGCGCTATTTCGGGAAGTCAGTCCGCGACCTCAACGTGGCCGAGGCCGCCACGCTCGCTGCCATTCCCAAGGCGCCCGAGCGGTACAATCCACGCCGGCACCCCAGCAACAGCATCCAGCGGCGGAACCTCGTCATCGGCCTGATGGAGGACAACGGGCGGATCACCGAGGCCGAGGCGGAGCGGTGGAAGGCGTATCCGCTGACTCTCTCCACCCAGTCGGACTTCTCGGGGGACGCGCAGTACTTCGTCGAGCACGTGCGGCAAATCCTCCAGGCGCGCTTTGGGGCCGACCTCTATCGCGAGGGATACCGGGTCTACACCACGCTGGACCTCGATGTGCAGCTGGCGGCGGAGCGGGCGATGGAGGAGCAGCTCCGGGCAGTGGAGGCGATGCCCGGGTTCCGCCACACAACCTACGCCGAATACCTCGAGGAGCAGGGGGAGGGGGCCGAGGCAGTCGAGGACAACGCACCCAACTCGCCCTACCTGCAGGGTATGCTGGTCACGCTCGATGCGGCCACCGGCGCGGTGCGAGCGCTGGTGGGCGGACGCGACTTTGCCGACAGCAAGTGGAACCGCGCAACCCAGGCCCAGCGCCAGCCGGGCTCGACCTTCAAGCCGTTCGTCTACTCCGCGGCGCTCCGGGCGGGGATTCCGCTGTCGCACGTGATTGTGGACGAGCCGTTCAGCCTGCAGGTGCCGGGGCAGGACCTCTGGACCCCGCAGAACTATGACCTCGAGTTCAGCGGACCCCACACGCTGCGGTACCACCTCTACCAGTCGCGCAACATCCCGGCGGTGAAGCTGGGCATGGAACTCGGCCTGGAGAATGTGGTGAGCGAGGCTCGGCGCTACGGCATAACCGCGAGGATCCTCCCGGTGCCGGCGATCAGCATCGGTTCGGCCGACGTGGTGCCGCTGGAGATGGTCGCGGCCTACACCGCATTCTCCAACATGGGTGACAGGGCGGTGCCGTACTTCATCGATCGGGTGGAGGATCGGGAGGGCACCATCGTGTGGCAGCCCCGGCCCCGGCTGGAGCCGGTGATGAGCCGGGAGCAGGCGTGGCTGATGGTGGACGTACTGAGGGATGTGGTGCGGCGGGGAACTGCGGCAGGCTCGGTCGGGTCAAGAATCCGGTTCCCTGCTGGCGGCAAGACCGGCACCACCAACGACTACAACGACGTGTGGTTCATCGGGTTCACGCCCGACATGGTGACGGGAGTCTGGATGGGCTTCGACCAGCCCACCCGCATAATGGGCAACGCCCAGGGCGGGCGGCTGGCGGCGCCGGCGTGGACCACACTGATGAACGAGATCTACGCCCGGCGCGACGCGCCGGCGGCGTGGCGCCGGCCCAGTGACCTCGCGGCCGCGGAAGTGGACAACACCACCGGCTTCCTGGCCACCGCTTTCTGCCCCACGGACGTGCACCTCATCGAATCGTTCATCCCAGGAACCGAGCCGACCCAGTACTGCCCGGTGCACACCCAGGGGATCCTCAATCCATTCGGCATTGGTGGCGGGATGTTCCCCCAGGGAGCACCCGGGGCCCAGCCCTTGCAGCAATCCGACACCGTGGGGGCATCGCCCAGCCCCTGAGAGGTGCTTGCTGCGGTGGTTGCTCCCTTGTTAGCGTACAGGGACCGCGGCATGCACATGTGACCCTGGACCGGAGTGGAATTGTGCGCTGTCTCGCGCTCAATGCCTCCTTCGAGCCGCTGACCATGGTGCCCATGCGTCGGGCGCTTCGGCTGGTGATCGAGGGGAAGGCGGAGATCGTCGAGTCCCATGAGGACGAGCTCGTGCGAAGTGCGCGCTCGGTATATCCGAGACCCGCAATCATCCGCCTCGTCAAGTTCGTGCACGTCCCCCGCAGGTTCCGTCGCCAGGTCACCAACACCTTCCTCTTTGCCCGCGACGACTACCGCTGCCAGTACTGTCACAGGACCGCGCACGACCTCAGGCACCGCGAGTGCCTCACCCGCGATCACATGGTCCCGCTGTCGCGGGGCGGCGGGAACGACTGGGCCAACGTCGTCACGGCGTGCAGCAGCTGCAACACCCGCAAGGGCAATCGGCTGCCGTCGGAGTGCGGGATGTTCCCGCTGCACCCGCCGATGGAACCGCACTTCGTCCATCTGTCGTGGGCGGTCAGGCGGCTGACACCGATCCAGGCCAAGTACATCCGGCTCTTCTACGGCGAGGACGCGCTCCGCGCCCTCGGCGGGGAGAAAGCGGTCGTCGCGTAGGGCGGTA
>CAMLHP010000208.1 GCA_946479805.1 uncultured Gemmatimonadota bacterium | reverse complement strand
TCCGGAAGGGGCACATCCTCATCATGGACGGCGCGCCCTGCCGAGTAATGGATTTTCAGCATCGGACTCCCGGCAACCTCCGGGCCTTCGTCCAGGTGCGGCTGCGCAACCTGTTGTCGGGAAACACGTTCGACACCAGGCTCAGCGCCACCGAGAACGTGGAATCGGCCCGGATGGACACCAAGGAGCTGCAGGTGCTCTACCGTGACGGCAGCGGTACCCACGTGATGGACCAGGCCACCTACGATCAGTACATGATCGACGACGACACCGCCGGTGACGCGGCCCAGTGGCTGGAGCCGGGGATGAGCTTCCAGGCCGAGTGGCTCGACGGCCGGCCCATCGGGTTGCAGCTGCCCGCGGTGATCGAGCTGGAGATTGTGGAGACCGCGCCCGCGATGCGCGGCTCGACCAAGACGGCCAGCAGCAAGCCGGCGAAGTTGTCGAACGGCGTGACGGTGCAGGTGCCTGAATTCGTTGCCGAGGGCGAGCGAATCCGGGTGGACCCGCGCTCCGGGCAGTACCTCGAGAGAGCCAAGTAGCTAGCTGGAAGTGGGGGGAAGGCAGCGCACCGCGTGCGCCCGTCAGAACCCAAGCAGGTCCTTGATTGCCTTTCCGAAGGCACTGCCCACGCCTTCGAGGGTCTCCCAAAGCGAGGCCTGGTGCTCTTCGCAGTAGCTGGTGGGTTCAGTACCTGACTTGAACCACTCCCGGTGGGTGACGGGGCAGTACTGGTTGGCGAGCTCTCCGTTGTAGCTGTCGATCACCTTCATCACCAGGCCGGGCGGCGGGTCCCAGTGGGCATTGGTCCCCCCCTGCCACCCGCGCCGATAGAAGTCAGCGAAGGCGGGCGCCGCGAGGCGCCCGCCTGATGCATTTGCCCCCAGCGACATCGGCGTGTCATACCCGAACCAGAACCCCGCGACCAGGCTGGGCGTATAGCCCACGAACCACACATCGTTGCCTTCGTTGGTGGTGCCGGTCTTTCCCGCTACCGAGTCGCGCACGCCGGCGCGCCTCACTTCGAAGCCGGTGCCGTGCTGCACCACGGTCTGCAGCATGGACGTGACCTGGAACGCCTCACGCGGGTCGAGCACGGGCTCGTGCACCAGCGAGTCGCGCTCCCAGATGGGGCTGCTGTCGCTGCGGGTGATGCTGGTGACCAGCGTTGTAGCGATGCGATATCCGCCGTTGGCGAACGGCGCGTACGCTGCCACGAGCTCGAGCGGGGTGACCTCGGCCGCTCCCAGCGCCAGTGCGGGCACCTCTGGCAGCGCACTGCTGATTCCCATGCGCTCGGCGTAGGAGATGACCGAATGGAGTCCTACCTGGCCGGCCAGCCGGATGGTGGCGGCATTGGCGGACAGCATGAGGGCCCGGCGCATCGTGAGCTGGCCCGAGTACTCGCCGCCGTAGTTGTCAGGTTCCCAGGTCTCGCCCGTCGGAAGCTCGAGTTCGACGGGTGAATCATCGAGCACCATCGCCGGCGAGTATCCCGACGACAGTGCCGCGCCGTACACGAACGGCTTGAACGCGGATCCCGGCTGGCGCCGGGCCGCAATGGCCCTGCTGAAGCCGCCCCGCTCGTAGCTGCTGCCGTTGACGATCGCCCGGATCTCTCCGGTGCGGGGATCGAGCGCGACCATCGCGCCCTGGACCGACGCCTCCCGCTGGCGCCCGGCCTCGGCGTTTCGCTCGATGCGCTCCGCCTGGGTCCGCACGGCGCGGGCGGCGGCCTGCTGTGCCCGGGAATCGATCGTGGTGTGCACCACCACGTCGCCCATGGCATCGGCATCGTCACCCAGGAGCGAATCGACCACGGCCCGGATGGGATCGAGCGCGTCAACCTGATCCGACTCGGGATACCAGCCCTTCTCCTGAATCCTCAGCGGCGTGGCCCTGGCTTCTCGCGCTGCTTCAGGGACCACCCGGCCCTGCTGTTCCATGAGGGTGATGACGAGGTTGCGCCGGGCCAGCGCACGATCGGGGTGACGGCGCGGATTGTAGGAGCTGGGTCCCTTGGGCAGTGCGGCGAGCGTGGCCGCCTCCTCCAGCGAGAGCCGGCCCACTCCCTTGCCGAAGAGGTCGCGGCTCGCAGCCTCGACGCCATAGACGCCATTGCCGAGGTAGATGACGTTGAGGTAGAGCTCGAGAATCTTGTCCTTGGTCAGGTTCTGCTCGAGCTTCCGCGCCAGCGCCAGCTCGATGAGCTTCCGCCTCAGAGTGCGTTGCAGCGCCATCTCGGGGATGAACGCGTTGCGCACCACCTGCATGGTGATCGTGCTGAAGCCTTCCGCCACGCCCATTTCCCTGACGTTGGCGAACAGCGCCCGCACGGCGCTCCGGAAGTCGATGCCACCGTGGTCGTAGAAGCGGCGATCCTCCACCGCGAGGAAGGCGTCGCGGACCACTTGTGGCACGGTGTCGAGGGGGATGTTGACCCGCCGCACGTACTGCAGCCGGCCCAGCATGGCACCTTCGCGGTCGAGTACCGGGCTTCCCTGGCGGGGCTCGTAGCCTTGCAGCGATTCCGTGGTTGGGCACCCGCGGAAGCCGCAGGTGGTGGCGAACACGAGTGCGAGCACGACGACGCCCGCCGCAACGGCGCCCGACGTCACCAGCCAGTGCTTCCTTGTCCAGTGATACGCGGGGTGGGCTTGAACCCGGTCGGCCCAGCTGTCGAGGCGGGTATTTGCCCGCGCGGTCCAGGCGGCGAGCCGAGTGCGAAGGTGTTGGGGGGACGGCATTACCGAAAACTAAGTGGGGCGTCGTTAGCGGGCGCTTGCCGCAGCAGGGCTTGGTCAGCGGGCGTCCGCGCCGCGCCTCCCTCCGTCTGAGGCGCTCGCTCGGCGGGGCCAGCTCACGCTCGGGCCACCGCTCGCGCCAGCAACGCCTCCGGGAGGCGCGGCACGACCGCCCGCCCGTTCCCGTTCAGGTGTTCCCGTTGACGCCGTTGCAGTTCCCGTTGACGCAGTTGCGGTTCCGCAGTTTATACGGCGAGGACCGCGCGCCACCGCGGCAGATCGTCGAGGATGAGGCCGGTGCCCCGCACGACGCAGGTGAGTGGCTCGGGGTCGAGGTGGACCGGGAGGCCGGTTTCGAAGGTGATGAGGTCCGCCATGCGGCGGATGCTGGCGCCTCCGCCGGTGAGGGTGATGCCACGCTGCAGGACGTCGCTCGCCAGTTCGGGCGGGGTGACCTCGAGCGCCTGGCGGATGCCGTTGATGATCTTCTGGAGTGACTCCTGGAGTGCGTCGCGGATGCCCGACGAATCCACCACCACGATGCGGGGAAGGCCCGAGACCAGGTCGCGGCCCCGCACTTCCATCGAGAGTTCCTTGTCGAGCG
>CAMLHP010000207.1 GCA_946479805.1 uncultured Gemmatimonadota bacterium | reverse complement strand
GAGCGCCTCAGCCGGAGGGAGGCGCGGCGCGAGTGACCGCAGCTCAGGGCGGGCGCTCGCGGCGCGCCTCCCGAAGGCGTTGCTGGTGCGAGCGGTAGCCCGAGCGTGATCTGTCCCCGCCGAGCGAGCGCCTCAGCCGAAGGGAGGCGCGCCACGAGCGCACGCGGGCCGAAGCAGCGCCGAGCGAGCGCCTCAGCCGGAGGGAGGAGCATCGCGAGCGCCCGCTACCGAACTGCAATTGCGTGAACGAAACAACTTCCAGGTAAACGAAGGGGCGGCCACCGGGCCGCCCCTATCCTGCATTCGCCAGCCCCTACTTCCTGCTTACCACTCCTGATGCTTCGGCGTTGATCTTCCTCAGCGCCAGCCGGGTCAGGTGCTGGTCCGCATGCCCCTCCTCGTCCAGCGTTTCCTGCAGCAGGTCGGCCACCTCCATTTCTTCCAGCTTCTCGGCGAACGTCCGCGCCGAGCCGTAGGCAGCGATCTCGTAGTGCTCGATCCGCTGGGCGGCGCTGATGAGTGCCGCGTCGCGTACCGGTGACAGCTCGCCTTCCTCCAGCACCTTCTTGCCTTCTTCGATCAGGCCTTCCATTCCCATGCACGGCTCGCCATCGATCTGCTTGATGTTGAGCTTCTCGAACGCCTGCTCCAGCCGCTTCACATGGGTGCGCGTCTGGGAAAGATGGTCGGTGAATGCCTGCTTGAGGTCGGGATCACTTGCCGCCTTTTCCATCTTCGGCAGCGCCTCTATGAGCTGGTGCTCCGCCGAGTGAAGATCCTTCAGCTCATGCACCAGCAGCTTGCGCAATGGTTCCGCAGTCATGTGTACCTCCTGTGTTGAACATGCCGCACAGGAAAACCTATGCCGGGTACCGCCGGATGCAACGCCTCCTCACGTCTCGCTTTTCACTCTGAGGCGGGTCCCCCACGGGTCCGTAGCGACCACGTCGTCATCGCTGGTTCGAACCGCCCCTCCCGCTGCCTCGATACGCTGCGCCACCGCACCCAGGTCCGTTCCCTTCGGCACCATCAGGTGCCAATCGAGCAGGCGTGCGTCCTCCTCACCCGCTGGTTCGGCACCCGCGGCCCAGGTGTTGACGCCCAGGTGATGGTGATATCCGCCAGCCGACATGAACAGCGCGCCGGGATAGTTCCAGACAGTGCGGTCCAGGCCCAGCCCGTCGTGATAGAACTTCGACGCCTGCTCGAGATCGCCTACGAAGAGGTGCACGTGACCCATCGTGGTGCCGGCCGGCATGCCGGTCCATGTCTGGCCGGCCGCTGCCCGCACCACATCTGCCGCGTCCAGAGGTTCGGTGGCCATCACCAGCTGCCCATCAGAATCGCGTTCCCATGAGCTGCGCGGCCGGTCGATGTACACCTCGATCCCCAGGCCGTCCGGATCGCTCAGGTACACCGCCTCGCTTACGAGATGGTCTGACATCCCCGCGCGGAGGCCCAGGTCGGCGAGATGCTGGATGAATCGTCCCAGTGCTGGCCGGTCCGGCAGCAGGATGGCGAAGTGATAGAGACCAAGCCGCCCACGCCGGGACATGGGCCTGGCACCCGGCAGTTCGCGGAGCGCCAGCAGCACCGTGTCGTCACCGTGGGCGCCCAGCTTCGCGCCGTCGCCATGGCGTTCGATCACGCGCATTCCCAGCACCTGCTTGTAATACTCGATGGAGCGCGCGAGGTCCGCGACCTGGAGCGTCACGGTACCCACGTGGGTTGAATCAGGCAATTTGCTCATTGATGACCCCATCCGTCCGTTCGCCATCCGTCTATCCGTCTACCCGTCTATCCGTCTGTTTCGCACCGCACTGTCCACTGACAGCCTCCCCGGCCCCATCAGTGCCAGCGCGGTTGTGGCGCCCAGCAGCGACAGCGGGAACTCGAATCCCTTCGGATTGAAGAACCCCTCGGGAAAGTGCACCATGATCACTGCGCCGGCCATCACCAGAGCCAGCCCCACCGCGGCCACACGGCTGAAAAGCCCCAGCACCAGCGCGGCGCCGCCCAGCAGCTCCACCAGTGCGACCGTGGGACCCACGACTTCGCCCATGGGGATTCCGGACTGGCTCATCATTGCGCCGATGCTGTCCAGGCCGATGGTGAAAGTCTTCTGCGCGCCATGGGCGATGAAAATGCTGCCGACGACCAGCCTAAGAATCGTCAGGCCGGCATTCAAACGGCCTGGCGATACAGCCGGCCCCGACGCAGTTGCTTCAGTTGAAGATGCCATTTCTCCCTCAGAACTCTGGTGAAACGTGACTTGTTATAACACATTCTGTCGCAGTGAAAAGGCGGCCTGGTGTCGCCCTGGACACTCAACCGTCTCTTACCGCTTCCAGCAATTCGATCAGCTGCTTCAGCTTCTCCGGCCCAAGGTGGCCCAGCTGCCGCTGGTGGGCATCGAGTATCACCTGGTCCAGCGGCTCTATCGCCTTGAGTCCCGCGTTGGTGATTCGGGTAGTCACCACCCTGCGGTCGTTCTCCTCGCGAGTGCGGGTAGCGTAACCCATGGCCATGAGCCGGTCGAGAAGCCGGGTGCAGTCCGGCACCCGCGCCACCAGCCGGTCCTGGATCTCGCTCCGTGAGAGCCCTTCGGCCCCTGCCCCGCGCAGCACCCGCAGCGCGTTGTACTGCGTCAGCGTGAGATTATGGGCCCTCAGCACCTCTGAAATGCTGTGCTCCAGGCACGCAACCGTCCGCGCCAGGTTCAGGAAGGCTTCCTGTTCCAGGCTGCCGAACGGCTTTCGCTGCTTGAGCTCGGTGCGAAGGGATGGTGACATGGGCAGGAATGTATGTGTTATAACATGTTATGTCAAGTGGGGATCAGGGACCAGGGATCTGGGACCAGGGCCTCACCCCGACCCCTGACACCTGACCCCTGATCCCTGATCCCCAACCCCTGATCCCTAGCTTCGCCGCATCGCATACAGCACCGCGCCGATCACCAGCCCGGCCAGGCCCGCCAGCAGGTTCCCGGCTGTCGCGCTCGCCAGGAGCCCCAGCGACAGCACCAGGGCCAGGATCGGGATCAGCGGACCGCCCGGCAGCACCACAGTGCTTTCAGTCCGCGGGAACTTCTTCCTGAGGAACGGCACCGCCGCTGCAGTGCCTATGTAGGTCGAGAGCCGGGCAATGATGGACAGCATGGCCAGCTGCACGAACGAGCCGGAAAGCGCCAGCACCAGCGCAATGGCCGCCTGCACCGCGATCGCGGCAGCGGGCGTCTCGTAGCGGGGATGCACACTTGCCAGGAACCTGGGCCCGTAACCGTCCCGCGCCAGCGCGTACAAGTAGCGCGGACCTGCCAGCATGGTGCTCCCGATATTGCCGCCGATCGAGATCACCGCGCCCGCCGTCATCATCAGCCC
>CAMLHP010000206.1 GCA_946479805.1 uncultured Gemmatimonadota bacterium | reverse complement strand
AGCAGTAAGCGCAGTACAGACCGATCTGCCAGACATGGGGCGCCCTCGTGGCGCCTCATTCTTTTGAAGGCGTGGGGCGTGGGGCATGACTTGTGCAAACACCGCCCTGCGGTGAGCTTCCCTTGATTCCAGTAGCGGGTAACCGGTGAATTCACGACCCTGGGTTTACAGCCTCTACGCCGTCGCGCTCCTGCTCATAGTCCAGCCGGTGGCGGAGGCGCTCGCCTTTTCCTGGCCGATACGGTTCGGCGAGGTAGGCTGGCGCTTCGGCATGGTCGGCAGCTTCTTCACGCTGCTGGGCACGTTCATCGTGGGAGTCGCGCTGCTGCTCCTGACGGCATACCTGCTGGGCCACCGCCGGGTAGTCCGGGTCGGCGGAATCATTTCGATAGTGCTGGGGGCGCTGCTGACTGTCGCGTCCGCCAGCTTTGCACTCGACTGGGTCCAGCTGCGGATGATCATCCGGACAGACCTCAAGGGCGGTTTCGACATCACCGCTGCCAAGGCGGTCGTCGGCGGCGTACTGGGCACCACCGCCTTCGTGCTACTGGGCTATGCCGCCATCCGTGCCAGCCGGCGTCAGGCCTCGGCCCGGGATACCCGCAAGGCGGGCCGGGGCGAAGGGCTGGTGGTGGGGCAGGGCTGAACTGCCAGATGGGTAGTGGAGAGTAGATAGTGGGGAGTGGGAGGAAGTTTTTACCACCCACTCAACGCTCCCCACTTCCCACCAGTTGTTCGAGCTCATCCAGGCACTCCCTCCGGAGCGCGTCATCGATCAGCGCCACCTCGAATCCATTCCGCGCCACCTGTGCCAGGCGTGCCGGCGGGAGCCCCATCCCGGTCGCCAGCGCAGTGTACTCGTCTGTCAGGGTATTGCCGAAGCAGAATGGGTCGTCGGTGCTGACGGTGCAACGCACCCCGGCCTCGAGCAGGCGGGGGAGGGGATGCTCTCCGAGTGACGTCACCACGCCCAGCTTGAGGTTGCTGATCGGGCAGGTGTCGAGTGTGACATCATTTTCAACCAGCAGCTCGACCACCTGGGGATCCTCGATGGCGCGGACCCCGTGCTGCACACGCCGCACGCCCAGCTGTTCCACCACCTGCCTCACGCTTCCGGCACCGGCCAGCTCGCCGGCGTGGGCCTTGGTCACCTTGCCTGCCTCCCCCATCCTGCGCCAGACGGGTGCGCTCCACGGCTCGAGCGGCCACTGCTCCTGGCCGTGGAGGTCGATGCCGGCGAGGTGCTCCCAGGTGTGGAGCGAATCGATCACCGGGGCGAGGGCCGGTGTGCAGTCGATCCGGCGCATGCCGGCGAAGACTCGTACCACCAGCCCGGCAGGGGCCGCCGAGCGAATCGCGTCCAGGATGTCGCGCGGGTCCGCGCCGATGATGGTGCCTATGGGAAGGTGGAAGCTGATCTCGACGTAGCGGACATTCTGCGCCACCAGCCCGTCAAAGATTACCCGGGCTGCTTCGTGATACCGCTCGGGCGACTTGTACCAGAGCGCGGCGTGGGTGAGGAGGCCGGTCTCGAAGGTTGCAAAGTCGGGATAGCGATGCCCTGGCGCCCACCAGGGAGGCTCGCCTCCTGCAAAGCAGTCGGGGGCCACTCGCCGCAGCAGCTCAAGCGGCAGGGCCCCCTCGATGTGAAGGTGGGTCTCGGTCTTGGGAAGCCGCCCGATGAACCCGGACGGGTCAGCGGGCGGCTGGATGCCTAGTCCCCGGCCGGCAGGATGGCCGAGACTTCGGGGATCATGATGCGGGCAACCTGCTGGGCCAGCGAGTCCGGCTGGGAAATCCTGTCGTCGCCGAGAGGAATCACGATCCGGACCAGCGCCTCCTCGGTACGCCCGGTGAGGGCGGCGTCGCGGAGGAGGTCCCACTTGACGCCATACTCGCTTGACGCCACCCGGCCCCGGCCCTGATACCAGTAATAGACCAGCGCGCGGACATCCTTGTTGGCCAGCTCGTAGCGGTTCACCAGTGCGGTGTCGCTGCCGATAACCACCGGCTCGCGGCTGGATGACAGCGCTTCCCAGCCCGCGCCCGGGAGGCAGTTCCTGGGCGAGTGGATGGTGCGGCCCTGAGTCTGCTGCTCGTAGTAACCCACGTACACCGAGAAGGCCGGCATCGTGTCGGCATCAACGAAGGTGCGGAGCGAATAGTGGGACATGCCGGCCACCGCCTGTTCTTCCTGGCTGATGACCTGGTCGTATCCGGTGAAGCCGGCCAACTGCCGGGGCAGCGAATCGAGGTCGCCCCTGAGCGGCATGGCCACCTGGCGCTGTACGCTAAGCAGCAGCATGCACCCGAAGCCGAAGCAGCCGGCCGGAGCCCAGCGATGCCAGTTACGCATTGGACGTGCTCCTCATGAAGCGGTTCTCGATACCGCTCGCGGCCCAGGCCAGCAGGCCCAGTATGCCGAAGGCAATCACGAAGAGCAGCCAGCCCTCGGTCATGTGCATGAATCCTTCTCCCAGCTTCGGGTCAACGAAGTAGACCAGGAAGCCGGTAAAGAAGACGCGAACGGCGTTGATGAGGATTGCAACGGGAATGGCGAGGAGCAGCAGCACGATACGGCTCACAGGATGGCGGAGCCAGAGGCCGCCCACCATGACGCCGAGCGCGGTGAGCGCCGTAAGGGATCGAAGCCCGCTGCACGCCTCGGTGACGAATAGCTGGTGCCCTGGCAGGGCGATGACGTTGCCGGAGAGCCGCACCGGGATGTCCCGCATCTCGAGCAGGGCGGCGCCCATCTTCGAGGCCTGGAACTGGAGCGGCAGGGCCAGCGTGGTGGTGATGAGTGCCGGCCAGGGAATGGACAGTGCCAGCAGGGCGAAGGGCAGCCACCAGTGCAGCAACTGCTTCCATCCCCACGCGAAGACCACCAGCCCGGCGAGCGCGGCCACCATGGACATCCGCATGGTGAACACCTCGGCGGCGAGTCCCGAGAGATAGCGCAGGATCACGGCGCCCATCAGGATGGCGATGCCCCATCCGATGCTCGCCTTGCGATCCTCGCGCAGTCCCCTCTTCCACGCCTGCCAGATGGCGATGGGAGCCAGCAGCAGGCCGTGGCCCGCCTCCGGGTTGTTCCACCAGTCATTGACCAGCAGCTGGGCCGGCTTGCTGAACAGGAACGCGAATGCGATGGCGGCGACAAGCCAGGGAAGCGCCGCAGCTGGCCGCGAGGCGATGGACCCGAGGATCGGGAAGGGCTTCGCGGGCGCGGTCACCGGGGTCACCACCCCCCGCGCCGGAACAACATCACCGGGATGGTCTGGAACATGATCTTGAGGTCCTCGAGCACGCTCTTCTTGCGGATGTACTCGAGATCGTACGTCACCTTGGTGCGCACGTCCTCGATCGACCTGTCGTAGTGGTGATTGATCTGGGCCAGGCCGGTGAT
>CAMLHP010000205.1 GCA_946479805.1 uncultured Gemmatimonadota bacterium | reverse complement strand
ACCCCTAACCGGCGGTTTACAAAACCGCTGCTCTACCAGTTGAGCTACCTCAGCCTTTACGGCTGAAAAAATCAGCCCCACGGCTGACAAGGTCAGCCGACGGCTGAAAAAGACAGACCCATAGAATAGCGGGGAGATTGAAGCGAGTCAACGGGTTGGGCGGCGGACGGAAGGACGGATGGGCGGCTAGTCCGTCTGTCCGTCTATCCGTCCATCCGTCTACTAACGACGTCCACTCCGGTTCGGGTATCCCGGACCTCGAAGCCCTCCGCCTCCAGCATCGACCGAATGCGATCGGCCTCGGCGTAGTCCCTCGCCAGTCGGGCCTGGAACCGGCGACCAGCCCAACCCACAGCCCAGGCGGCCCGGGCCTCCGGGGCACTTGGAGCTGCTTCCGCCAGCTCTGCCTCCTCAACTGACTGTCCGGTCAGTCTAACACTCCCTGTCGGGAACACATCCAGTACCGACTCTGCCAATGTTATGCACGACAACAGGTTATCACCTACGGAGCTGCCGGAGTCGACTTCCCGGTTGGCGTCCCTCGCCAGCCCGAACAGCGCGGCAAGGGCACGCGGGGAATTGAGGTCGTCATTGAGCGCCGCGGCAAAATCGAGCCGGAAAGCCTCGGTCGCGGCCACCAATTCGGGCGATTCAGCGCCCCGGGAGGCTCCCAAGGCCCGGTCCCGAAACTCACCCAGCCGCCGGGAGCCCTCCCGGGCATGGCCCAGAGCCTCGTCGCTCCAATCGAGCGGCTGGCGGTAGTGGGTGTTGTAGACCAGCAGCCGGACGGTCCCGGCGTCCACTCCGTTTTCGGCGAGGTCCCTGGCGGTGAGGAAGTTCCCGTACCTCTTGGACATCTTGGTTCCACCCAGGGTCATGAACTCGCCGTGCAGCCAGTAGCGGGCAAAGTCCTGCTGACCAGTGTGAGCGCAGCTCTGGGCGATTTCATCCTCGTGGTGGGGGAAGATGAGGTCCACGCCCCCTGCGTGGATGTCCAGCACGTCCACGCCGAACTTCTCGCCGATCAGCGCCAGCGCCATTGCCGAGCACTCGAGGTGCCAGCCGGGGCGTCCGCGGCCGAAGGGTGCCTCCCATGCTGCGCCCACCGCCTCGTCTTCGGGCCGGGCCGCCTTCCACAGCACGAAGTCACGGGCATCATCCTTGGCGTACTCGTCGGTCGAGACCCGCTCGCTGGCCCCGGCGAGCAACTCCCGGGTATCCAGCCGGGAGAGCCTGCCGTAGGCAGGGAACTTCCCGATCGCGAAATAGACCGACCCATCGTCGCTGCGGTAGGCCACCCCTTTCTCGATCAGCGACGCCACCAGCTCGATCATCGGCTGGATGAACTCGGTGGCGCGGGGATAGGCCGACGCATCCCTGATCCTGAGGTAGCGCCGGTCGGCGTGGAAGGCGTCGATGAACTGCACCACGTGATCGCGCAGCTGTGCGCCCGCCGCACCGGCGCCCTTGATGGTCTTGTCGTCCACATCGGTGAGGTTCATGATGAAAAACACGTCGTGTCCCGATGCGGCAAGCCAGCGATGGAGCAGGTCCTCGAACAGGAAGGTCCTGAAGTTTCCTATGTGGGCATAGTTGTAGACTGTCGGGCCGCAGGCGTAGAACGTGACCCGCCCTTCGGCGAGGGGCTGGAACGGCTCGACCTTGCGCGACATCGTGTTGAACAGGGCCAGCATCACTCGGCTCCTCCCGCGGCTGCCGCGGTGCCGAGGTCGCTGGCACCCTGCACCTCGACGATTCTGCGGGGGAAAGGCACCTCTATTCCTTCCGCCCGCATCCGGATCTTGATCCGCCGGCGGAACTCCCGGGCCACCGCCCACTGCTGCCCGGGAGATGTGCGGAGCAGCGCGCGCACCACGATCGCGTTGTTGGCCAGAGACTCGACGCCGGTTACCTCGGGCGGGCCGTCCAGCAGCGCGGCCCAGCGGTCCTCGTCGGCGAAGCGCCGGGTCTCGTCCGCCACCACCGCGAGCACGCGGTCGATGTCGGAGTCGTAGGCAACCGCCACATCCATCACCGCGCGCGACCAGCCGCGGGTCCGGTTGGTGACCGCCTTTATCTCGCCGTTGGGGATGATGTGCAGGTTGCCCTCCAGGTCCCTGAGCTTGACCACCCTCATGGTGATCTCCTCCACACTGCCGCCCAGTCCCGCGACCTCGATCACGTCACCCACGGCGAACTGGTCCTCGATCAGCATGAAGAACCCGGTGATGATGTCCTTGACCAGGCTCTGGGCCCCGAACGATACCGCGAGGCCCAGGATGGCGGCGCCACCCAGGATGGGCCCGATGTCCATGAAGACATCGACAGTCAGCAGCAGCGCCCCGACAATGATGACCACCCGGCCCACGCCCCGGATCAACTGGGCAATGGTACGGCCGCGCTTCTCCTTGGAAGTGGTGATGAGGTCGTTCTTGTCATCCACCGCCTTCTCGACCCGCGTTGCGATGACAGCGACTACCTGCAGCACAGCCCACGCCATGAGCCAGATGGCGAGGACCCTGAGGGCATTCTGGAAGATTCTCTCGGAATCAGTTCCGAAGAGATCGGCGATCCGGTTTACCCATTCGGGGGCAGCCAGCAGGTGGGGCAAGACAACTCCTCGTGCGACAGGGTGCCAACAGGCCCGAAACGTAGGGGTCCGCCGAGCACGCAGTCAACCGAGGCAAGCACGGGTTGTGCGATTGACTGCTCCGGGGCGCGGCGAGCGGCGACGTGCCTGACCGGAATCACGGCGGGTGCGCCGCGCCAGATGAGCGCCACTCGATTCACCCTGCGGAGCAGCGCACCGAGGTCCGACGAGATGATGAGCGAAGTGGTGCAGGTGCCCGAGAGAAGCGTGAGCGGCTGGGGGGTGGTGGGAGAGGTCCCGCCGGCGAGCCAGAGACCAAGCAGGGCTTCGCCGGCGGGGAGGGCGAGCAGGTCGCCCAGGGAGAAGGAGGGAGGCAGCGGGGCGAAGAGGGCGGGCATGGCATAACGTGCCACGCCCGCTCCGTTATCGCCTAACCCGAATCGCGCACCGCGGGTGAATTCACCGCAGCGCCAGTCGCTGCTCCCTCGCCTGCACAATCGCATCGACCAGCGGCGCGCTGTCGAACCGCACCGGGTCGGTGGCCGGCAGGCCGGTCTCCTCCGTTGCCTCCTTGCAGGCGTGCCGCGCTGCAGCCTCGTCGAGATCATAGGTGTTGAGCGCGATGCCCACGACCCTGGTCGGGTGCACCATCCCCCCGATCTCCTCGTACCAACGGACGTACTCCGACAGCGGCGGGATCTTGAGCCACGATGCCTTGCGGTAGTCGCCGATGTACTGGCGGCTGGCCTGGTGACAGAGGATCATGGCATCGGGGCAGCTGCCATGCAGCAATCCCAGCGTCACGCCGGAGTAGCCAGGGTGGTTGATGCTCCCCTGCCC
>CAMLHP010000204.1 GCA_946479805.1 uncultured Gemmatimonadota bacterium | reverse complement strand
ACCTCCGCCGCGCAGGCGGTGTTCGAGGGCCAGGCCATGCTGGCGTCGATGCAGGTGGTGGCTGGCGGCATGGACGTGGTGGCCAGTGATGAGGTCTGGCAGCTGGTGCGCGACCAGGCCGCCAAGGCCCAGGAAACCATGCCCGGCTTCGGGTCGGCGCCGATGGTGATCCGCGAGGGCATGCTCTTCCCCTACATCGAGGGCGCCGAGTTCATGCGCTGGTGGGAGCTCCACTCCGGCCGCGGCGACTCGGTGCCCTTCGGCCCCCGGCTCCCCGCGTCCACCGAGCAGGTCCTCCATCCCGAACGCTACGGCTCGGCCGATGCACCTGTCGCCATCACCATCGCCCCCATGGACGGCGCCACCATCCATGAGGACGTCCTGGGGGAGCTCGAGGTGGCGCTGCTCGAGGCGACGCTCGAGGGCTCATCGCGGCCCTCCTACCAGCCAGCCATCGGCTGGGCCGGCGACCGCTTCCGAGTGGTCGAGTCAGGTGGCGGACCCGCGCTGGCCTGGTTCATCGCGTTCGACACCGATGGTGATGCTGACCGCTTCGCCCAGCGCGTCGGCCGCCAGCTCGCGTCAATCAAGCGCGCGGGATATCGCCAGTCACTCGACCGCATCACCCTGGGCGAACATCCCGCCTTCCGCTGGATCCACGCTCCCGAAGCCTGGGCAGGGTGGCAAAGCGCTCCAAACGCCTCGGCGACTCCATGATCACACCTGCCGCGCTACCGCCTTGCCGCCTTGCCGCCGCGATCGTCGCAATCGCCTTGACCGCCTTCACCGCCTTGACCGCCCACGCCCAGTCCCGGTCCGACGTCCAGTCCCTCGTCACCGAGCTGGTGCCCTACGCAGAGCGCTCGACCGGCTACCGTTTCAGGCACCCGCCCCGCGCCGGTCTCCAGACCCGCGAGGAGGCGCGTGGCTATCTCGAGGCGCGGCTGTCGAGGATGTATGCGCCGGGGCGGCTACATGCGATGGCAACAGCATATCACCTGATGGGATTGCTGCCGGACACCACCGGTTTCGGGCGGCTGCTGACGGGCGTGCTGGCCGAGCAGGTGCTGGGATACTACGATCCCGAGTCGGACTCGCTCTTTGCAGTGAGGCCGGCCGATCAGGTGCGGCTGCGTGAAGTCATGCTCCATGAGCTGGTGCATGCGCTCCAGGGCCAGTATGTCTCGCTCGATTCACTCATTGATCCCGACCGCCCCAACGACGCCCGGCTCACTGCCTCGGGCATCGTCGAAGGTCAGGCCACCTTCGCGACGCTGCTGTCTCTCATTCCCAGCCGCAATGTCGCAGCCGATCCCGAGCTCTGGTCATTGATAGTCGCCTCGGTGCGCCGCAATGGACTGTCGCAGCCAGCCATGCGCGATGCACCGGTATGGGTCCGCGAGGGGATGATGGCGCCCTACATGTACGGCGCCCGGTTCATGAACCGCTGGATGGCCTCGCCCCTGGGCGACAGCCTGGCCTTCTCGGGGGCGATGCCGGTGTCAACCGAGCAGCTGCTCCACTTCGACCGGCTGCTCGAGGGCGACGAGCCGGTCAATCTCAGGTTCGCCGGTGACACCGCCGGCCTGCTCGCGGACGACAATGTGGGCGAACTCGAGATGCACATGCTGCTGGCCCAGCTCACCGGCCGCCGCTCCCTGCCGGAGGACCCATTCCCGCTCGGTTGGGGAGGGGACCGTTACCGCTTGTATCAGACAGATGAAGGTCCCGCGCTCATCTGGTATGTGGTGTGGGATGAAGAGGCCGACCGCAACCGGTTCCATGCCGCCATCGGGTCACATCTGCCCAAGCCTGCCGAGGGTTACCGCGTGGAGCTGGGAAAGGGTACGGTGGAGGACCACGCTGCCAGCCGCTTCATCCATGCTCCCGGCGGCTGGAGCGGATGGACCGCCCCGCCGCTGGTGTCGATCACTCGAACAGGAGATTGATCCCGAAGGCCATTGCGCCGACGATGGCACCCAGCACGTAGCCCAGCCGCACTATCAGCGTCAGCTCCTTCTGGGTCACGTTTCGGACAATCTCCTCCATCCGCTCGGTTGAGAAGCCCATCACTTTCTGCTCCACCATCTCCTGCACGTCGAGCTGCTGCACCACCGGCGGGATCTCTCCCTCCACCCAGCCCCACGCGGCGTCCACCACGCCTCGCTTGATCTGGGTCGCGCCTTCGTCACCAAACCACCTCGCCGGCCTCCCG
Organism: uncultured Gemmatimonadota bacterium; assembly: GCA_946479805.1. The sequence continues at coordinate 1,220 of CAMLHP010000204.1, read as the reverse complement.
ATCGGGCGCGCGAGGAGGCGGTTCGCCAATTGTGACGTGACGTCGCTGACGGCCGCCCGGCCTCGCTCGCCCCGGAGCGCCTCACGCACCAGTGAGGTGGCGCGCTCGCGGGGGATAACCCGCAGCACGTCGCCCCAGGTTCGCCGCTCCACCACCGCGAGCAGCCGATCCGCTGCACGGGCGAGCGCGTCGCGTGTCGCCGGGTCGCGCGCCACCCGCACCAGCCAGTCGGCCAGCGTAGTCTCCAGCGCATCGAACTTGGCCGGCCCCAGGCTGCGGAGCCTCGCGCCCAGTGGCAACCTGAGGAAGTTCACAACCGCGTCGTTCACTGCCCGGGTGACCTGTACCTTCATGCCCGGCTCGGCAACCGCTTCGGCGAAACGGTCGAACCCCTCGGCCTCGAACCCATCCACCAGCCGCTCTATGGTGCGGTCGGTCACTACCAGCTTCGCCAGGATCCGCTCGTGCAGCAGCAGCTCGCGGACCGAGTGGTCGAACGCATCCCGCAACGCAAACTCCACCCGCTCGCGCGCGGCAGGGTCTCCCAGCAGGGCGCCCAGCCGTTCCAGGGCCACCGGCAGGTAGTCGGTGATCGCCGCCTCGACCGCACCCACAAGGCCGGGCGGCAGCCGGTCGAGCAGGGGAGTGTCGTCGCGAGCCATCCGCTCCAGCCGGGTCGAGACGAAGGTTCGAAGAGTGTCTTCCAGCTCGTCGTGCTCGGCCAGGTCCGAGACCCAGCGCCGCACGCTTCCCGCTATCATGCCCCGCCGCTCGTCGGTGAGCGACTCGCTCAGCGGCTTCTCTCCGATGTCGGCCTCCAGCCGATCGAGAAACCCGTCCAGCAGGGCGGTGAACTCCTCCGAATCGGCCCAGGCCGCCACCCGGTCCGCCGCCTTCGGCCCAAGCTCGGACACGAACCGCTGCACCATGGCGTTGATGTCGGGCGGCAGTTCCTCTTCAAGCGTTCCGCGCTCCTGCTCCAGCAACCGGTCGAGTACCCCGCCCACGGCGTCGGTGAACGCAGCTCGCACCTTGGGCTCCTGCAGCCGCCGTCCGATGTCTTCAGGGGTGAGCAGCCGCTCGCCCACCGTCTTTCCGATGGACTTGGCCAGCCGGGTCTTGTTCTTGGGGATGGCTCCCTGCAGCCGGAACGGCCCGATGCCGCGCGACTGGTGGGGATGGAACAGCATCCAGATGGCCACCGCGTTGGTGATGCCGCC
>CAMLHP010000203.1 GCA_946479805.1 uncultured Gemmatimonadota bacterium | reverse complement strand
GGCGTTGATCCGGGTCATCGGGTCACTGTCGTCCAGCAGGCTCACGACCAGCGAAGCTGCGCCTTCGCGCCCCAGGTCCACCGCATCCACCACTGCGGGCACAAGGCCGCGCACTGCGGCAGACCGGATGATCGCCACCTCGTCCCGAAGCGCGAGCGACAGCTGGCCCGCGGCCTCGGGCACGCGCAGCCGGGCAAGACTGTACACCGCATGCCAGCGCATGCCCGATTCCCGGTCTGCGGCAAGTGGGAGCAGCGACCGGACGGGCGCATCCTCGCCCAGGCGCCAGGACTCGAAAGCCACGCGGTTGCGAAGCGCAAGCGGGTCGCTGACGCCGGGCGGGACGCGTCCATCCAGGACCGTCCGGAAGAAGTCACCAACAACAGGCCCACCGATGCGGGCCAGCGACGTGATGGCCTCGAGCGCACTGCCAGCGTCCAGGTACGGCTCGCTCTGGAAGCGCTCCATAAGGATTGCAATGCCGGCCGTGTCGCCGATCAGTCCCACAGCGAATGCAGCATCGAGCCGCACCAGCGTGTCGGGATCGGCCAGCAGCTGCCGCAGCACACCGAGCCCGCGCGGGTCGCCGATGCGCCCGATGCTGCGGGCCGCAAAGCGGCGGACCTGGGAGTCGGGCGAGGTGGACGCCCCCTGAAACAGCTGCTCGACATATGTGCGGGAGTCTTCGGCCTGGAGCAACGGCGCCATCGCCTCGACGATGGCGCTCTCTTGCGCCGCCACCGGCCGCGCCAGCGCCAGTGAGCAGCATCCAGCCAGGCATGAGAGCAGGTGCCGCAATCGCGCTGCCGGCAAGTGGGTCACAGGCGAACAGGGTCGGGGATCGGGTGCAGCAGCCGGGCCACACTCTCCGGCAACCGGGCCACGTTCATTCCGGAGTCCAGCACCAGCAAGTCGGTATAGGCCGTGGCCAGCAGCCGACCGTCATCCGCATGCTCGATGGCGTAGCCGAACGCCACCCGGCGCGAAGCCACGTCCCTCACCCAGCACTTGAGGCGCAGGGGGTCGTCATACTGCGCGGGCTGACGGTAGCGAATCCGGAGATCACTCACTACCAGCCGGTACCCGGCCGACTCCATTTCCTTGTAGGTCATGCCGGCCTGGCGCAGGTGGTCGGTGCGCGCGATGTCGAGCCACACGAGGTAGCGCGCATGATATGCAACTCCCATGGCGTCCACTTCGGAGTAGTTCACCCGCACTTGCACTTCCGAAACGCCAGGCTGGGTCATCGTGGTGACGATTTGGGTAAAGGATGTGCCACATGCACCGACATTTGCCAGCCGGATTCGGCGGCCATTACCTTGCGCAGTGCCCGTGACTCGCCTGCTGGTCCTCGCGGACGCCCATATCGGGCCAACAACGCCTTCCACTGAGCAATCGCTGCTGGAGTTCCTCGACAGCGTCCCCGGCGAAGGCGATGCCCTCCTGGTAGTGGGCGACCTGTTCGACTTCTGGTTCGGCTATCGCCGTGCGATCCCCCGACACGGGTTCCGCGTCGCCGCGGCGCTCTCGGGACTCTCCAGCAGGGTACCGGTTCACCTGGTCGGCGGCAACCACGACCGCTGGGGCGTGCCCTTCTGGAGCGAGGAAACCGGAATCGCCTTCTCGCCCCGCAGCATGGACCTCGATGTCGCGGGCCGCAAGGTGCGCGCGATTCACGGCGACGGACTGGCCGAGCGCGGCGGCAAGGTGAACCTGGTGCACCGGCTGGTGGGTCACCCGGCGACCTCATTCGTCTTCGGATTACTGCATCCCGACGTGGGGCTGCCGCTGGTTGACCGCATCGGCCCCAGGCTCGGCGACGGACGCAACAACAGGGAGGCGATGGCGGCCAGCGCGGCACGCCAGGAGAAGTGGGCCCACGAGCACCTCGCCGCCAACCAGGACATCGATGTGCTGGTGATGGCGCACTCGCACGTGCCGGTGGTGCAGCAGCACAAGGCGCGGCGGGTCTACCTCAATCCGGGCGCATGGCTCGACGGCTGCCGCTACGCCGTGGTCGATGCCGCCTTCGCCGAGCTCCGCCGGTTCACCCCAGCGGCACTACCTCGGCAGACCTGAGCTTCTCCCCGATAAACCGCGAGCCCACCGCCCGGAAGCGCGCCTCGTCGTCACTCACCACAAACCGGTGGGTCGCGATCGCCCCGGGATCCGCCTCCAACCGGTCCCGCCGCAGGACTTCCGACAGGACCATCGCGGTTTCCTCGGCCGAGTCAATCAGCGCCACCCCGGGACCCAGCTGGCGCGCCAGCATCGGCTTGAGAAGGGGATAGTGGGTGCAGCCGAGGACCAGTGCCTTTACGTTGACGAGCGGCGCCAGGTAGTCCCTGGCCACCAGTTCCACCGCCGGGTGATCGAACCAGCCCTCCTCGACGAACGGGACGAAGAGGGGGCACGCCTGCTGCTGGACGTCGGCGCCGGGCGCGCGCTGGAGGATGGCGCGGCGATAGGCGCCGCTGGCGACAGTGCCGGCGGTGCCGATTACGCCGATGGAACCGCCGGCCGCGGCCCGTATCGCGGCCCGCGCGCCGGGCTCGATGACCCCCAGCACCGGCACCGGCGAGGCCGCCGCGAGCGCCTCGAGCGCGTGGGCGGTGCTGGTGTTGCAGGCTACGACCACGGCCTTGACGCCCTGACCCAGGAGCCACTCGAGGATCTCGAGGCTGTAGCGCCGCACCGTCTCCGGTGACTTGGGGCCATATGGCACCCGGGCGGTATCGCCGAAGTAGATGGTGCTCTCAGCCGGCAGGCGCTGGAAGATCTCTCGCGCCACAGTGAGCCCGCCGATGCCGCTGTCGAAGATTCCCACCGGCCGGGAGTTCATCGGAGACGGAACGGCAATGTGGCCCCTGCGGAAAAGCCACCGCCAGGAGTGGCACGGAGGTCGAGGTCGGCGGGAAAGTCCCAGAGGTGGGCCGAGATATACGCTTCCAGCGCGCTCAGGGCGTGATTCAGGCCCATCAACACGAGCCAGTCCTCCCGCTTGCGCTTTGCATCGTCGATTGCGGCCTGGTCTCCCAGGTCGTTGGCTGCGTTGAGGTCTCGCTGCGACTTGACCACCATGGCGAGCGTTCCGGCCTCGATGGCGATAAAGACGCCGGCCGTCATCTCCCGGCCCATGGTGATCTGTCCCAGCCCCGGAAGCACCAGTGACTTGAGCAGCGCACCGGTCGGGCTCGGACCCTGGCGCACACTGGTGTCAGTGGCGGCCGCCAGCGCACTGTCCGCATTGGCCGGAACCGAACGTACCGAATCCGGTGTCGCGGAATCAGCGGGAACTCCAACGGGATCCTGGGCGTGGGCCGCGGACGCGAGGCCGGCGAGCAATGCCAGCAGCACGAGCGCAGACAGGTGGCGAGAGCGTGTGGGAATCGAACCCACCAAAGACGCGCGAGGCGCCTCCGACGCGGTTTTGAAGACCGGCCGGGCCACCAGACCC
>CAMLHP010000202.1 GCA_946479805.1 uncultured Gemmatimonadota bacterium | reverse complement strand
CGGCTCGACGGCTCGACGGCTCGACGGCTCGACGGCTCGGCGGTTCGTCATCGTCACGCTGAGCGCAGCGAAGCGGCCGGGACCAGGCTTCAATCGTGAGGATATTCATGAACGCGCTTTCTCGCGCCGGCTTGCTGGCGCTCGTTTCCACCGGAATTGCAGCGCCGACTGCCATGGCGCAGCAGAGTCTTACCATATACCAGGACGGCCGAGTGCTGGTGCGGCGGACATTCCCGGTGGCGATTGCACGGGGAGAGTCGTCCCAGCGGGTCGAGGTCGGGCCCATCAACGCCTCCAGCATCTTCGCGCTCGATCCGGGCGTGTCGATCGTCAAAGCCACGTTTGACGGCGCCGTGGACGAAATGAGTGTGCTGCGTCGGGCAGTGGGGCGAGAGCTCAAGTTCGTGGTGGAGCGCGAGGGCGGTCGCCCGGATGCGGTGACCGCGACCGTTATTGGCGTCGATCCGCTGCGCCTCCGGCTGGCCGACGGCTCGGTGACGTTCAGCGCGCCGGGACGGGCGCTCTATCCGGCGGATCTGGTGGTGGTGGACCCCGCGCTCACGCTGTCGCTGGTGAGCCAGCAGGCTCGGCAGCAGCTGGGGCTGGGTTACTTCACCCAGGGCGCCAACTGGCAGGCGGCGTACAGCGTGATGCTGGGCAAGGGCACGGCGCGGGTCACCGGCAACGCCGCAGTTGACTCACGCCAGCTGCGGGCCGACGGCGCCGAGATCCAGCTGCTGGCCGGCGACGTGGGACGCGCGGACAAGGTGGAGACTTACCTGCGGGCCCAGGCCATGGCCATGCGCGAAGCCGCAGCCGACAAGGCGGCGATGTCGGAGCAGTCGGTGGGTGAGTTCCACCTCTACTCGCTGGGCGGCACCCACACGCTCAGACCGGGCGAGACCACGCTCGCCGCGCTGTTCGAGCCGGCGTCCACGCCGTATCGCAAGGAGTTCCTGGTAAAGGGAGATATTCCCTATTGGGGCTACCTGCCGCAGACCGGCAACGAGGATCAGGTCCCGGTCCAGATCAGCTACGCCCTGGAACGAAAGCGGGACACGCCGTTCGGCGATGCTCCTCTGCCGGAGGGAACGGCGCGGATCTACGAGCCGGACGCCGAGGGCCGGCTGCAGCTGGTGGGTGAGGCATCGGCCAGCCACACGCCGGCGGGCGAGGAACTGCGACTCAATGCCGGCACGGCGTTCGACATCACGGCCCGGCGGATCCAGACCAGCTACACGACGAGCCAGGAGCCGGGGACCAAGCCCCGCCGCACCATTGCCATCGCCGACTATCGGGTGACGCTCACCAATGCCAAGGATGAGGCGGTGACGGTGGTGGTGGAGGAGCGCCGCGCCGGGGAGTGGCGCATCGAGCAGAGCTCGGTTCCGGCCGAGAAGGTGTCGAGCACCATCACCCGCTTCAAGGTGGAGGTGCCGGCGCGGGGCGAGGCGGAGCTCACCTATCGCGTCTGGGCCCGCTGGTGAGCGTGGACATCCTGCACGTCTCGGATGTCCACTTCGGCCGGGACGCGCAGCTGGCCCAGCTCGAGGCCATCGAGGACTTTGCGCCCGAGCTTGCGCCAGATGCGATTGTGATTTCCGGGGACCTGACCCAGCGGGCCCGGCACGGGGAATTCCAGGCGGCGCACGGTTTCGTGCGTCGCCTTCGTCGTACCGCACCTGCGCTGGTGATACCGGGCAATCACGACGTGCAGTGGTGGAAGAGTCCCCTGCATCTGCTGGGCAGGGAGCGGCTCTACACCAAGTATCGGCAATGGTTCGGGGAGGACCTGACGCCGGTGCTGGAGATTCCAGGCGCAACAATCGCGGGAGCGCTGTCGGCATACGGCGTGGCGCCGGGGTCGCTGACCTGGAACCCGAACGACATGGCGGTGAAGGGTCACTTGCCGAGGAGCGAGACCGAGCGCATTCGAGAGGTTTTCGACTCGGCGGCTCGGCGGCACGGCGGCCCGAATGACTTGGCGAAAGTCCTGGTCCTGCACCACAACGTGCTTCCGGGGGCAATTTCGGAGCGGATGGGGTTGGCGCACTGGAAGGACGCGCAGCGGCGGCTGCGCGAGACCGGTGCCGACGTGGTGCTGTGCGGGCATGATCACCAGGAGGGCGCCGGGGTTGCGGCCGACGGGCTTCCGATCAGCACCGCCGGCACCCATACCAACCGGACCAGGGGCCGGAAGCCGTCGGTGTTCAACATGGTGCGGATCCATCCGGACTCTGTGGAGGTGGAGCACTACCGCTGGGACAATGGCAAGTTCGTGCCGTCGGACCGTCACCGGTTTGCCCGGCTGGAACCGGTCATCACCGCTTAAGCCGCTCGACGAGGTCTCGCTGTTCGGGCCGCTCGCCCCGGTCTCCCCCTCAGGCGCGCCGCTGGAGGCCGGGACAGCCCGCATTCGGGCCACCGCGGTCGCGCCCTCGGGGGAGCTCCGGGGCTCTCGGCCATGCTATATTTGAGCCTGCCTGATCCCTGATCCCTAGTCCCTGTCCCCTGATCCCTGATCCAGCCATGGCCACCGCGGCACCCACATCCCAGTTCACCGGCGTCGATTTTCTCAACCTCGACTCGCTCCTGTCCGAGGAGGAGCGGGCGGTACGGGACACCGTCCGGGCCTGGGTGGACGAGCACCTCATCCCGGTGATCGGCGACGCGTATGTCGAGGGGAAGTTCCCGAAGCAGCTGATTGCGGGAATGGCCGAGCTGGGGTTCTTCGGTGCAAACCTTCCCGAGGAGTATGGCTGCGCCGGGCTCAACAATGTGGCCTACGGGCTCATAATGCAGGAACTCGAGCGGGGCGATTCGGGGATCCGCTCCTTCGCGTCGGTGCAGGGCGCACTGGTGATGTACCCGATTTTCGCCTTCGGGAGCGAGGAGCAGCGCAAGGAATGGTTGCCCAGGCTGGCCGCGGGGCAGGAGATCGGCTGCTTCGGGCTCACCGAGCCGGACTACGGCTCCAATCCCGGCGGCATGATCACCACCGCGAAGAAGACCGCCGACGGCTGGGTGCTCAACGGGGTGAAGATGTGGATCACCAACGGCTCGCAGGCCACGGTGTCGATCATCTGGGCCAAGACCGGCGACATCAGCGACGCCTCGTCGATCCGCGGGTTCATCGTTCCCACCAGCGCCAAGGGCTACTCGGCGCGGGACCAGAAGGGGAAGCTGTCGCTCAGGGCATCGGACACCAGCGAGATCCACCTCGAGGACGTGCATGTGCCCGACAGCGCTCTGCTGCCCAAGTCGGGCGGGCTCAAGAGCCCGCTCATGTGCCTCACCCAGGCGCGGTACGGCATTGCATGGGGCGGGATTGGTGCGGCGATGGCGTGCTACGACGAAGCGCTGCGCTACGGGCAGCAGCGGGTGATGTTCGACAAGCCTATCGCGGGGACCCAGATCCAGCAGGTGCGACTGGTGGACATGCTGAACGAGATCACCAAGGCCCAGTTCATGACGCTGCAGCTGGGGCG
>CAMLHP010000201.1 GCA_946479805.1 uncultured Gemmatimonadota bacterium | reverse complement strand
GCATCACCTGGTCGTCGGCCGCAACCACAAGGACCACGATGTCGGTGACCTGGGCACCGCGAGCACGCATTGCGGTAAACGCCTGGTGGCCGGGAGTGTCGAGGAAGGTGATGGCCTTGCCATCGGGCAGCTCGACGTGATACGCGCCGATGTGCTGGGTGATGCCTCCGGCCTCACCTGCGACGATGTTGGCCTTGCGGATGTGGTCGAGCAGCGACGTCTTGCCGTGGTCGACATGACCCATGATGGTCACCACCGGCGGGCGGGGGGTCAGCTCACCCGGCTCGTCGGCCACATCAGGCTCGGCGGCTTCGGCGCTGTACTCCTCCTCCTTCACCGCCTCGAACCCGAACTCGCTGGCGATGAGCTCGATCTGGTCGAAGTCGAGCCGCTGGTTCACCGTCACCATCAGGCCCAGTTCCTTGAACGCAAACTGGACGATCTGGGTGGCGGGGATCTTCATGGCCGCTGCGAGCTCGCTGACCGAGATGAACTCGTTGACGCGAATACGGGTCTTTTCCTTCTCGCGCTCCTCGGCCGCGCGTCCCGCCATGACTTCGCGATAGCTGGGCTCGTCACTGCGCCGGCCCTTGCGGCCCGGCGTTCCCTTCATGCCCTGCAGTGTCCGTGCGATGCTCTCCTGCACCGCATCCTGGTCCACGTGGCCGCGGCGGCCCTTCTTGCCCTTCTTGCGGCCGGGAGGCGCGGTATTGGCGCCCTTCTTGGCATCGGGGCCGAAGCTGCGGGCCGCCGGCGGCCGCTCGCGCGTGCCGGAACCCGGCGTGCTGGTGGAGAAGACGGGACGGGGACCGCCACCGGGACGACCGCCTGCCGTCTGCCTTGGCACCCGCGGCGGAATGAAGGGCGCTCGCTGAGGTGTACCGCTGGCGGCGGATGGAGGCGCCTCGGCCGCAGGCGTTGCAGTTGCAGCCGGCGGCACCTCTGTCACTGAAGCAGCAGCCTCAGGGGCCTCGGCAGCTGCCGACGGCTCCTGTGCCTCGGCTGCCGGCGCTTCGAGCGCTGCCGGCTCCTCCGGGGGAACGTCCTTGAACAACTTCTTCGCGCGCTCCGCCAGGCTCTGCTTGGGTTCCGGCGCGGGCATCTCGACCCGGGGAAGTTCGAGCTCGATGGTGGGGGTCTCAGCCGCCTCGCGCTCGGCCTGGGCCTGGGCCTCGGCCTCGGCGACTTCGGCGGCGGTACGGCGCCGGCGGACCGGCTTCGCCGGCTCGGCCGGAGCTGCCACCTCGGCCGCCTTGGCCGCCTTGCGGCGGCCCTTCTTCGGCGCGGCAGCCTCGCCCGACTTCCGCTTTTCGCGTTCCCATCGGACGCGCACGGCGGACACCTGGTCGGTTTCCAGCGCCGACAGGTGGTTGCGGACGAAGATGTCCATGTCCTTGAGCAGCTGGATGAGCTGCTCGGGGGCGACGCCGAATTCGGCGGCGAGATCGTGCACGCGGGTCTTTACCACTCACTCCTCCATCATCGGCGTCCGCGCGCCGGGCCCAGCATGCCGCTGGCCAGCGCGCGATCACGGACGCCCACCGCCATCAAGGGCGGCTTCCCTAGACGCAGGCCGATGATCTCGGCCTCGGGCCCGGTGATCAACGGGACGCTGCGCGCCACCGCCAACCGGGCCACCTTCTCCTGCGCACGCGGGCTCAGGTCCCGCGCCACCACAACACAAGCCAGCTTGCCGGCCTGAAGTTCCCGCCGCACTGCCTCGACTCCCACCGCCAGCTTCCCCGCCCTCAGCCCCAGCCCGAGCAGGGCAAGCACGTCACTCATGCCTTGGCCGGCGACTCCTCACCTTCCTCGTCACTCAATTCGGAGAGGTAGGCATTGAGCGCGTCGGCCTGCTCGGGCGTGAGGCCAGGAATACGGAGCAGCTCCTCGCGCTCCAGGTTGAGCACATCATCGAGGACCGAGTATCCGGCGTTGGCCAGCAGCGCCACCAGCTCCGGTGCCAGACCCTCCAGCTCGTTGAGCGGCACCCGCGCCGCCGCCGCTTCTTCCTGCGGCAGCGGTGCAAACAGGCCGCCCTCGCCACCCCGCTCCATCCACTCGCGGCTGGAATAGAGGTCGATCTTCCACCCCGTGAGTTCCGACGCCAGCCTCACGTTCTGCCCGTTGCGGCCGATGGCCAGCGACAGCTGATCTTCGTCCACCACCGCCTGGATGAGCTTGGCGTCCGGATCGGAGAAGACCCGCGCCACCCGCGCCGGAGCGAGGGCCAGCTTCGCGAAGCGCTCGGGATCGGGCGACCACGGCACGATGTCGATGCGCTCGCCGCCAAGCTCGTTGACCACCGCCTGGACCCTCGAGCCCTTGAGGCCGACACAGGCCCCCACCGGGTCGATGGCGTCGTCGCGCGAGATGACCGCGACCTTGGTGCGGCTTCCCACCTCGCGCGCCAGGGCCCGGATCTCGACGATTCCCTGCTGGATCTCGGGCACCTCGAGCCGGAACAGCGCCTTGACGAACAGCGCGTCGGCGCGGCTGAGGATCAGCCGGGGACCCTTGGGAGTTTCCTCCAGTCGCTTGAGGACAGCGCGGATGGTGTCGCCCTGATGGAAATGCTCCCTGTGGTTCTGCTCGCGGTAGGGCATGATTGCCTCCGCCTCACGGAACTTGTTGAGCATCAGCACCAGCTTGCCCCGTTCGATCTGCTGGATCTCTCCCGAGAGGAGCTCGCCAACCTTGTCTGCGAACTCGTCCCTGATGCGGGTCCGCTCGCCTTCCCGCACCCGCTGGATTATGCGCTGCTTGGCCGCCTGCACTGCCAGCCGGCCGAACTCCTGGAAGGGGACTTCTTCCTCCAGCATGTCGCCGACCTGGAAGTCCTCGTCAATGAATCGAGCTTCCTCCACCGAGACCTGGTCGCTCGGATCCTCCACCTGTGCGACCACCTGCCGCAGGCGGACGATCTCGATTGACCCATTCATCTCGTCAACATTCAGCTCGAAGCGGACATTGGGTCCGTACTTGCGCACCAGCGCGGCGTGAATGCCGTCGCGCAGGAGGTCGAGCAGGTCAGAGCGCTCGAGCTGCTTGGTATTGGCCAGCTCGCGGAACGCGGCCAGCATTTCAGCGGAACCCGCCATCTGTTGTGTCTCCACCTGTCCACGGCCCCCGGCCAGCGCCATCTGGCGTCAGCTCCGGCGACCCAGCGTCTTCCAGTCAACAGCCAGCACGGCATCACGCACGTCTGCCAGCCGAATCTCAGCTTCCCGGTCCCCTCCCTGGGGAGCCTCCACAAACCGCACCCGCACCTTCTCGTCATCCGGCACTTCGAGTATCTCGACTTCGGTCCTGCCCGGCAGGCCCGCTGCACGGACCTTCGCCCGCCGACCGACAAACCTGCGCCAGTGCGCCGCAGTGACCAGCGGCCGCTCAATTCCGGGTGACGACACCTCGAGCACGTACCGCGGTCCCACGCTGCCCGCAACTTCGAGGGAGCGCTCCAGCGCCCGGCTCACGGTGGCGCAGTCATCCGCCGTGACACCACGGCCCGGAGCGCTGTCGGCGCGGTCGATCCGCACCTGCAGGATGGGCCGCTCACGCGTCCCGGTCCGCCGGAGGTCGACCAGCTCGA
>CAMLHP010000200.1 GCA_946479805.1 uncultured Gemmatimonadota bacterium | reverse complement strand
TGCCGGTCACCGACGCCAGCGCATCGAGCTCGCCCGACTTGAGCTGGCTGTAGGTATCGGCGATCCACGCCATCTCCCGCGGGCCGGTCCCGACGTCCGGCGCCGGCACGTCGAGGCCTGGACCCATGCAGTTCTTGCGCACCAGCTCGAATACATACCTGCGGGTGACTCGTTCCAGCTCCGCCGCCGAGTACTTCTTCGGGTTGATCATCACCCCGCCCTTGGCGCCGCCAAAGGGCACGTCCACCAGGGCGCACTTGTAGGTCATCAGCGCCGCCAGCGCCTGGATCTCCTCCGCGTCCACCGTCTCGGCGTACCGGATGCCGCCCTTGCAGGGGAGCTTGTGATGACTGTGCTCGGCCCGCCATGCATGCATGACTTCGATCCGGCCGTCGTCCCTCTTGAGCGGGAAGCTGGTGTACAGCACGTTCTTGCACGCCTTGATGTTGGCGAGCATCGTGGGGTCGTGCGGGGTGAGAGCGGCGGCGCGGTCGAAAGCCTGATCAACCTGCGCCAGGAAACTGGCACCTACCGACATGTCGTGCTCCGAAAAAGAGATTACCGGGGGGTTGTCACCGGTCGCAGCGACCGTCCGCTGCCCGGCATCGTGCGTACTCCGTCCCGCAGGGCAAAGCGGCCGTTGACGATCACGGCGCTGATGCCGACCGCATACTGGAACGGGTTCTCGAAGGTGGCGCGGTCCGCCACAGTGTCAGGATCGAATATCACAATGTCCGCTGCGTAGCCCTGCCGCAGCAGCCCCCGATCACCCAGTCGGAGCCGGGCGGCGGGCGCAGACGTCATCTTGCGAATGGCGTCGGGAAGTGTGAGCGCCTTCCGCTCGCGGACATAACGTCCCAGTACCCGGGCAAAGCTACCTGCTCCGCGCGGATGCGGGCTGCCCCGGCGGGTGGGGCCGTCCACCGCGAATCCGCCGCCATCGGTGCAGACCATTGCGAGCGGGTGAGCCAGGATGCGGTCGAGATTGTCCTCGCTCATCGCGAAGCCCAGCATCCCGACACCACCGCGGTTGCGGCGCAGCAGTCCGAGCGTGGCAGTGTACGGCTCCTCACTCCGCGCCCGGGCCCAGTCATCCAGCCGCTGGCCCTCTGCGGCGCGGTCGGCGTCTTCCCGTACCGACGAGATCTGGACGTTGTGCCAACCGCCTATCAGTTCGACCTTGGCCAGCGCCTCGGCGCGGATCCTCTCGCTGGTTTCTGGCGCGTCCAGTCGCGCGAGGAAATCCGCGGTGCCGCCATCCCGGCTCCATACGGGAAAGAGATTGGTGAGCCCGGTCGAGTAGGCAATGTAGGGGTACCGATCGAAACCGGCTGGCCGCTCGCTGGTGTTGGCGGCCTCGATCCGGGCAAACGCATCGTCCAGATGGGGCCAGTTGCGGGGGCCCTGGGTCTTGAGGTGCGACACATGCAAGGGGCAGCCGGCGCCGCTCGCCACCGCAATGGCTTCGTCGATGGCGGCGAGCAGGCGGTCGTCTTCATTCCGCATGTGGCTGGCGTAGGGCAGTGCCCTCGAAGCCAGCGGCTTGCACAAGGTCACCAGTTCATCGAGCGACGCAAACGCGCCCGGAGTGTACTCCAAGCCGGATGACGCGCCGCACGCGCCGTCGGCGAGCGCCGCTTCCACCAGGCGGAGCATCTCGGCCAGTTCGGCCGCCGTCGCGGGGCGATCGTCGTCGCCCACCACCGCACCCCGAACGCTGCCCAGTCCGATCATCGAGGCGACATTGGGCCCGGGCTGGAGCGCGTCGATGCCGCGAAACCAGGCACCCAGGCTTCGGTCGCCCGTGCCGGTGCCGGAGGAGCCGCCGTCCTGGCCGGCAATGACGGTAGTGATGCCCTGACGAATGGCGGACTCGCCGCGTGGGTCATCATCAAGTGAGCTGGCGGCGTGCGAGTGGATGTCGATGAAGCCGGGCACCACCGCGAGATGCCGGGCGTCGAGCTCCTCGGCGCCACGCGCGGCGAGCGACGGACCGATGGCGGCGATGCGTCCCTGTGACACCGCCACGTCGGCGGTGACCCCAGCGGCGCCGGTCCCATCCAGCACGGTGCCGCCGCGGATTATCAGGTCATGTGAGTCCCGGCGGGTGACCGCGGCCGGGGCGCACGCCGCGAGGAACGCCGCGCCGGTGACGCCAACGAAGGCACGGCGCGACGGGAGGGATGCGACGTCAGCGCTTGTGTCGGGCATCATGCTCCTTGAGGAGTCGCTTGGGCGCGGTGAGCCGCCAGGCATCGCTCAGCAACTCCTTGAGCAGAGGCCAGTCGGTTTGCTTGTCGAGATAGACCCCGACCCAGCCGCTGGGCCCCACGTAGGGCGGGCGGAAGAAGCGATCGGGGGCGTCATGAATCATCAGCTCCTGGTTTCCCGGAGCTGCCTTGCACCACACCGCCGAGCGCCCCGCGCCGTGGTGATTGTCCGAACCGGCATACATGGCGAACAGCTTGTTCTTCACCCGAAAGGTGGGCTCGCCCCACGCCTCGACCTCGTGTGCCTCGGGCAACGCGAGGCACAGTTTGCGGAGGCGGGTGAGGGGAGATGGCGGCAAGTTGGAAAGCTACAAGGAGCGAGCTTCAAGCCACGAGCGAAAGCCTCGAAGCTCCAAGTTCGAAGCTCGAAGCTCACTCACACGTCCCCATCTCGGCAATGGCGGCCCCCGCCCCCACCAGGTTGAACTGATCGGTGTAGGTCTCGCCATCCAGGGGATCGGTAACTCGAATCGAGAGCAGACTGGCTGACTTGGCGCGCCGAGTGAATTCCTCGACCTGATCCATGGGGACATAGACCGAGCGATTGCCGTTGAGGAGCTGCCACGCCTCGGTACCCGACGGCGCATCGTCGTCGAAGCGATAGCGAATCGTAACCTCGTTGTCGTCGTTGCCGCCGAAGTAGGTGCCGAAGTGGTACACGATGTTGAGGCCGTCCTCCATGCACTGCCAGCCGAAGGCAGGCTCCCTGTCACTCGACTCGATCGCGCCTGTCATCGCGATGGTGCGGTTGCTGTCGTCAATGGGGTCCTTCCCGCGGGTGACCTCGAAACCGCTGGCACCGTCCTGGGCGGACAGGATCGCGGGTGCAAGCAGAGTCGCCACGAGCGCCATCGTACCGACCGACCACCGCATACAGCCTCCGGGGAGGATGTCAGGTTGGACCAGGGAGCCTTGAATCTGGCCGCCACCGCGCAGAAGGGGAATGGCAGGCGCGGCTCTTGCTGCCGGAACCGGGCTGAAGCTCCTTTCGTACTATTGAGGACGGGCCGGCTCTCCGGCCGTTCTTTGACCTTCTTGCGCCCATTCTGGAACGTGCCCATGCGTCGATTCCTGCCTTGGTCCCTGGTTCCCGCAGCGCTGGTCATCGGCGCGATCGTCCCCCTGGCCGCCACTGGCACCGTGGACGGGCGGGCCCTGTTCGACGAAGTCCGTAGCCGGATAGCCAACGGGGCGGTGGACTCGATGCCGGACGACGAGCTCTGGGTCCGTGCCGCGCGCGGCTTGGTGAGCGAAATGGACGACCCATACGCCGAGCTCTTTTCGCCCGAGCAGATCGCCAGCTTCAGCCGCAACACGCTGCGGAACGA
>CAMLHP010000199.1 GCA_946479805.1 uncultured Gemmatimonadota bacterium | reverse complement strand
TCGTCGTACCCCAACTCGGACGAGGCCCAGCTCGCCCGGGACCGGCTGGACGCGCTCGGGTCCTGAACCCGGGCGCCCCGTGGCTCGCATGACCGGCCCCGGCGCCGAGATGCCGTTCCTCGATCACCTCGAGGAACTCCGCGCGCGCCTCATCCGCTCGATCCTGGCCATCGTGGCGGGATGCATCGTCGGGTTCATGGTGGTCCAGAGGTTCGAGCTGGTGGGGCTCATTTCGCGCCCCATCCAGCCATACCTCGGTACCGGCGGGAAGCTTACCGTGCTCACTCCCACCGAGCCGGTGATGATCGTCTTCAAGCTGAGCATGGTGGTCGGCCTCGTGATAGCCACGCCGGTGGTGCTGTGGCAGACGTGGGCCTTCCTCGCGCCGGCGCTCTACGCCCGCGAGCGCAAGGTCATCGTTCCCGCGCTGTTCGTGGGAAGCCTGCTCTTCCTGCTGGGCGCCGTCCTTGGCTGGCTCTTCGTTGTGCCGCAGACCCTCCGGGTGCTCTTCAGCTTCCAGAACGAGTCCCTGCAGCCGATGATCACCTACGACGGCTACTTCTCGTTCCTGCTCCGGGTGCTGCTGGCCCTTGGCATCTCGTTCGAGCTGCCGCTCCTGATAATCATCCTCGCTCTGCTGGGCGTCGCCTCCCCGGCCCGGCTCAATTACTTCCGGCGCTACGCCATCGTCCTCGCGTGCATTGCCGGCGCATTCCTGTCGCCCGGCGCCGACGTGCTCACGATGATCATGTTCACCATCCCGCTGCTGATCCTGTACGAGATCGGCTATGCCGGGTCGGTGGTGATCAACCGGCTGAGGACCCGAAAGGCGGCCGCCACGGCGGCGATACTGTTCATCGCAATGGCCGGCGCCGGGAGGCTCGAGGCCCAGGATCCGGTCAAGCCGGTGCGGCGGCCCCCGGCAGATTCGCAGGTACGCGCGGACTCGCTCGAGCCCTCTGATTCGGCCGCGCCCGAGGCCGGCCGAGTCCCGGGCCAGACGGGTGACTCGGTGCTCGATGCGCTGCTCCGCCGGAGCGGTTATGTCAGCACCCGATTCCGCGCCGACAGCGCCACGCTCTGGGCCGAGGACAAGCGGATGCAGCTCGAGGGCAGCGCATTCGCCGAACGCGAGGGGATGACGCTGCGCGCTGGCCGAATCGGCTATGACGAGGGCGAATGCCTCCTCACGGCCAGCGGCAACCCGGTCCTGACCGAGGAGGGCAGGACCCTGGAGGGTGAGGGCATTCGATACGACACCTGCCGGAGGCGCGGCATGGTGCGGGGGGGGGAGACCTCGTTCAACGAGGGCGGGACGGTGTGGTTCCTCCGGGGCAACGTGTCAAAGGACTCGAGCTCAACCCGGATCTTCGCTGGTGCCAGCGAGATCACGTCGTGCGAGCTGCCGTCGGCCCACTATCACTTTGCCGCCGGCAGGATCAAGTGGGTCTCTCAGTCGGTGATCGTCGCTCGTCCGGTGGTGCTGTACATCTCGGACATTCCGGTGCTGTGGCTGCCGTTCATTTTCCAGGATACCCGACCCAACCGCCACTCGGGCATCCTGGTGCCCAAGGTGGGCATCAACGACCTGGTGCGCACTTCGGACACTTACAACAGGCAGATCACCAACCTCGGCTACTACTGGGCCCCCAGTGACTACGTGGACTTCACGGCCCGGCTCGACTGGTACTCGGGCAGGTACCTGCAGTTCGGTGTGGAGAGCCAGTACAAGCTGCTCGACCGGTTCCTCGAGGGCTCGCTCGGCGTCAACCGGCAGTTCGAGACGGGAGGGGGCAGCGGCTTCGGGCTGCGGTGGTCGCATCGGCAGGCATTCAACATCTCGACCAACCTCAATCTCGACATCAATTACCTCAGCAACTCCACCATCGTCGAGCAGAACGCGCTGGACCCGCTGCTCAACACGCAGCAGATAACCAGCAGCGTCAATTTCACCCGCCGGTTCGGGTGGGGCTCGCTCGCACTGGGCGGCAACCGGCGTCAGAACCTGTCGGACAGCACCTCAAGCACCCAGTTCCCCTCGCTCACGATCTCGCCCAAGCCGCTCGACCTGGGCCGGAGCATCACCTGGTCTCCCGGGCTGAGCCTCGTCCGCACCGAGGACCGGAACCGCCAGCTGGCGCCACTGCTCTCCCTCAGGCCCGATGGCGGCGTGGATACGCTGGCCCAGGTCCAGAACTCGCGAGTCACTTCCTTCAACTTCGATACCCCGCTCCGGGTCGGCGCCTTCAACTGGCGCAATGCCATAACGATGCAGGACAGTCGGACCACGGGGCGCCAGGTCGATTCGTTGCTGCAGCCCGACTTCTCGACCCCCGACCCGAATGACTCGGTGCTGGTGTACTCGGTTTTGCCGGGCAGTTTCCAGACCGGGCTCAACTGGGAGACTGGCATCAACCTTCCCCTGCTGGCGCGGAGTACCTGGAAGCTGCAGCCCACCATAGGGGTCGCCAACGCGTCAACGCTGAGCCCGTTCTTCGGGATACGGAACCGTGCCACCGGCGGCGCGTGGGTATTCCAGAACAAGCGGCTGCAGTTCAGCGCTTCGCTATCACCCACCTTCTTCGGGCTCACCAGCGGAGGCATCGGCCCCATTACCCGGTTCCGCCACAGCTTCTCCCCCTTGTTCCGTTGGGAGTATGCGCCGTCAGCGACGGTCAATGAGGAATTTGCGCGCGCGGTGACCAGGCCAGGCCAGGAGCCAGTGCTTGAGAGCAGGGCACGCCACACGCTGAGCCTCGCGCTCACCCAGAACCTCGAGGGCAAGGGCCGGCCCCAGGAGGGAGACACCGCCGGCACCACTGCCCGCAAGTACCGGCTGCTCAGCCTCTCCACCACGCCACTGGTCTATGACTTCGAGCAGGCCAAGGAGCCCGGCTCCACCGGCTGGGTCACCCAGTCGATCACCAACACGGCGCTGAGTGACCTGCTGCCCGGGTTCAATGTGTCGGTAACGCATGATCTGTGGCGGGGCAGGGCCGGCGTCGACACCTCCGAATTCTCGCCATTTCTGCAGAACGTGAGCGCGAGCTTTTCGATTTCGGGGCGGACCATCCGCTCGATCGGTGGCTTCTTCGGGCTGGGGCGCCCGCGTGAACCGTCCGAGATGGACGACGCCGGCACCCCATTCACCGGCGGGTCGTTCAACGACCCGTACGGCAGCCAGTTCACTGGTCCGCGGGGGATGAACCGTCCCAGCAGTCCGGGTTCGTTCTACTCCAACGACCAGATCCCGATTATCGGCGCCGGGCGCGGATTCACTGCCAATGTCACCTACAGCCTCTCTAGAAGGCGCCCGATTCCGACCCTGCCGGAGGAATCGCAGCGGGCCCAGCAGAACCTCAACGTGTCGACCATCTTTGCCCCGACGCCGCTCTGGGCGGTGTCATGGCAGACCCAGTACAACGTCACCGAGAAGCGGTTCGAGTCACACGTCGTCCGGCTGGAGCGCGACCTGCATGACTGGCGGGCGGCATTCAACTTTGTGCGAAACGCCAACGGCAACGTGGCGGTCTACTTCTCGGTGTACCTGACCGACCTGCCCCAGCTGAAGCTGGACCTCAACCAGTCCAGCCTCGGAAACTGACGTCACAGGCAGGGGACA
>CAMLHP010000198.1 GCA_946479805.1 uncultured Gemmatimonadota bacterium | reverse complement strand
ACCGCCTTACCGCCTTACCGCCTTACCGCCTTACCGCCTACTCCGGCATCTCTCCGGTCACCGTCATGGGCCGCTTGTCCCTCATGATTTCAAACCGGAAGCTCTCCCCCGGCCGGTAGCTCTGCAGGATGCGCATCAGGTGCAGCGGATTCTCCGGGGGCCTTCCGTCCACCAGGCGGATGACATCGCCACCCTGGAGCCGCAGTGGAGTGTCGCCCGGTACGCTCAGCACCAGCACGCCCTCGGCGGTGCCGAAGTAGCGGCCCAGTTCGGGGTTGAGCGGCGAGAGATGGAGGTCACCCACCAGCGACCCGACCGTCACCCGGTATAGCGGAGTGGAAGGCGAACTGAATGTCCAGGTCTGGACCGTCCGCTCGCGCGGCACCGCAGTCACTTCGATATCGGGCCTGGCGCTGAGCTGCTGCCTGAGCACCAGCTCGGCCGTGAGCGGATCAGGAGCGATCCGCACCACGTTGCGGGCCGACCCGCGCACATACTCCACGGTTGCAGTGTCGTTCATTCCCTGGTCAGATGCCAGAACGATGAGCCGGAATCCGGGCGGCTCGGTACCCCGCAGCAACGGCGTCCGCACCCGAACCCGGGATGAGAGCGAATTGCCATCGTACCGGGTCAGCACGTCACCCGCGCGCAGTCCCGCTCTCGCGGCGGGACTTCCGGGTGTCACCGCCCGGATCACCACGCCCAGCGTGTCCATCGGCCCGGGCCCACCCGATACGGAGATGCCCAGCGCCGGCCGCCTGGTAGGCAGGAAAAAGCTCGACGCACCCGCAGGCCCGGCGCTGGGGACCCGATCAGCCACCCGAACCTGTGCGCCGGCTGGCATAGCGGTCACTGCCAGCGCCGCCGCGAGTGCGGCACCAGAGGCCGCCCGCCTGAGCACGACGGACCTACAGCCCGACATCGCCCGCACTCGTCAGGTGAACGTCCATGAGGGCGTCCATCAGCCCCACCCGCTGTTGCCAGAGGCCCAGTCGCTCGGTGTCTTCCACCGTGCGTGCGGGCGCCAGCTCCACTGCCTGGATCCGCTGATCCAGCTCGGCTATGCGGTCTTCCAGTGCCTGCGCCACCCGCGCGGTCTGTCCGTCGATGGGACGGCCGGCGGGATCAAATACGTTGATGGCCTGCTCCAGCTGGGCCGACCGCTGCTGGGCCTCGGCGATGGCTGCCGCAGTAGCGCCCCCGTCCGCCGGTGCCGGCTGCAGCATGGGCCGCAGCACCAGCAGGCCCGATACCGATGCCGCCGCGGCCAGCGTCCCCCATGCGCCCCGCCGAACCCGGCGTTCAAGCTGCGCCTTCCGGCGCCGGGACTCGACGGCAGGCCAGTGATTTCTGGGCGGCCTGAGTACCGGCAAAGCCTTGAGCCGGGCTACCCGCTGGTGCAGCCGGTCCAGTTCGGCAGTGCAGGCGCTGCACTGGGCCAGGTGCGCCCGGGCTTCAGCCAGCCCCGGTTCGCCCCCGCCATCCCGAAGTTCCATGAGTTGTTCAAGTGTGCAATGAGTCATGCTGGCAACTCCTCGCCCAGCCAGCGACGAAGCCGGGCATGCGCCCGGGCCAGCTGGGACTTCGAGAAGCTCGGCGTCTTGCCCATCATCGACCCGATCTCCTCGTGGGTATAGCCTTCCACATCATGCAGCCACACAACCGCCCTGGACGTCTCGCTCAGCCGCTCCAATGCCGCCTCGAGGTCCATCCGGAGTGCGGTGTCGTCCCTCCTTGCCGGCGCGAAGTCCTCGAAAAGCTCGTCAGTGTCGCGGTACTTGTTGCGCCGGAGACGCATGAGCGCCTTGCTGGACGCGATGGTCCGGACCCAGCCCCATAGACTCCCATCACCCCGGTACCTGTGAATGCTGCGGCAGACCTCGAAGAAGGTCTCCTGCAAGACGTCCTCGGCATCCTCGGTCGTGCGGCAGATCCGCCGGGCCAGGTTGTAAACCGGGGTCTCGAAGGCACGATACAGCGCCTCGAGCGCCAAAGCGTCCCCCGACTTTGCGCGGGCCAGGACTGCGTCCGCCACCGGCTGTGAATCCATGAGGAGAGCTCGGGCCATGGTACCGGGAAAGATGCCGGAACCCCCTCCAAAGTCGCAAATACCGACCCCTGATCCCTAACCCCTAACCCCTGACCCCTTAACTTCCGGCATGACTCCCAAGCCCGACTTCGAGAACTGGCTCCACCACCTCACCGACGAGGCCGACGCCGCCTTCCTTTACCGCGAACTGGCCGCCCTGGAGCGCGACGCGGACCGGGCCAGGCTTTACCGCCAGCTGGCGGACGTCGAAGACCGCCATGTGGCCCTCTGGCGGAAGCTGCTGGCCGAACAGGGCCGCGAAGTGGGCGTCCCCAGCCCCTCGCTGGGGGCCCGCTTCCGGGCCTGGGTTGCCCGGCGCCTTGGCCCCGGGGTTCTTCTGCCGGTGCTGCTCCAGGAAGAGGGCCGTGAGGTCAAGAGCTACTTGCAGCTCTACCAGCAGTCCCCCGACGGCCCTTCGGCCCCCACGGCCCTCACGCTGGCGCGGGA
The DNA here is from genome assembly GCA_946479805.1 of uncultured Gemmatimonadota bacterium. The sequence goes on along the minus strand of CAMLHP010000198.1, from coordinate 1,105 downwards.
ATCCAAGGAGCACGCCGAGACGTTGGGCCGAATGGCCGGTCGGGAGGGCGAGCCCTGGCACAGGACCGGCGCCGGTGGTTTCCTCCGCAACGTGGTGTACGGCTTCAACGACGGCCTCACGGCCAATTTCGGACTCGTGGCTGGTATGATCGGCGCGCAGCAGAGCCTGGCGGCGGCCGAGCATGCCGTGCTGGTGGCGGGCCTGGCGGGCACCGTGGCGGACGCGCTCTCGATGGGAGCGTCGGGCTACCTCGCGGCCAAGAGCGAGCGCGAAGTCTTCGAGCATGAGATCGCGATGGAGCGGGAGGAGATCCGGCTGATGCCGGAGCTCGAGCGGGAGGAACTCAGCCTGATCTACCAGGCCAAGGGCATTCCCGAGGAGCAGGCCGGCAAGCTGGCGGCGCAGGTCATGGAGGATCCCGAGCGTGCCCTTGCGGAGAAGGTGCGCGAGGAGCTCAACATAGGCGACGCCACCAGCACCCCGATGCGCGAGGCATGGATCACCGGCACCGCCACCGCGCTGGGCGCGATCATCCCGGTGGCCCCGTTTGTATTCTCCACCGGCCGTACCGCCATCTGGGTCGCGTTCACCCTCGCCATGCTGTCACACTTCGCGGTGGGAGCCATGCGCAGCATCTTCACCGGCCGCAGCGTCATCCGGAGCGGCATGGACATGTTCCTGGTGGGACTCGGGGTGGCCGTGATCGGTTACTTCGTTGGAGAATGGATCGTCGGGATACTCTAGAAACAACTGCTGAGAATGGCGCTATGGCGCAACGGCATGAAAGGCGAGCTTCACTTCGCGGTCCACAGTATTGCGAAGCGTGTACTCGTTTTCAAACAGGATCAGCGGCGCCTCGCGGGAGTCGAACACCAGCTTCTTGCCGTAGCCATCGCCCACTCGGCGGATCTCGTCGGGGTTTCCCACCACCCAGCGCGCCAGCGTGAAAGGCAGCCGGTCCAGCTTGGCCGGCACCCCATACTCGTTCTCCAGGCGGTGCAACAGGACATCGAACTGGAGCGCTCCGACAGCGCCCACGATGGGGCTGGGCCCGATGTTGGTGTCCTCGTAGAACACCTGCGCGGCGCCTTCCTCGCTCAGCTG
>CAMLHP010000197.1 GCA_946479805.1 uncultured Gemmatimonadota bacterium | reverse complement strand
AAGGCTGGAGGATGAGTCCCTACCGCCCTACCGCCCTACCGCCTATGCCGGCAGCAGCGTCAGCCACCAGCGATCAAATCCCTCGTGGATCGCATCCTTGGGCGCACCGGTCATTAGCGCCGCGCCCAAGCCATCCATCGTGGCCCAGGTGCAGCGTGCCTCGGCGCTGGTCACGTCGCTTATCGCGAGCACACGGCCGATCGCCGCACCAAGAGCGGCCAGCTGGTCGGCACTGGGCTCCAGCGCGGCGCGCACCTTCTCGTCGCTCACACCGGACAGCGTCAGGCGCGCCGCCAGTTGCCCCGACGACGCTTCCCGTTCCAGCTCCTTCCACAGCCGGTCCAGCGCCGCGGTACCTGTTCCCTCGAGCTCCCGCGCGCGCCGCTCCGCGGTGTCGCGAGTCAACGCCCGCGCAACTTCCGCCAGCAGCGCGCCGCGACCCCGGAAGTGGTAGTGCACCAGTCCCTTGGCGCATCCAGCAGCGCGAGCCACCCGTTCGGTGCTCCACTTGTCCAGTCCGTCACGAATGAGCAGCGTGCGCGCGGCGTCGAGGATCCGCGCGCGCTTCTCTCCTGGCGCACCCCGACTCATGCGCCGCGAACGGCCTGCCGGTCGCGTTCGAGCTCCTGCTCGACCCGGCCGCACATGATGTCGCAAAGCTGGGAGATCTCGGCGTCTGCCAGGCTGTAGCGAACGAACGGTCCCTCACGCTGGCGGCTCACCAGCCCGGCAGTGTGGAGGATCTGAAGGTGCCGCGAGAGGTTGGCCTGGCTCAGCCCCGAGGCTTCGCCCAGCTGGCTCACGGTCTGGTCGCCCCGCGTCCGGAGCAGCTCGATGATGCGCAGCCGCCCTGGCTCGCCCAGTGCCTTGAACCGGGTGGACATGTGGCGGAGGAATGCGTCGCTCCAGCTCATGCTCCCACTTTCTCCCCGCCATGCTCCACCGGGTGACCCTGCTCCTTCCAGGCACCGAATCCACCCACCAGGTTGATGACGTCGTCGATGCCATGCGCCTGGAGCACGCTCGCGGCGATGGCGGAGCGCCCGCCACCCTGACAATGGAGCACCAGCGGCCGGCCGCCGGGAATTTCGTCCATGCGGTCAGGCAGTTCGCCCAGGGGAATGTTCGGCACCCCGGGGAGATGCCCCGCATTCCACTCATGGCGGTCCCGAACATCCAGCACCACCGCGTCATCACCCTGGGCGGCCAGATCCGCCGGCGTCAGCTGCTGGACCGTCTGCAGCTTGCCCCCACCCGCGGCCCATTCCTCGAGCGAGTCGGCCGAGGCCCACCCGGCCAGCCGGTCGAGGCCGATCATCGTGAGCGCCTTCCGCGCCTCTCTCAGCTGCGGCTCATCCGCGACGATCAGGTGAAAGTCCCTGTCGTATGGCATCAGCCAGCCAGCCCACTTGGTGAACGACTTGTTGAGCGGGAGGCTGATGGCGCCGGGCAGGTGCCCCCCGGCGAAGTCGGCCGCGGGGCGGGTATCGACCACAACATCGCCCGCGCCCAGGCGCCGGAGCAGGGTGTCGATGTTGGTGTGGTCGGCCGCCTCCTGCTCGCCCAGTATCCGCGGTCCCTCGCGGTTGATTCGCTTCATTTCGGCGAAGTACTTCGGCGGCTCTGGCTGGCCCGCGAGCACCGCCTCGACGAACGCCTGCTCATCGGTGATGCTCAATGCCCAGTTGACCAGCCGCTCGTAACCCAGGGTAGACTGCGGCACCGCGCCCAGCGCCTTGCCGCAGGCAGAGCCGGCGCCGTGGCCGGGCCAGATCTGCAGATAGTCGGGCAGCGGGGCGAGGTCCCTGAGCGACTGGAACAGCTGCCGCGCTCCCGCCTCCATGGTCCCCTCGATCTTGGCGGCGCGCTCCAGCAGGTCGGGACGCCCCACGTCGCCCACAAACAGGAAGTCACCGGTGAAGAGCCCCATCGGACGCTCGGTGGCTGCGCGGTCGGTCACCATGAAGGAGAGGTGCTCCGGCGTGTGTCCCGGAGTGTGCATCGCCTTCACCTGGATGTTGCCAACGTTGAACGTGTCACCGTGGCGCAGCACCACCGCGTCCTCGGCTTCGGCAAAGGCGTACTGCCAATCGGGACCGCCCTCGCCCGAGAGATAAAGCTGGGCCCCGGCGGCGCGGGCCAGCTCGCGGCTGCCGCTGGCGAAGTCCGCATGGATGTGGGTCTCAGTGACATGAGAAACCAGCATCCCCTCGGCGTGGGCGGCATCGAGATACTGGGCGATGTCGCGATTGGGATCGACGATCAGCGCCTCGCCCGTGACGGAGCAGCCGATCAGGTAGCTGGCCTGGGCCAGCCTGGGTTCATAGAACATGCGGAACAGCATGGGACGGTCATGCTCCTTTCAGGGTTGCGCTGCCGGCGGGGGGTCTCCGCCCGGCAGCGCATCACGATTCTGGTAGAACACGTACGCACCGACCACCAGCAGGAAGATGGCGAACGCGCGCTTGAGCTGGGCCGGAGTCGCGACTCTTACCACGCGGGTTCCCATCAGTATGCCGCAAAGCGCGACCGCGGTGAAGAGCATCACGGGGCCCCAGGGAATTTCCACCTGGCCGGCATAGCCGAGGAATCCTGCAGCGGTGTTGAGCACGATCACCAGCAGTGACGTACCGATGGCCTGCTTGATGTGCATGCCGGCGAAGAGAACCAGCGCCGGCACAATCAGGAATCCGCCACCCACACCGGCGAGGCCGGTCACGATGCCAACTCCGAGTCCGATGGGCACCAGCCAGGCGACTCCTCGCGGAGTCGCGTCTTCGGCCACTGACCTGCCCGCGGTACGGAACATCGAGATCGAGGCGGTCATCATGACGATGGCAAGGAATGCCAGCTGCGCTGACCCGCTCATGAGCGGCGAAAGAAACCGGGCGGAGAGAAACGCGGACAGCATCGCCGCGGGTCCCAGGATGAGCGCGGTGCGCCAATGGACCCGGCCCTCGCGCGCGTGGCTCATCGCTCCCGCGAGACTGGCGGCGCCCACCACCGGAAAGCTCATGGCAATGGCCTGCTTGGCACCGAATCCCATGACGTATACCAGAATGGGCACCGTCAGGGTGGAGCCTCCGCCGCCGAGCGTACCGAGGGCGAGGCCCATGAGGGCGGCGAGGGCATAGCCGAGGATTATCAGTCAGCGCTCCAATGCGGTATACTAGTATGTGAGTATATGAGTATATGCTAGTGTCTCGTGACGCAAGTCACAGCCTGAATCTGTGTCAGGATGCACCGTTAAGACGACTCCCATATGGGAGCCTGGTTGTCACGAACTGAAACCCTGGATTCCCGTGAGCGTAATCGATATCAAGATGACCGACACTCCTCAGAACGGCATGCCCTCTGTCTTTTCGCCACTGGCCAAGGCCCTCCTCGACGGATTCGCCGAGGGGGTTGTGGTCTTCGATGCCGAGGGCAAGATGCTGTATGCAAATTCGCAGGCCCGGCAGACGCTGAACGAGGCGGACCTGAGCGAAACGGCGACCGACCTCCTGCCGCGTCTGGCGAGTGTCGGCGGGCGGTTGCAGCCACTCCGGATCGGAGCGCTCGAGGTGGGCGAGGCGATGTTCCTTCCGGGCCAGGAGGGCCCGACCACGCTGGCCGATCGCGAGCGTGAGGCTATCGTTCGCACCCTGGATGCGCATAATTGGAAGCTCGCGGAGACGGCGCGCGAGCTGGGTATCAGTCGAACCACGCTCTGGCGGCGGCTCAAGGCTTA
>CAMLHP010000196.1 GCA_946479805.1 uncultured Gemmatimonadota bacterium | reverse complement strand
TCGGCGGCTCGGCGGCTCGGCGGCTCGGCGGCTCGGCGGCTCGGCGGCTCGGCGGACACTATACGTCGCGAGTAAACTCGCTGCTCGGCGAGCAGCGGCTTCAGCCGCGGCACATGCCCCGCCTTCCTGCCTACCCCCGCGCCAATGCAAACACCGACCCGGCGCTTCGCGTCACCAGCCCCTCGAGCTCCAGGGATGACAGCGTCACCAGTGTCTCGGGGATGCTGAGCGCCGCCAGCTCTGCCACCTGGTCCAGCGGGCGCTCGCCGGCAAGCAGCAGCTCCGCGATGGTCCGCTCGGTGCCGGTGAGCGTGGCCGGCAGCGCCGGGCGTTCCATCGGCGCGGGGCCTTGCGCAGCCACGGGCACCACCTCGGCGCCAGGATAGTGCGCCAGCAGGTCCGCCACACTCAGCAACGGCTCGGCGCCGTCACGAAGCAGCGCGTTCACTCCGACGGCGGTTGGATCGGTGATGCGCCCCGGCACCGCCATTACATCGTTGCCCTGTTCGAGCGCCGTTCCTGCCGTGATAAGCGCACCGCTGCCAACGGCAGCCTCAATCACAATCGTCACGCTGGCCAGTCCGCTCACCAGCCGGTTTCGCCTCGGGAATGATCCCTTGTAGGGCCGTTCGCCGGGAGGGAACTCGGTGAGCAGCAGTCCCTCGCTGGCCATCCGCTCGTAGAGGTCGCGATTGGCCGAGGGATAGATGACACCAAGGCCGTTGCCCAGCACGCCGATGGTGCTGCCGGCGCCGTCCAGGGCGGCATGGTGCGCGACGGCGTCAATGCCGCGTGCCATGCCGCTCACTACCGTGATGCCTGCGCGCGAGGCCGCGGCAGCCACTTGCTGGGCAACCTCGGCCCCGTACACGGTGTTGTCGCGACTGCCCACCACGGCCACGGCAGGCCGCCGCAGCAGCTCCATCCGTCCCTGCGCAAACAGGATCGGCGGCGGGTCGGGAATATCCCGCAGGCGCGCCGGAAACCCGGCGTCGCCATGCAGCAGCACGCAGGCGTCCGTGCTCTCCAGATGCTCCAGCATCTTCGCCAGCACCCTGGCCGGGCCGGCTCCGCTCGCGGCGCGCACCGCCGTGGCGGCAGCGGGAGACATGCCCGGCACGGTGCGCAACAGGTCCATCGGCGCGGCGAGCGCCTCGGTTGCCGAGCCCGCCATCGCGATCAGGTTCTGGAACCGGGCATGGTCGATGGATGGCGCCAGGGCGAGGGCGATCATGGCCTCGCGTTCATTCATCGAGCAGGTCCTCCACCCTGATCTCGGGGCCAGCGCCAGGGTCGTCATGCCACTCGACCTCGTCGTCCGCCAGCGGGCGGCTCCGCTCGAAGGGGCCGTCATGCTCCGCCAGCTCCACGAGGTCCCGCTGCCTGGCTTCCGAGACGACCTGCCACAGCAGCTCCTGCAGCGCTGAAATGCCCGCGCCCGACGCGCTCGAAATTGCCAGCACGGTGACGGCATCGGGTGCCTCGATGGCGGGCAGCGGCGCGCCGGCATCGAGCAGGTCGCGCTTGGTGAGGACCACCATGTGGGGCTTGGAGTCGAGCAGGGGACTATGCAGGTGCACTTCCCGGCGCAGCCGCTCGTAGGCGGCCTGGGGATCGTCGCTGTCCAGCGGAATCAGGTAAGCGAGCACTCGGGTGCGCTCGACATGCTGCAGGAACTGGAGGCCGAGGCCCTTTCCCTCGTGGGCGCCCTCGATGATTCCTGGAATGTCCGCGATGACGAATGAACGCCCCTGCCCCAGGCCGGCGACGCCGAGGTTGGGTTCCAGGGTAGTGAACGGATAATCGGCGATCCTGGGCCGGGCCGCCGACATTACCGAGAGGAGTGTGCTCTTTCCGGCATTGGGCTCACCCACAAGTCCAACATCGGCCAGCAGCTTGAGCACCAGCTCAACCTGGCGTTCCTCGCCTTCCTCTCCCGGCTCCCATTCGCGCGGTGCCTGATGGGTGGAAGTGGCGAACCGCGCGTTGCCCCGGCCGCCCCGGCCGCCCTTCGCCACGAGCACGGCATCGCCGTCGCGCAGTATCTCGCCGATGAACTCGCCCGAGTCGGCATCGCGAAGGACAGTGCCGGGCGGCACCGGAAGCACCACGTCCTCGGCGGAAGCGCCGGTCCAGTTCTTTCCCTTGCCGTGCTGGCCCCGCTCGGCCTTCCAGTGCTTGCGGTAGCGGTAGTCCAGGAGGGTGGCGAGGTTGGCGTCGCCGCGCACATACACGCTGCCGCCGTGTCCGCCATCGCCGCCGTCGGGGCCGCCCTTGGGCTTGAACTTGAAGCGGGCAAACGACGAGGCGCCCGATCCGCCGGTGCCGGCCGTTACGCGCACCACCGCGCGGTCAATGAACATCAGCCGCCGGGACTCCAGCCGTCGCGAACCGTGCGCCAGAGTTCCTTGACCTTCTTCCACTGGTCGAAGCTCAGCATCGGGTTCACCACCGACAGCACGCCCTCGATCTGGCTGAAGGCAGCGCCGGCATTGAGCGCGCCGCGAAGGTGCGAGTGCAGCTGCTTCGGGGTCTCGAGCACGGCTGTCTGGGCCACGACGCACAGCTCCCTGCGCATGAGGTCCAGGCCGGGCCGGGCCAGCGTGCGGCCGTAGCCTTCGGTGATCATCCAGGTCTCGACTGCCGGGTGCAGGGCACGGACGCTCTCGCGCAGCTTGTTGTAATTGTCGCTGTACACGACTTCGCAGGTCTCCTCTCCCCGCCGGATCCATTCCTGCAGCTGGTCGTAGCCGGCATCGGCGTCGGTCCTTGGAGCGGGCAGGCCGGAGTGCTTCCTCCAGACTCCGAACGCCACCAGCGTCCGGGGATATCCCACGAACAGCAGCGACTGGAGCAGCAGCTCCTCCACCCATTCCGCCGGCACCTGCGACTGCCGCATCGGGCCGACCCGCTCCCTGAGCTCGGGTTCGTAGCCCTGGGCCACTGCGGCGGCAAAGCGCACGAGGTCGCGCGTCTGGGGATCCAGGCCGTCCTGTTTCGCCATCATGTTACCTCATCACCGGAAGCCAGCCGAACCCGGAGGCCGCACAGCTCCCGCAGAAAATTGCAGTGCACCGGCAGAGCGGAGCGCGCCGGTCACCTCGCCACGAGTGTTGAAGATCACCGGCTCGGCCGTACGCTGCAGGGCGTCGAGCGGAGCCAGGTCCACTCCCACGTGTTCGCCCACCTGGCGCAGCACGCCGAGGAGCGCGGCGGGCGCCGAGCGCATGTCACCGTCCTCGATCTTGAGGGCAACGCCGAGCCCGTGCCGCGGGAGCGATGCGCAGTAGATCCCTTCCGCGCCCACCTTCGCAATCACCTCGCCTGGCCACTCTACCATGAGCTCGGTGCAGAACCGGCCCGAGCCGCCCACCAGGTTGGGATGGGCCAGCATCGCCTCGGCCAGGCGCCGCAGCGACGAGTCTTCATTGCCGCCCAGCCGGGCATAGGCCCGCGCCATACCGGTCAGCGGAAGGCCAAAGCAGAGGGCGGTACAGCCATCCACGCCGAAACGCAGCTGGTCGCGGGGAACTCCAGCCCACTCCGATACAGACTCGGTGATGCGGTCCTGGACCGGATGCCCGCTCCGCTCGTACCCCTTGATGGGCCAGCCGTGGTGCAGCGCCAGCGACAGCATGCAGGCGTGCTTGCCGGAGCAATTGCTCCAGCGCGGCGTCAGCGACAGTCCCGTCCGCGCCACCATGTCTGCTACCGCCGGACCCAGCGGGGGATGCGGGCCGCAAGCGAGCGCTTCCTCACCCAGGCCGATATGGCGCAGCAT
>CAMLHP010000195.1 GCA_946479805.1 uncultured Gemmatimonadota bacterium | reverse complement strand
AGCCCAGGGGCGCCAAGGACACCGCGTCGGGCGCCTGGTGGGAGTTCAAGTATCTCACGCTCTTCGGTTGGTTCACCTCCGAGCGGGTGATGAAGGACGTGCTCAAGTACCAGATCTGGCCCGGTCGCTACGGCGGATGCGAGGACATGACCAGGCCCGCGCAGAGGCCCGCTTGATGCGCCGGCGCGAGAAGTACGACGCCATCGTCGTCGGGTCGGGGATCAGCGGCGGCTGGGCCGCCAAGGAGCTCTGCGAGAAGGGGCTCCGCACGATAGTGCTGGAGGCGGGACGGGACATCATCCCCAGCCGGGATTACGTGGAGCACGTGCAGCCGTGGCAGGTGAAGTTCCGGGGCCGGGGCGACCGGGCCCGGATGGAACGGGAACAGCCGGTCCAGCGGCGCTGCTACGCCTGCGACGAGTACGGCTCCAAGTTCTTCGTCAACGATCTCGAGAACCCCTACAGCACCGATGAAGGCAAGCCGTTCGACTGGCTGAGGGGACGGCAGGTGGGCGGGCGCTCGATCATGTGGGGCCGGCAGGTGTACCGCTGGAGCGACCTCGACTTCGAGGCCAACCTCAAGGATGGACACGGGGTCGACTGGCCCATCCGCTACGCCGACATCGAGCCATGGTACGATCACGTCGAGCGGTTCATCGGCATCACCGGCAATCCCGAGGGGCTGCCGCAGCTGCCGGACGGACAGTTCCTCCCCCCGATGGAACTCAACTGCGTCGAGCAGCACGTCCGCGATGCATTGCAGCGGACCTGGGGGCGCGATCGCGTGCTCACCATCGGGCGCGCCGCGATCCTTACCCAGGTGCACAACGGCCGGGCAGCGTGCCACTACTGCGGCCCCTGTGAGCGCGGCTGTATCACCCATTCCTACTTCAACAGCATCGGCAGCACCCTGCCGGCGGCGAGGAAGACCGGCCGGCTCACGGTGCGGCCCGACAGCGTCGTGGCCGAGGTGCTGCACGACCCCGCCACCAGGCGTGCGCGCGGTGTGCGCGTCATCGATGGCAATACCCGTGAGGAGTTCGAGGTCGAGGGGCGGCTGGTGTTCCTCTGTGCTTCGGCGCTCGAGAGCGCCCGGCTGCTGCTCAACTCCACCAGCACCGAGTATCCCGACGGCCTGGCCAACTCGAGCGGCGAGCTGGGCCGCAACCTCATGGACCACACCATGGGCGGCGCGGCGCGGGGCCGGATCGATGGCTTCCTCGACAAGACCACGTTCGGCCGCCGGCCCAATGGGGTGTACGTGCCCCGGTTCCGCAACGTGAAGGACCAGCACAAGGGCTTCCTGAGGGGATACGGCTTTCAGGGCGGTGCAGGGCGAGACAATTGGTGGAGCCGAGGAGCAGAGGCCGGATTCGGCGCGGAGTTCAAGGCGGAACTGCTGGAGCCGGGTGGGTGGAGCATGGGTCTCTACGGCTTCGGCGAGTGCCTCCCCAATCCCGACAACCGGATCACCATCGATCCCGAACTCAAGGACAAATGGGGCATCCCGGCGCTCAGGATCAGCTGCGCCTGGGGCCCCAACGAAAAGGCCCAGCTGCAGGACATGTCGGAGACGGCGGCCGAGATGCTGGAGGCGGCGGGTGCGAGGGACATCAACGCTTACGTGGACGACAATCCGCCCGGCAAGACCATCCACGAGATGGGGACGGCGCGGATGGGGCGCGACCCCAAGTCCAGCGTGCTCAATGGCTGGAACCAGGCATGGGATGTCGAGAATCTCTTCATGACCGACGGGGCCTGCATGGCGTCGTCCGGCAACCAGAACCCCTCGATTACCTACATGGCACTCACCGCCCGTGCGGTGGACCATGCGGTGGAGCTGCTCAATCGCAATGAACTTTGACCGGCGCGAATTCGTCGCGCTCACCGGCGCCGGGCTCGCGACCCTGGCGATGCCGGCGAGCATGCGGGGCTGTGGAAGCGAGGCGGCGCTGCTGGACCGTGTGGGCGTGCAGCTCTACACTCTTCGATCGCTATTGAAGGACGACTTCGACGGCACGCTGGCCAGGGTCGCGGCCATAGGATATCGCGAAGTGGAATTTGCCGGCTACTACGACCGCTCGGCGGCCGAGATCCGGCGGGTGCTCGATGCCAACGGGTTGACCGCACCTGCGGCGCACATCCCCATCGAGGTAGTGCGGGACAGCTGGAAGGCCACCCTGGATGATGCCCAGACGGCGGGGCACAGCTACCTCGTCGTTGCCTGGCTGGCTGAGGCCGACCGGGGGAGCATCGCCGATCTCCAGCGCACAGCCGAGCTGTTCAGCAGCGCGGCCCTCGAGGCGCGGAAGCGGGGGGTCACGTTCGCCTACCACAACCATGATTTCGAGTTTGCCACGGTTGAGGGGCGGATGCCGTACGACGTGCTGCTGGAAGAATGCGATCCGGCGGTCCAGTTCGAGATGGACCTCTACTGGATCACCAAGGGCGGGCAGGATCCGGTTGATTACTTCCAGCGCTGGCCTGGGCGCTTCCCGCTGGTGCATGTGAAGGACATGACCAGTGACGGGAAGATGGTGGCGGTGGGCGAGGGGGACATCGACTGGCCCCGGATCTTCGCGGCGCGCCGCCAGGCGGGAATCCGGCACTACTTCGTGGAGCATGATGAACCTGGGGATCCGATGGAGAGCGTGCGGGTGAGCTACCAGTACCTGAAAGGGCTTAGGGCATAGGGCTTAAGGCGTAGGGCCTTTACCATAAGCCCTATGCCCTATGCCATATGCCCTTCACACATGGATCGTCGCCAGGCGTTGACGACACTCGCGGGTGCGGCTGCGGCGGCGGGAATCGCGTCGCCTGCGGCCGCGTGTGCACCGGTGCCGGAGCTACGCGCCACCGGCTTCAGGCAGTCGGTCTGCTACTGGCCCTTCTCCGATGTGCCGCTGGATGAGTTCTGTGGGGTGGTGAAGCAGCTGGGGCTGGTGGCGGTGGACCTGCTCCACAGCGAGCAGTGGCCGGTGGCGGCGCGCCACGGACTGGCCTGCTCCATGGGCAACACCAGCAGGCGGCGCGACTACCTGACGCGGGGGCTCTGCGACCGTTCGGTGCATGACGTGATGGTGCAGGAAGTAGAAACCGCACTTCCTTTGGCGGTGAAGGCGGGCGTGCCGAATCTCATTGTGCTGTTCGGCAATCGCGAAGGACGGAGCGACGAGGAGGGCATCGCCAACTCGGTGGCCTGCTTCGACCGGATGAAGAAGAGCGCCGAGGATGCGGGCGTCACGCTCTGCGTGGAGATGCTCAACAGCAAGGTGGACCACAAGGACTACCAGGGCAACACCACCGCGTTCGGGGTGGCGGTAGCCGAGGCGGTGGCCTCGCCCCGGGTCAAGCTGCTGTATGACATCTACCACATGCAGGTGATGGAGGGAGACGTCATCCGCACGATTCGGGACCATCATCAGCACATCGCGCACTACCACACCGCCGGCAACCCGGGGCGGCATGAGCTCGACGACCAGCAGGAGCTCCAGTACGGCGCCATCGCCCGGGCGATCACCGAGACCGGCTTCACCGGATACCTGGCGCACGAGTTCATTCCGACTGCTGACTGGCAGCGTGGGCTGAGGCAGGCGATGGAAGTGTGCGCCACTTAGCTTCGAGGCTCGAGCTGCGAGCTTCGAGAGCTTGAAGCTCGTAGCTTGAGGCTCGAAGCTCCGACCCGACACCCAAACCTCGCGAACATGCCCCAAACTCAAGAGTACGACGTCTGCATAGTCGGTTCCGGCGCCGGCGGCGGGATGGCCGCCTATGCGCTGACCCAGGCCGGTGC
>CAMLHP010000194.1 GCA_946479805.1 uncultured Gemmatimonadota bacterium | reverse complement strand
ACCGGCAGCATCAAGTGGAACTTCACCAAGTTCGTGGTGGACCGTTCAGGCCAGGTGGTCCAGCGCCACGGCTCCACCCGCACCCCAGAGGAACTGGAACCAGAGCTTGTGAAGCTGCTCTGATCCCTCAGCTCGCGACTCGTGACTCGTGACTCGTGACTCGTGACTCGCGACTCGCGACTCGATTCAATCCGCAACCCGCGTGACCTGCGCCACAGGCAACTCATCCGAATAGTGCCAGATATGACTGGCTGGGTTCGTCGCAGTGACGAACCCCCATGGCACATTCACAAACTGGAGTTGCTGCATGCTGAAGACGATTCTTGCCGCAGATATGCGGTCTGCCGCCCGTAAGAGCGGTTTTCTGGCGTTGCTGGCGCTGGCCTCGCTCACTGTTGCGGCATGCGACGACGAGAACGAGCCCGAGGTGGGCAATCTTGACGTCACCGTGACCGTAACCGGCGAAGGCACCGATGCCGATGGTTTCGACGTCATGGTCGGAGCCGCTTCCATCGGTACCGTTGGAGCGACTGGCGGCACCGTGTCAGCCACGGCACTCGCCACCGGCGCCACCCAGGTCACGCTGAATGGCGTGGACGCCAACTGCTCGGTTGATTCGGCCACCAAGACCGCGACCATCACCGATGGCGATACCACTGATTTGACGTTCGAGGTAACCTGCACCGCACCAGCGGTATAGCTTTCCTCACGGGGCACGGCCTCCTCGTGGGGCCGTGGCTCCGCTCCTCAGGCAGGGGAAATTCCCATGTCGGCCAAGGCTCGAAAACCAGCCAAGAAGGGCGCCCGCAAGTACGGAGAGGCAGCAAGCAAGCGGGTTGAAAGCGCGATGCGCCGCCGCAAGAAGGGAACGCTCCGGAGCGGTCCGGGAGGAAAGGGAGGCAAGGTGAAGAGCCGGAAGCAGGCCATCGCCATAGGTCTCTCCGAAGCCCGGAAGAAGGGAGCGAAAGTGCCGAGGAAGAAGAAGTCGTGAGCTTCCTGAGCCGCCTGTTCGGCCCGCGGGAGACCGCGGAGGAAACTGTCCAGCGCACCCGCCGCGCGCTGGAGTTGATGGACGCGGGCAAGACCGACGAAGAAGTGGAACGCGCGCTCTACATGGACGGAGTCCCGGTAGAGCGCGCGCGTGCACTTGTAGCTGAAGTTCGAAGAGTCAGGGCAGCCCGTCGCGGAATCTGACCGCCCTGTCCCCCTTGACCGCCTACGGAGTAAGCGGCCTGGTCTCCGGCTCGATCTTCACGATCCACAAGCCGTTGTTGTTGTCATTCACGTACGCCAGCCCGTCCTTCACCACCACGCCCCATGTGTTGGGCGAGTTCTGGACCTTCCCTTCCATGTCTCCCGTGTGGACGTGGACTATCTCGCGGTTCTGGGCCCGGAGATCTCCCCGCAGCTCGCCGCTGATGTCGAACGCCCGGAAGCCGCCCTGGTAAGCTCCCATGTATAGCGTGTCACCCGCGACCCACACGTTGTGCACCCCGCCGTACTCGGGCTCGTACCACGCCACCGACCTCGGCGCTTCCATGTCCGACACGTCGATTACCTGCAGCCTGCCGTAGGCCCTGCCCGCAGAGGCATCCTTGGCACCCTTCACTCCGGCGCCGGGGAATACCTCATCCGCGATGAAGACGTAGTTGTTGTGCCGCCACGCCGTGTGGGTTCCGCGGATGAATCCGGGCCCGCCCACCGCCTCTACTTCACGGTACAGGGCGTTGAGGTCGTACTTGTACTGGGTCACCAGCTGGGGATTGGACGGACTGCCGCCCTTCACGCCATTGCCGATGTCGAGGATCACCAGCCCGTCGTTCCAGTAGGAGAGGTACGCCAGGCCATCCTTTATGTCGATGTCGTGCAGCGTCCTGCCGGCGTCGGGCCTGTCGGTACGCCACTGACCCACTTCCTTCGGGTTTGCCGGATCGCTGATGTCCACCACGTGCATCGCACCGGTGCCGTCGTTGGTGAGGTACACATGGGTGCCGTACTTCGGCTGCTGGTAGATGAACGCCGAGTGGACCCCGGCGTGGACCCCCTCGGTGAACTCCGCAATCACTTTGGGGTGACGCGGATCGTCCAGCGAGGCGATGACGATTCCGTTCTTCCGGTCCGATGCGCCTTCGCGAGTGAACACCAGCGTCTTCCCGTCGGGTGTGGTCATCACGTCGTTGACCCGGCGGGTGTTGGTCACAACTGAATCGGTCACCACCGGGTTGGCCGGGTCGCTTATGTCGATGGCGTACATCCTGTCGCCGCCCCCACCGGTGCCGAGATACGCTACCTGACCATTCGGATGAACCCAGACTTCCTCGGTGCGGAAGAGCGAGCGGGGCAGCCGGCCCACTACCGTTGCCGGCCGGCGCACATCGCGCGGCGCCAGCGTCACCGCGGCGTCGGCGCTCCGGCTCCCGAAGCTTGCCGTGACCAGGTAGTCCCCGGGCTCATAGCCGACGAACGCGCCGTCGGCGTCGATGGATCCGTTGCCGGGCGAGAAGCTCCACTGCGGAGTGAGACCCGGGATCTCCCGTCCGTTGGCGTCGCGCGCAACGGCCGAGAGCCTCAGCACGTCGCCTTCCTTGGCCTCGATTCTGGCAGGAGTAATCGCAACGCTCGCCACTTGCGTGGCGATGACCTCGACCGGGATCTCGGTCCGCACATTCTCTACCGATGCCGTTATCACTGCCCGGCCTGGAGCCAGCGCCGTGAGCACCCCGTCTCTCGACACATCGGCCACCCGCGATGCCGAACTGCGCCAGTTGATTGGATCGCTCCTCTCATCCTTCGCCGCCGACCACGAGGTGGCCGAGAGCCGAACCCGCTGTCCCACGGCAAGCTTCGAGACTGAAGGCGTCACGCTGATGCTGGCTGCCGGCCCCGGGACCATCCGGACCCGGAGTCGCTCGAGGTACGGCTTGGTGCCCGGCACCGTGGCCACCGCCCCCACAACTATCGAGCCGGTCGCACCGGAGCGAACCACCCCGCTGGTATCCACCGAGCCTTCGAAGTAGCCGCCGGTGAGGAAATAGCGGATGCTGGCGTTGGGAACTGGCTGGCCGTTGGCGTCGAGCGCCCGCGCGGCGAGTCGCACTGAGTCGCCCGCCACCATCGTGAGCTCGGGGCCGGACGCAAATGCGATGCGCGATACCGGGGATGGTGCCAGGGACGACTGTGGGGCTTGCGGCATCTGCTGCATCAGCGCAGCGAGCGCCAGGAGTCCAGTAAGCATTCGGTCTGACTCTATGAAGGATGAAGGAGAACCGTATCGCCAACACTACGGTGCCCGCCCGGCGGAGGTTGCGCCCGGGAAACCAGGGCCCGGCAGATGGCGTATGTTAAGGCCAATTCTACCCCTCAACCGGAGCTCGTGCCATGCGCCGTCCCGTAGTCCTGCTCCTTGCACTCACCCTCGGCGGCGCCGGCTCGGCAGCCGCCCAGGCTGCCCCCTCGGCCCCCAGCCGGGCCGCCGACAGCGCCGCCGTCCTGGCCGTGGTCCAGCGGGTGTTCGACGCAATGCGGAGCCGTGATTCTGCCGCTCTCCGCACCGCCTTCGCCCCCGACGCCCGCATGATGACCCCCGGCATGCGGAACGGCGCGCCCGTGGTCTCGGTGGAACCGGTCGACGGCTTCGTCCGGGCAGTGGGCCAGCCCAGCGACTCCACCTGGGATGAACGGATCTACAACCCGGAAGTCCGGATCGACGGCAACCTCGCCACCGTGTGGACCGAGTACGATTTCTACTTCGGGAGCAGCTTCACCCACTGCGGAGTCGACGCGTTCCAGCTGGCACGGTTC
>CAMLHP010000193.1 GCA_946479805.1 uncultured Gemmatimonadota bacterium | reverse complement strand
CCGCTCCGGGCGGAGGAGCCGCCGCCGCCGCGCCCGCTGACCCAGGTCACGCCCGCCAGCTAGGCCAGCGGGCCGGTGCGGGTGAACCGTACCAGGGTCGCCCGCGGCGCCCGGCTGTTGAATTGCATTTCGCTGACCCGGGCAAGTCCCTTCCCGCCGGTGTCCAGGGTCAGCGTGAGCCGCCCGTCCCAGGGCGTACGACTTGAGTTCCTCGCCCATTCGGTGTATATTGTGAGTTGCGACAGTCGCGCCCACATGGCGTGATACTATTCCAAGGAGCTGCAGGGGTCCCGGGAGTTTCGCCGGGGCCCTTTTTTCATGCTACCTGAACGGTCGCGGTCCCAGCGTGAGGGGATACTCACGGCAATACACAGAGGAACACGACAATGCGCGCGACCGGTACCGTGAAATGGTTCAACGACGCCAAGGGTTTCGGATTCATCACCCCCGAAGGCGGCGCCAAGGATTGCTTCGTTCATCATTCGGCGATCCAGGCCAATGGCTTCAAGAGCCTCGCCGAGGGTGAGCGGGTGGAGTTCGACATCGTGGAGGGCCAGAAGGGCCCCGCGGCGGAGAACGTGGCCAAGCTCGCCGTCTAGGCGGCAAGCAGCAACGACTAGCCCGGCAGGTGCGCAAGCGCCTGCCGGGCTTGTTGCTGCGCGCCAGCGCCCTTCAGATCCGATCCAGCTGGTGGCGGGTGAACTCGGTCTCGACGTCGCCGGTGTGCTTCGTGGCGCGGGGCTCTATCAGCATCAACTGGACCTCCTCCCGGGCCACGGGGCGGTGTTCCACCCCCTTCGGAATCACCACCATCTCGCCCGGCCCCAGCGTCACTGACCGGTCCCGCAGCTCGATGACCAGATCGCCTTGGATGACCAGGAACATCTCGTCCTCATCGGCGTGGCTGTGCCAGACGAACTCGCCCTGCACCTTGGCCAGCTTGACCTGGTGGTCATTGAGGTCCGCGATGATGCGGGGGTGCCAGTGATCGTTGAAGCGGCCGAACTTTTCAGCCAGATTGATGCAGGTCAGCATTCGGGCCTCGGGAGGGCGTCAGCAAGGAGAATCGGCATGAACAGTGAGCCCTGCAAGCGCGCCGTGCGAAGCATGCTTGCTTCACTCGCGCTCGTGCTGGCCACCGCTTGCGACGGGTCCGGGGCGGGCCCCGAACATCTCGTGGGGGCTTATACCCTGGTGGAGGAGAACGGCGATCCGGTCCCGTCGGATCCGAGCGCGCCGTTCGGATGCTGCCTGACCCTCAGCGGCTCCCTCGTCCTGACCGCCACTACGTATGATCTCGGCCTCGAGTATCGCAACAAGAACAACGGGATCGAGTTCGGAAACTCGGAACAGGGAACCTGGTCTCGTGACGGCAGCACCCTCACCTTCGTCCGCACTGCCGGCGGGGGAGAAGGATTCCCCTTCCTGCTTGGGCCGGGCACCATTTCAGGTGACGGCCGTACACTACAGCTCCTCTACGGCGACGAAGGCCCCGGATCTGACCAGACACGGGGCTCGTTCCGGCGGAACTCTCCGCCTTGACGCGGCTCAAACGGCCCCTTGAACAGCACCACCCCATACACGACGGCCATCACCACATGCGGCGCCGCCACCCACCATAGAGCCGGAGACGTCGCCGGTTCCCGCAACGCCCTCAGCAGTACCATCGAACTGATGAAATAGAGAATGAGGTTGGCCAGCACCAGCGGCCGACCGTAGATCCCGCCGATCAGCGTGCTCTTGTTCAACCAGTTGAGCGCCGCCACCGCCAGCCACCCCGCCCCCACCAGCTGACCCAGCCAGGTGGCGTGCTCCGGAAACCCCGGCGCCAGCGCGGCCATGATGGAATCAGGCAGGAAGAGAAACGCGATCCCGCCAGCAGCGAGCAGCGCCGCGCTGGTTCGGGTGATCAGCGACGAAGTCACCTTGTTGCGCTCATGATTGGGCTCCCATCACCTTGGCTCGGCGCCGCTCCAGATACCGTCGCTCCGCCGGGCTGGTCGTGAGCGAGATGGCCCGCTCGAATGCTGCCGCCGCGTCAGCCGCCTCCCCCGCCTCCGCCAGCAGGTGTGCCCGCGTGGCCCACGCCGGCTGGAAGCGCTGCAGCGCCTTGTCGGGTATGGCGTCGAGCGCCGAGAGTCCGGTCCGCGCGCCGTCAGCCTGCCCCACCGCTGCCGCATGCGCCACCCGCGCCCCCAGTGTCGGCGCCACCTCCAGCAACGCCGAGTGGAGCAGCTTGAGCGCCTGCCAGTCGGTCACACCCGACGTCGCGCGCGCGCAATGCACCGACTGCAGTGCCGCTTCCAGCTGGAAGCGCCCCACCCGCCCCAGCGGCTGGGCCCTCCGCAGGTACGCCTCGCCCAGCGCGATCAGCTCCCGGTCCCAGCGGGCCACGTCCTGCTCGCCCAGCGGCACGAACTCGTCGTCGGCACTGCGCGCGGGGCGCCGGGCCAGCGACAACGAGAGCAGCGCCGCCAGGCCCAGCACTTCGGGCTCGTCCGGCAGGAGATCGGCGAGTGTAGCTGCAAGGTACTGCGATTCTGTGGCCAGCGACTCCCGCGCCGCCATGCCGGCCACCAGCGGAAAGTCGATGGCATAGGCGCCGTAGATCGCCTCCAGCACCGGCACGAGCCGCGGCTCCATCTGGCTTCGCTCCGGCACCACAAAGGGAATCCGCGCCTCCCGGATCCGCCGCTTGGCCCGCACCAGCCGCTGAGCCATCGCCGAGGGCGGCATCGCAAACGCCTGCGCAATCTGCCTGGCCTCGAAGCCCAGCACCGCCTGCAGCATCAGCGGCGTGCGCACCGCCGGGTCGATCGCGGGGTGGGCACACACAAAGAGCAGTGCCAGCCGCCGGTCGGGAATCGCCTCGGGATCGAGTTCCTCCAGCGCCGCCAGTTCACGTGCGCCCTCGACGGCACCCAGGCTCTCCGCCCTTCGATACGCCGCTGACCGGTGCCGGTCGCGCTGGCGATTGCGCGCCACGGTGAGGAGCCAGCCCTCCGGATTGTCGGGAACCCCGGCGCTGGGCCAGGTCCGGAGCGCCTGTGCGAACGCGTCGGCCAGGCAGTCCTCGGCCGACGCGATGTCGCTGTCCCGTGCAGCCAGAATGGCAAGGAGCCGGCCGTACACTGTACGCGCCAGCTCCTCCGCCCGGGCGTGAGCGCCCGAACGTGAATCCATCGGCTCAGGAGACCATGGCCCAGGCACCATCTACGAACTGGACCTTTGAGGGACGGATCTCCACCGTGCCCCACTGCGCCGCGGGGCACTTCTCGGCCCACGCCAGCGCCGCATCGAGATCGGGCACGTCCACGACGAAGATCCCGGCGAACGCCTCCCGGGTGTCGGCGAACGGACCATCCTGCACCTGGAGCTTGCCCTGGCGCACCGAGACGCTGGTGGCGGTGGCGATGGTTTCGAGTACCTCGGCCGACTGGAGCACCCCGGCGTCGGACAGTGCTGTTGCGTACGCCTGGAAGGCCGCCATGCCTTCCTTGATCTCGGCGTCGGTGAGGTTTGAAACAGCCGGCTGCGGGTAGTGGATCAGCAGTGCGTAACGCATGGTAGACTCTCCCGTCTGGGGTGAAGAATGCGGCACTTCACCCCAATGACGGAAGAGCTACCAGCCAATCGACACCTGCGGTTGCGGTTATTGCACCGTCACTGTTCCCGACATCGCCGCCCCGTGCACCGCACACTGATACGTATACACCCCCGGCGTGTCGAACTGGAAGCTGTACGTCGATCCGTTGCCGGTGAGGATCGCGCTGCTGGTGAACGACGGCGATCCCGTCGACGCAACCGA
>CAMLHP010000192.1 GCA_946479805.1 uncultured Gemmatimonadota bacterium | reverse complement strand
GCACGTCCTCGATCGACCTGTCGTAGTGGTGATTGATCTGGGCCAGGCCGGTGATCCCGGGCTTGGCCCGCTGCCGGAGCGGGTATTCGTCGATGTGCTCGCGCAGCTGGCGGAAGATGGTGGGGCGTTCCGGCCGCGGGCCCACCACGTTCATTTCTCCCTTGAGGACGTTCCACAGCTGCGGCAGTTCGTCGAGCCGGTATTGCCTGAGGTAGCGGCCGATCCAGGTGACCCGGGGGTCATCGTTCTGGGCCCAGACCGCACCGGTGCCATGCTCTGCCTGCACGGTCATCGTGCGGAACTTGTAGATCTTGAACGGGAGGCCGCCCACATCGTCGACCCGGCGACGGTTTTGGCTGTCGGGCCCGCCGCCGCGCCGGTCGAGGCCCACCCGGGTCTGGGTGTAGATGACCGGGCCGCGCGAAGTGAGCCGCACCAGCAGCGCCACCACCAGCATGATGGGCGCGGCAAGGATGAGTCCCACCAGCGCCACCAGAAAATTGACCGCCCGGCGTGGCCGGTCGGCGTGGTCCGGCGCTGCTGGCAAAGCGGACACCTGCGGCGCGTGCACCCTGGGTACCGACGGCAGGGATGGACGGGCCCGCGCCGGCGCGCGCTGAATTCCCGTGACACTCACGCTCGCGTCCCTCGCGACGGGCTGCTCAGAAGATCCGAGTGGCAAAGTAGATCCCGGTGAAGACGCCGGTAATGAGGCCAACCGTCTGCAGCGCGCCGCGAAGGCCGCCCGGACGGTTGCCCACGAAGAACTGGTCGCCGCCCTGAACGCCGAGCTGGTCCACCGATGTGCCGGCGGCGAATGCCGCCGCCATCTGCTCCTCCTCGAGCACGATCAGCTCCCCTCGCCGCAGTTCGACCTTGTTGACGTCGCCCTGGGAGCCGGGCCCGCCGGCCACCATCACAACCTGGGAGGCAGGCATCTGGGCCGGCACGGTGTAGAAGCCGGGCGCACCAACCGAGCCCAGCACCGCGACGCGCACCAGCGCAACGGCGTCCACCTGGGGGTTCCGGACGTACTGGGCAATCTTCTGCGCCATGAACGTCTGGAGTTCCGAGCGGAGGACGCCCTTGACCGAGAACTCGGGAATGTTGGGCAGCAGCAGCGTCTGGCCGGCCCGTACCGTGAAGGTGTCGGTGAGGGTCGATTCTTCTATGACCGACAGGGCGACGAGGTCGCCCGGCTTGAGGTCGCCATCGGTGAGGCGGCTCTGGATGGCGGCGCGTGCGTTACCATCGGTCGCCGCGGCCAGCTGGCCCTCCAGTTCTGCGCGGCTGGCCATGGCGCGGCCGGTCTGCCCCACAAGCGAATCCTGCGCGACCAGCGATGCTGGCGCGAAGGACAGGATGCTGCAAGCGAATATCAGGATCAGGTGGCGCATGGCACTCCTGGTCGAAAGCGTAGCTGGCGCTGCCTCTGCAAGATACGCGCTAGGCAAGCTCGGCGCGTGACACAGCGCACTGCGAATGGTACCGATCGGATCAATCCCCGGTATCGGGCAGGTCAGCGGGCTGCAGCCGGGTCCTGGGCGCCAGCAGCTGAGCGGGGTCTTCGCCCAGGCCGAAGCTGGCCAGGCGGTGGAGAAACCCCCGCCTGGCAGCCGCCGACCCATCTTCCTTTGGCTTCGCGGGCGGCTGCTCCGAATCCGTCTCTGGAGTGTGCCCGGACGTTTCGTCGTTGTTCCTCAATTTCCCGTTCCTCCCTCAACCTCGTTTCCGATGCGGATCCGGCCCGTCCACACTTCAAGGATGAAGCCGTTAATAGGTGACGGGGGTTGGCAAAGGAGGGATCCTGCCACACACTGGTAACATAAGCGTTGACAAGAGGTTACGCCGGTAGTCGAGGCTCCTGCCCACCGCCGTCGAGACGGTGGGGGCGTTGCCCTTGGCCAACAGGTGCCGCGTGGCCGCGTCACCGTGGCCTGATGGCTGGAAGAAGGCGTCGCACCGAAGTGTGGCGCTGCGACAGCGAATCACTGTCGAGCTTTCGGACGGTTTCGGGCCAAGACCATGATTGACAATCGCTTGGCCCGCGCGCAGCTTTTCGCACGACTCCTGCATCGTGGCCCCAGCCACAACTGCGAGCAGCCCGCATCGCCCCGTGGCTGAAGCCTCGGCTCGCATCTGCCGATGAAGCGGCGCTGGTTCGCTTCCGGCACTGGTTTCCCGCCGTACCGTTCGACGAAGGAGCTCATGCCAGACCGAGACACGACTGCCCAGCCGCCGCTGGTGCTGGTGGCCAATGACCAGGAGTGGTCGGCCCGGTCGCTGGAGAGCATCCTGGCACCGAACGGCTACTCGGTCATCCGGGCGTACACCGGGCGGCAGGCTCTCGAGCGGATGCGCCAGGCCCAGCCCGATCTGGTGATCCTCGATGCGCAGCTTCCGGACATGCACGGTTTTGACATTTGCCGTGCCCTCCGCAACGATCCCCGCGTCGGCGCTACCACTCCCATAATCATCACCACCTCCGGTCCTTCGGGCCGAGCCCAGCGGCTCGAGGCCTACCGGGCGGGCGCGTGGGAGTTCCTGGGCCAGCCGCTCGACGGCGAGTCGCTGCTGCTCCGGATGCGGACATTCATCCAGTCGAAGGTGGAGGTCGACCGGCTGCGCGAGGAGAGCCTGGTAGACGAGGTGAGCGGGTTCTACAACATGCGCGGGCTCGCCCGGCGTGCGCGCGAGCTCGGCTCCGAGGCACAGCGCCGGCACCAGCCGCTCGCCTGCGTGGTGTTCACGCCGGACGCCGCCGACGAGCTCGATCCAGACGCGCTGGATCGGGTGGCGGAGCGGGTAGGAGCGGTGTTCCGCGAATCGGGCCGGCTGTCCGACGCGGTGGGCCGCCTTGGCGCCGCCGAGTTCGCGGTCATCGCACCCTCCACCGATGCCATGGGCGCCATGCAGCTGGTGGAGCGGATGGGCGGGTCCCTTGCAGCGGCCTCGGTGCCCATCGCCGGCGAGGACCGGCCTCTGGAAACCCGCGCCGGCATCTGCGCCGTGGGCGACTTCGCCGACGGCGGGGCCGACACGGTTGAACTGCTGCTGCGCGCGACGGCGGCACTGCGAGAGTTGCGACGAGAGGCCGGGCCCGATCGAGTCAGGCAATTTTCGACGAACTAGGCGGTAAGGCGGTAAGGCGGTAAGGCGGTAAGGCGGTAAGGCGGTAAGGCGGTAGGTGGGACGGAAGCGCAAAGGGGATCCAGCTATGGTGCCTGGATCCCCTTCGCACACTCTTACCGCCTTACCGCCTTACCGCCTTACCGCCTACGCAGTCCCAGCTTCAAGTGCGATCGGCTCTTCATCCGCGGTGTACCCGTAGACATACCGGTAGTTCTTGTACTGCACGTCCGCGGTGTTCACGTCGTTGACCACCGCGCCCAGGAGCCGGATCGGCAGGCGGTCGAGGTTCTTGAGCTTCTCCTCCGCCATGCGCCGATCGGTCTCACCCGAGCGCAGCACCACCAGCATGTTCCCGGTGGCGGTGCCCAGCACGAACGGGTCGATGCCTGCACCCAGCGGCGGGCTGTCCACGATGATGGCGTCGTACTGGCTTCGGAGCGTTGCCATCAGTTCGCGCATGGCGGTCGAGCCCAGCAGTTCCGGCCCATGATGATGGCGGGTGCCACAGGGTATCAGCGTGAGGTTCTTGTGGTTGGTGCTCCGCACGATGGCGTCGAGCGACGACTGTCCCATCAGGTGGTCCAGCAGGCCCGGGCGCCGGTCGGTGCCGAACATGCCGTGCAGCTCACCCCGGCGGATGTCACCATCCACCAGCAGCGTGCGGTATCCCGCCTCGGCAAACGACAGCGCCAGGTTGGAGGA
>CAMLHP010000191.1 GCA_946479805.1 uncultured Gemmatimonadota bacterium | reverse complement strand
GAGACCTGGATGTCGTACTCCGGCTCGAACCCCAGCGTCGCGGGGTCCACATGCTTGAGCTCGTCGTAGCCTTCCTCGCTCAGCGCGTTGAACAGCACCACCACCGAGCCGAGACTCTTCGCCACTGATAGCCCTCCGGTGTAGTTTCCGACGTCTCTCTCCCGGTATGAGATGGGAATATATCCCCAGCCCAATCTTTGGCAGTGCGGCCCCTTTGCGCTCAAGCATGCGCTGGTCGCCCTCGGCATCCTCAAGGATGAGCGCGACATCAGTCGCGTGGCGGGCACCCACTGGTGGCATGGCACCGACGAGATCCAGCTGGGGCGGGCAGCCCGGAAGTACGGCTGCGACCTGCTGCTGGTGCGGCGGTACGACGCCGACCGGGCCAGGAGGGCGCTGGCGGCGTACCTCAAGCGGGGCGTCCCGGTGCTGCTCTGCGTGGAGGAGTGGAGCCACTGGCTGACCGTCGTCAAGCACGACTCCAGCAGGTTCATCATGCTGGACAGCCGGGTGCCGACGGTTGTGGACATAGCCACCTGGCCCCAGCTGAGGCGGCGCTGGGTGTTCCACGAGGAGGATGAGCTGGAGGACGGCGACGTCCGGACCCTCTACGACCTTCACCCCGTGGTGCCCCGGTTCCGCCCGGCCACCAAGGCCCAGTTCTCCCTGGCCCGGGCCCGCGCACTCCGCCAGAACCGCCGCCTGGCCGAGCGGTGGGACGACTACCTCGGCGACCTGCTGGCCATCTGCCGGCCCCGCACCTCGCGGATCTCCAAGGCGATCTCGCTGGGCGAGTTCATCCGCCGCCACGGTGCGATGATGCTCGAGTCGATCGACTACTGGCACGGCTCGGTCGAGGTGCGCTCGGTGCGGCAGATCCTCAACAACCTCCACTTCGTGGCCGACACCTACGGACTCATCATTCATGAGGACGACGAAAAGCGCGCCATCGCCAGCATCACCGCGCTGCTGACGCTGTGGACCGCGGCGGAGTTCGGGGTGCGGCAGGTCTACGGGCCCAGGGAGGTGAAGAAGAGGCGGAAGAGACGGTAATTGGACGGATAGACGGATAGACGGATAGACGGATAGACGGATGGACGGACAGACGGGCAGGAGGCCTCCGTCTGTCCGTCTGCCCGCCTATCCGTCTGTTGCTGCGACCCCCGTGCGACGTCGGGCATCACGCTCCCAGGACCCTCAACCTGGAGCACCCCATGTATCGCTGGACTGGCGCCACCCTGGCGCTGATTGCACTCCTCCCCGCGGTTGCCCTGGCCCAGGACAACGACCGACAGGAAACCCGGATGCGGCTACGGGAGCTGCCCACCCGCACCTGGACGGTCGCCGGATTCCAGGGCGCCCGCCTGGGATTGTCGCTGAATGTCAACGCTGCCGAGGAAACGAAGAAGCAGGGCGCGCTGGTGATGGAGGTAACCGAGGGCAGCGGCGCCGAGGACGCCGGCATCCGCGCGGGTGACATCATCACCCGCTACAACGGCACCGCGCTGGGCGGCGAGAACCCGGCCGAGAAGCTGGTCGAGCTGGCAAGCGACCTGTCCGAGGGCGACAGCGTCAAGCTGGAGTACCGCCGGGACGGGAAGAACAGCACGGTGACGGTGGTCGCCCGCGAGCTGGAGAACCAGTTCTCGTTCTCGATGCCGTCGATGACTTCGCTCCGCCGGGCCATGCCGGCCATGGAGCTTCGGAATGGCAACTTCGCATTCTTCTCGCGCGGCGCGCTGATGGGACTGGAGCTTACCGAGATGAACAGCGGGCTGTCGGATTACTTCGGGACCTCCGAAGGCCTGCTGGTGCTTTCAGTGGACGATGATGCGAAGGTCCCGCTTCAGGCGGGCGACGTGATCGTCTCACTCGACGGCCGCACCCCCCGCGACGAGGGCCACGCAATGCGGATCCTCAACTCCTACGCGCCGGGCGAGACCGTGAAGTTCGAGGTGCTGCGGAAGCGGGCCAGGCAGACCATCGACTGGACAGTACCGGAGAGCGAAGCCGCGGAGGTACGTGAGGGCCGGAGAATGGTCAGCCCGAGCGCACCAGCAGTGAGATCAGGGTCGCCAGCAGTGCGAGTATCACCACGATCTCTATGAACGCCGGACCTCGCCGGCCCCGGGGACTCATGATCAGGAGCCCGTGAGTGAGGTGAAGAAGCGCCGCGCGGCGGAGTCGGCCGCGATGCGGTACATCAGCGCCTCGAACTGCTCAATCGAAAGGCCCGCCTCGGCGAGGATTGAATCCGCCATGGCGGGCCTTTCCTTGAGCGCGAGCGCCACCGCCGCGGCCGGAGCCACCAGCGCCATGGTGGAATCCACCTGCTCCGGCGGGCTCACGTTGACGCCGGCGGAGTCGGCGGATCCGGCCTGACCACGGTCAGCGGTGCAACCGGCCAGCAGCAGCGTGACCATCAGCAATACCGAGCGACTACCACTCATAGCGGCTCCCCATCGTTGCGCTGGCGGCGTTCATCGCGGGCCGCCTTCCTCCGCCCGTGCTCCTCGCGGATGGCGCCGGCCAGGTCGTTGCCGCGCTTGCCCTGGGCCAGCTGCTGCTGGACAAAGTCGCCGAAATTCTCCATCGGCTCCTCCTGGCCCCGCTCGATGTCGAGGGCCGTTACCGCATCGGTGGCGGGCACAGCGCCGGCCCGGAACGCCTCGAGCGCGCGTGCAAGTTCGACGAGCGGCACGCCCCGCTCCTCGAGCTCGGCGACCGCGGCCGGGATGCGAAGGGCTGCCTGGGCCCTGGCTCCGGCGTCGGAGGATGCGGCCTGGGCCGAAGTCGCGTGGGATGCGAGCACTTGTGGCACCAGCGCCAACGCTGCAATCAGCACTGTCGGTCGGGTCACATCGGCTCCATTGGTGAATTCACGAAGATACACGAAGCTCAGTAGCGCCGCATCAGCACGTCGTTGGACGACCTCGCCCCCAGCGCGAGGATCAGACGGCGGGGCCGGAACCCGTCCTTGGTGACCTGCACGTACTGGGTCCGGCAATTGTCCACCAGCGACTGGTCGAATACCAGCCGGTAGTTGCCTTCCTCGTCCGCGAAGGCGGAATATCCGGTGCCGATGATCTGGAGAAACGCGCCCGCCAGCGGAATCGTGGTACCCTCGCGGTATACCCGGCCCTCAACCTGCCCCATCACCGGCTTCTCGCCGGGCCTGGGCGGACGCCGGGGGCTGGGGCGACAGTCGTTCTCGCGGTCCTCGGTTATCTCGGTGGCCCAGCGCCGCTCGACCGACGGTCCGTTCATCCGGTCGGAACCCATTCTGGGCGCGCCAAAGAGGCGGCGGGCTTCTTCCTCGATGGGGAGGAGGGCGAGCTCAGTGGGCTCGGCGGCTCGGCGGCTCGGCGGCTCGGCGCGAGCCGGATCGGGCGCAGATGCAGGCGGCGCCTCGCCCGGAGGGACGTCCTCTGGAGGAGGATCCCGCTCGACGGTCACTTCTTCAGGTGTGTCGGGCCCGCGAGTGACCTGGGGACGAGGCACGCGGTCGGGCGGCGGCGGCGGCTCGGCGGCGCGTCGGCTCGGCGGCTCAGCGACGGCGACCGGCTCCGGTGTGGGCGGGAGCGGAGGCAGCTCGACGTAGCGCGTGATCTGCGGCGGCTCGGCGGCTCGGCGGCCCGTCCGCTCGGCTTCCCTCTGAGAAACGCCCACTATCGCGAGCATCAACAGCACGTGCGTGGCGAGGCTCGCACCAATGGCGCCCCACGTCCATCCAGTGTCGTCGGTCAGCTCAGGCAGGTGGGGTGGGGCGACAGGCTTCACGGGTTAAAGATAAGGCGCGAGGCATAAGGCGTGAGGCGTAGGGCGTGAGGCGTAGGGCGTGAGGCGTA
>CAMLHP010000190.1 GCA_946479805.1 uncultured Gemmatimonadota bacterium | reverse complement strand
AGACCCGCCGCTTCTTCGGAGGACGGCAGCCGTTGTGGGGAATGGGCGTGACGTCTCGAATGGAGAGCACCTTGAGACCGGCCGAGGCCAGCGCCTGGATGGCCGACTCGCGTCCGCTGCCGGGGCCCTGGACCCGCACATGTACCCGGCGCAGGCCCATGTTCATGGCCTCGCGGGCGCAGGCTTCCGACGCCACGGTGGCGGCGAACGGCGTGCTCTTCTTGGAACCCTTGAAGCCCGCCTTGCCGGCGGTGCCCCAGGTGAGGGTGTTGCCCTTCATGTCCGTGATGGTGATCAGGACGTTGTTGAACGTGGCGCTCACGTGGGCCACGCCCTCGCTCTCGACCACCTTCTTGGCGCGCTTGGCGCTCGACGTCGGCCTGGCGGGTGCGGTCACTACTTGGTCACCTTCTTCTTGCCCGCGATGGCCCGGCGCGGGCCCTTCTTGGTACGGGCGTTGGTGTGCGTCCGCTGCCCGCGCACTGGGAGGCCCCGGCGGTGCCGGATGCCGCGATAGCTGCCGATGTCCATCAGGCGCTTGACGTTCATGGCGGTCTCGGTGCGCAGGGCGCCCTCGACCTTGACCGTGCGCTCGATGTACTGCCGGAGTCGCGCCACTTCCGCGTCCGACAGGTCCCGCACCCGCGTCTCGACGCTGATGCCGGTTTCAGAGAGGATCCGGGACGCAGTGGAGCGCCCGATTCCGAAGATGTACGTGAGCCCGATCTCGACGCGCTTCTCGCGCGGCAAATCGACGCCAGCGATGCGTGCCATGATCAGCCCTGCCGCTGCTTGTGCTTGGGATTGCGCTTGCAGATGATGCGGATAACACCCTGCCGCTTGATCACCTTGCAGTGCTCGCAGATCGGTTTGACGCTAGAACGAACCTTCACGCCATCTCCTGAAATACCAGAAAGTTGCCGTTGGACTGCCGAATTAAAGGCCAGCTTGGGATTATACTCCGGCATGCCAAGTTGGGCAAGGGGCGGGACTTGGACACTACCCGCGACTGCCTACCCTGCCACCGCCCGGATCTCCTCGAAGGCCTCGGCCGGATCCTCCGCAGCCAGGATGGGCCGCCCCACCACCAGATGGGTGGCGCCGGCGGCCCTCGCCTCCCGGGGAGAGGCGGTCCGGGCCTGATCTCCCGCCGGATCCCGGTGGCGCCGGATGCCAGGCACAACCACCAGCGCCCGTGCTCCCAGGGCCGCCCGCACCAGAGCCGCCTCCCGGGGCGAGCAGACCACACCCGCAAGCCCGGCCCATCGGGCGCCCTCCGCCAGTCGGACAACTTCCTCGGTGAGGTTGATGTCCTTCCGCCCGATCAGCGCCTGGTAATCCGCCTCGGTATGGCTGGTCAGCACCGTTACCCCCACCACCGCCAGCTCCGCGCCCCCCGCTGCCACCGCGGCCTCCAGCATCCGGGGACCACCCAGGGTGTGGACCGTGACCATGGACACCCCCATATCGCGGGCCTGCGCCACCGCGCCGGCCACGGTGTTGGGGATGTCGTGCCACTTGAGGTCGAGGAAGACCTTGAGCCCGCGGTCCACCAGCGAGCGGATGAAGGGCGAACCTTCGCGGGTCATCAGGATCGAGCCGACCTTGACCCACTCGAGCCCGGGCAAGCGATCGACGGCCGCTTCGGCCTCCAGGCGAGTCTTGAGGTCCAGCGCGACAATTACCTCGGCCATTCATGCTCCAGGTCTCGTATGATCCGTTCGGGAAGGCGGGGGTCGGCCAGGGCCGCCGTTCCAATGCCGACGAGCGATGCGCCCGACTCGAGATACGCCCTGACGTCGGCTGCCGAGCGCACTCCACCCGTGCCGATAACCGGTAGCCCGGTGCGCTCGACAACCCTGCGCACTGCCAGCAACCCCGCTGGCAGCAGCAGCGGGCCGCTGATGCCGCCGTTGCCGTTTCCGAGGCGCGGCCTGGATCCCTCGTCGTACAGGAATCCCGGCAGTGTGTTGATCACTGATATCGCATCCGCGCCAGCGTCACGCGCGGCCACGGCCATGCCGGCGATGTCGGCCAGGGCGGGAGACAGCTTTACCGAGAGCGGCCGACTGGTCACCGCGCGGCAGCCGGACACGACCGCCGCGACCGACGACGCTTCGGCACCGAATTCCATGCCGCCGGCGCTGGTGTTGGGGCAGGACAGGTTGAGTTCGTACAGCGCGATGCCGTCGAGCTGGTCAAGACCGGCCACCACCTCGGCGTACTCCTCCACGGTGAAGCCGACAACATTGACCAGCACCCGGCACTTGCGGACGCTCTTGAGCAGCGCCGGCAGGTGCGTGCTCCGCACTGCCGCCAGCCCGGGGTTGGCGAGGCCCACCGCGTTGAGCATCCCCCCGGCAAACTCGCCCACCCGGGGCGGCGGGTTGCCGGCGCGTGGCTCGCGCGAGACCGCCTTGACCACGATGCCGCCCAGTCGGTCGAGTTCCATGACGCCGGCCAGCTCGGTGCCGTAGCCAGCGGTGCCGGCCGCGAGTATCAGCGGATTCTGGAATTCCTGGTTGAACAGAGTGCGCGCCAGCGGCTCGCTCACAGCGGCTCATCCGGCCGCTGCCGGGCACCGGGAGGAGTGACACGGCGTCCCGGCTCGGTGCGCCGCACCGGGGCAACCGAATCCCGGGCCGCACGCAGCTGGGCCGAGAAGGCGGCGAGCGAGTCCTCCAGTGCCTGGAGACCGGGAGGATCTCCTCCCCGCACTGCCATCACGTACGGGCTCATGAGGTACAGCGAATCGAGCCTTGCGCGGGCGGCGGAATCGTTCGGGGTGAGGAGCAGCCCTGCGAGCATCGCCTTGGCTGCGTAGGGAGACTCGGGCCAGGTCCGGGCCACGCGCTGGAAGAGGTACCCAGCCAGCGAAGGGGAGTGGAGCTGGTCTCGCGCGACTTCCGCTGCCAGAAACCCCTGCATGTCCGACTGGGGAATGCGTGCGTGGAGCGCGCTGTCTGCTGCGAGGACCATGTTGACCTGCATGGCAAGCTGCTGGGCCGCGAACGACGCCGCGGCTCCGCTGTCAGCCGCGAGCAGCTCGGCGACTTCCGCGAGGTCAGGTACCGATGACGCGCCACGCGCGAGCAGCCTGGCGCGCGCTGCCCGGGCGGCACCTGCCACCTCGCTCATGCTGTCGAGGGCCTCGGCCTGCTGATAGCGCCTGATCGCGGCGGAGTGGTCCCTCGCCTCGACACGCTGGGCATCCTGCAGCATCCAGCCGGCTGCGTTGGCTGGGCGGACACCCGCCCACTTGACCGCACGGTCCACCAGCGCGGTGGCGGCCACGGGATTCTTTTCCGCCAGCGCGGCGAACAGGGGATCCCAGCGAACAGCCGAGTCGCCAGCCGCCTCGAGCGAATCGAGCACGGCATTGAGCCTCGCGGCCTGGCCGTCAGCAGCCAGCGCCAGCAGGCGGTCGTTTGCGAATCCCGAATCGATCGCGCGAAGCTCCTCGATCGCCTCCGAAGTCCTGCCAGCCTCCCGGAGTGAGGCGGCAAGCGCCGCCCGGCTGCTGTCGGGCAGCTGGGCACCGAGCGACCGGGCCTCGATCCAGGCATCGGCGGCGCTGGCGTGGCGCCCGGCGCGGGCCTCGCAACCGGCAAAGGCCATCAGGCCCTTGGCCCGCAGGGTGGAATCGGTGATTGCAGGCAGCCCCGCTGCCAGCGCGGCGAGCGCCTTGGGGCAGTCATTGAGGTTTGAATACGCGCGGCCCAGCAGCACCTGCGCCTCGGGGGTGTACTTGCTGGTGGGATGCCGCGCCAGCAGGGTCTCGGCACGGACCACCACCTGGCCCCACGCGCTGCTCGCATCGATCCGGCGTCCATCACGCTCGGCGCTCTC
>CAMLHP010000189.1 GCA_946479805.1 uncultured Gemmatimonadota bacterium | reverse complement strand
AGTTTGTTCGGCCTGGTACCAGTCGTCAGGCTACGATCCGTGCGCCCGCACGCTTACCGCCATACCGCCTTACCGCCTTACCGCCTTACCGCCTAGTTTCCCCCCATGCGCTCACTCCCGCTCACCGCCGCCCTCCTTCTGGGTGTGGCTGCCTGCGCCGATCGCTCTGCCGATCGTCCGTTTTCGCACCGGGGCGTGTCCCCCGGCATGTCGGCCACCGACCTCCGGGCTGCCGCGACATCGGCCGGGATTGGAAGCATGGAATGCCGACCGCTCACCGTGGTGGGCCTGGCAGCTGATCTGCTCTGTTACACTCCCGATTCCAGTGCGTCGATGGTCAGCGTGAGCGCCATGGTCAACTCGCACGACAGCGTCGTGCCGTATGTGGTGGTCCGTGAGGGCCTGACAAGGGGACTCGGCCTCGAGCGGCTGGAGGAAAACTGGGGCCCGCCGTCCGACCGCCTGGGAACCGCACGCCGCTGGGTGCGGGGCCGTTGGACCGCCAGCGCCGATACCGCAGCTTCGATCCTCACAGTATGGCTGAGTGACACCGCGACCGCGCGCCAGGTGGCGCTGGCCACCGCGGCTGAGCGCTTCGCCGCCCCCGGCGCCGACACCCTGCCCGTCACCAACGACGCCGACGCCGTACTCGATTCACTCCTGGCTGACTCCACCGGCGGCCGGCCCGTCCCCGCGGCAGACCTCGATGCCAGCCCGACGGTGGTCGGCTGCACCCGGGTGGCCCCGCCCGAAAACCTGGCGGGCAGTACCGGCTCCGTCAGTCTGGCATACGTGGTGGACAGCGCCGGGAGGGTGGAGGCGGGCAACATCCGGGTGCTCGAGGCCACCCACGGCGGCCTCATCGCACCCGCGATCGCCACCGTGCGCTCGTGCCGACTGGAGCCCGGCACCAACGACGGTCGCGCGGTGCGCACCCTGGTGCAGCAGCGGGTGAGCTTCGCGCCACGTTAAGTCACGAGTCGCGAGTCGCGAGTCACGAGAGTCGGTCTCCACCATCTTGCGACTTGTGACTTGAGACCTGTGACTAGTGCCCTCCCGCTCCCACCACCGCCAATCCTGACACCAGCCGGTCCAGATGGGTTTCGGTCGTCCTCGGATTCATGACAGTCACCCGCAGCATCCGCCGCCCCTCCAGCACCGTGGTGGTGATCCAGCCAGCGCCCGAGGCGTTGTAGCGCTCGCGGATGGAGCCGTTGGTGGCGTCCAGTGCCTCCTGTGAGGCCATCCCGTCACCCAGCCACCGGAAGCAGAGTATGTTGCTCTCCGGCTTGTGAGGCAGCTCGAAGCCGCCATGCTCGAAGAGCTTCTGGTGCAGCGCTGCCGCCATGTCCACCAGGTGATCGTGACACGCCTCCAGCCCGTCCATGCCGTAGCGCTGAATCGCCACCCAGAGCTTGAGCGCATCGAATCGGCGGCTGCACGCGAGGCTCCTGACGCCCAGGTCGGGCACCCTGTCTCCGTCGGCGGCGTGGAACAGGTATGGCGCCTGCTGCGCGAACGCGGCGTCGAGGTCGCGTTCGCTTCTCACCAGCACCATTCCCGCACTGAGCGGCATCAGCAGCAGCTTGTGCGGGTCCCACGCCAGCGATCGTGCCAGCTCCAGCCCCTTGAGCCGATGGCGGTGCCGGCTGGAGATGAGCGCCGACGCTCCATGAGCCCCGTCGACGTGCAGCCACACCCCGCGCTCGGCGCAGCGCTCGCCGATCGCCTCAAGGTCGTCAAAGCTTCCTGTCGGGGTGGAACCCGCAGTCGCCACTACAGCCATCACCTTGCGGCCGCGGCCTTCCAGGTCATCCAGTGTGCTGCCCAGTGCGGCAGGATCCATCCGGTAGCCTGACGAGGCCACCATCACCACGTTGCGCCTGCCGATTCCCAGGATGCTCGCCGCGCGTGTGACCGCGTAGTGGGCGTGCTCGCCGCACACCAGCACCGGTGGGTCTGCTCCCACCCCGTCTTCCCACGCCCCCGGCAGCGCTGCCGCCCGTGCGGCCATCAGCGCGGCAGTGGTGGCCTCGGTACCACCAGAGGTGAAGGTTCCCCCTGCCTCGTCGCCCCAGCCGGCAAGTCGGGTGAAGTGACGGACGAGGGATGTCTCCAGCGCCGTGCCGGCGGGCGACATCTCGCGCACGGCCAGGGAGTTGTTGATGGCGGAGATGACGGGCTCGGTCCACACCGCCGCCGGCAGCGGCGCACTCACCTGGTGGCCGAGATACATGGGATGCGAAAGCAGTATCGAATCCGCAGCGACATCCCGCGCGACCGACTCCAGCACCTCACCCAGCGACCGGCCACTGCGCGGGAGCGGCCCGCTGAACCTCGCTGCGAGCTCGGCGCCACTCGCGCTGGTGGTGACCGGCACTGCCTCGCTGGCCGACAGTTCGATATGATCCACCGCGAGCCTCACGGCCTCGGCGGCGGCCTCGAGTGACGTGTCATCGACGATGGCTTTCAGCGTGCCCGGATTCACGAAGATTTCCTCAAATGGGGTAAAGTTCCCTCATGCCTATTCGTCGCATTGCATTCCTGCTGCTGGGCATTGCCGCCTGCGGCGCCGGCGACCGCCGACCTCCAGCCGACACCTCCGCCGCTGCCGAGCCCACCGGCACCACCGACTCGGTGGCCGCACCCGACACCACCCGCTTCTCGCTCGGCCAGCTCGAGGTCATCCGGGTGAACCCCGGTCCCCGTGGCATGGCCGGCGAGGTGCGATGGGTGTTCTCGCCCGACAGCAGCGCCCTGCTCGCCCTCGAGGACTGGGTCTCGGTGGAGGCCGAGGCCTTCTTCGATGGATTCCTGCTGGCATCGGAGCGCACCGGCACCTGGGTGAGGGAGGACAGCGTCTGGGACGTTGCGCCTTCGCCCAACTGGACCCGCGTGGCTTATGGCCTCGCCACCCGAATCATGGGCGGCGAGGGCGACTCGGTGCCGCCCGAAAGCCTGGCTGTGGTCGCCAACCGCCTGGGGGTGAGCGTGGCCGAAGTCCGCGCCAGCGCGTTTCCCGCCAGCGGCATGGCGCCCGCCATGGGCCTCGCGCGGCTGGGGGTGGCCGACGTCGCCTTCGGCCAGAAGCGGACCCTGCCGGTGCTCGCCGGATGGAACGTCCGGTGGAGCCGCTCGGGCGACCGGATATTTGCGGGACTCGGCCCGGTGATGGCCAATGATGACGCACCATCCCGCGCCTGGGTTTCGGTCACGTCCCAACGGGGAGATTCCTCGGTCAGCCAGACCGGCCCAATGGATTCGGCGCGAGTCCGGTGGATCACGGGGCCCACCCTCGACATCTCGGTCGATCCGGACACGGGCAAGGTGGTTATCGCCACGTCCAGCCGCACCATCAGCAGCCAGGGGGGACATCTCATGATAGACAGCGTCAGCGTCGGTGAGGGGTTCGCCCTCGCAGCCACACGCCGGGGATGCTACGTCCTCGCGCTGGTGAGGGACACGACGGCGGGCGAGTACGACCCGAAGTGGCGCGCGGCGATGCTCGGCACCGGGTGCACCCCGTTGGATTCAGAGGCGCCGTGAACAATCCCGAGCGCATCAACACCGACATCGTGGAGGACCCCGACGCGCTGGCCCTCCGGGTCGCCGGCAGGATCGCGGAACTCATCCGCGAGCGAGGAGCCCAGGGCAGGCGGGCGGTACTGGGACTCGCCTCCGGTTCTACACCGGTCGGTATCTACCGCGAGCTCATCCGGATGCACCGCGAGGAAGGGCTGTCGTTCAAGGACGTCGAGACCTTCAACCTCGATGAATATTACCCGATGGCGCCCGGCAGCATCCATTCGTACCACCGCTACATGCACGAGAACCTGTTCGACCACATCGACATC
>CAMLHP010000188.1 GCA_946479805.1 uncultured Gemmatimonadota bacterium | reverse complement strand
CGCCACCATCCTCTCGAACCTCGCGTTCCCCCTCAGCGGCTCGAACAGCGGGTCAATCCTGGCCCACGCACGTGTGACCTGCGTCGGATGCTTCCACATCTCTTCGAGTACGTCCAGCGCCTCGTTGACGTGCCCGGTCACGATGTAGATCCGGATCAACTGCAGCTGGTCATATGCCAGCGACCCCGAGGCGTCGGTGCGGTACATGGCGACGGCCCGGCGGCCAGTGGCGATGGCGGAATCGGACCGGCCAGCGTGCGCCAGCGCGACCCCATACAGCACCAGGAGTGACGGGTCATCCGGTGATTCCAGCACCTGCTCCAGGCCCGCCGCCAGTGATGAATCTGCGAATGCCCGGGCAAGATCCTTCCGCCCGTGAGTCCAGTAATGTGTGGCAAGCGACTGTCCCCACCACGACCGGTCTCCATCGAACGCCGATGGCGTCAGCCGCCCCACCAGGGCCTGGGTGGACGGATCCAGCAGAAACGTGAGCTCCTCGAATCCGGCGAAGTGCGCCGCAACCAGCGGCGGCGACACCCGTTCGGTCAGCCGGGCGACAGCAGCCTTCGCCGCGTTCAGGTCTCCGGCGGCAAGCTTGATTCGGGCCAGCGCCTTGTAACTGTCGATTGCGTCAGGCGCGAGCTCGATCGTGGCGCCAGCCACCTCTTCCGCGTCCTGCAACCGCCCGGTATGCAAGTACACCTGGCTGAGCGCACTCAATACTTCGATACTCCGCGGATCAACTTCCCGCGCTCGTTCCAGGCGCTCGATGGCCCGGTCATAGTCGCCTGCGCTCTGGTCGGCCCGCGCAGCAGCGCGCAGGGTGCGGGAGTCGTTGGGCGCCAGCTGCATTGCGCGCTCGGTGAACGAGGCGTTCTTCTGGGGATCGCGCTCCACGCTGGCGTAGTAGACCGCGGCCGCGGTGACGGAGAATGCGTTGTCAGGCCCCAGCAGAAGCGCGCGGTCCATCGCCTCGCGAGCCCGACGGGCCACGGCCGGATCGCGGCCCCCTCCCACGAAGAGCACACCCGCGGCGGTGGAGAGCGACGCCCAGGCCTCCACGAATCCCGAGTCGAGCGCCACTGCCTGCTCGAAGTAATTGACCTTCTGTCGCTGGCTCACCGGATTGTTGTCGGAAATCGCCCGTCCTTTGAGGTACGCATCCCACGCCGCGGAGTTCTCGGTCGGGCGCTTGCCCAGGTCGGCCGCCTCCCGGGCGCCGAGCTGGGTGCCGAGCGCGCCAGCGACCCTGGTGGCAACCTCACCCTGCACCGCAAATACATCAGTCAGGTTGGCATCAAAGGTCTGCTGCCACGCAGTAGCGCCGTTGTTGTCCACCAGCTCCGTTACCACCTGCAGGCGGCGCCCCGTAGCCTCATCTCCCGCCCAGCGGACCCGCCCCATGAGCAGGTACTGCACTCCCAGCTCGTCCGCGACCTGGGACGGAGGCTTCAGGCCGCTCCGGTACTGAGAGGAGCTGGCACTGGCCGTCACTGCGAGCCCGCTCACCTTGGAGAGCTTGCCGCGGACTTCATCGGTGAGGCCGTCCACTATGTAGCTGGTGGAACTGTCTCCCTGGTTCTGGAATGGAAGCACCGCGAGGTGGGTCACACCCGATACTTCCGCCCCTGCCGGCTTCGCACGGCGGGCCATCAGCCCGGCACCGATCACCACCAGTAGTGCCACCGCACCAAGAGCCAACCATGCGCCGCGGCGGGCACTGCGGGTGGGCGGCGTCGCAGACGCTGGCGCTACGTGGGCGCCGGTCTCCACCGTCGAGAGTGAATCGGCGAGGTCGCCGGCGGTGGTAAAGCGGTCTGCCGCGCTCCGGGCCAGCGCCTTGTTGACCGCACTCTCGAGCCCGGCCGGAACGCCATCCCGAACGCTGCCAAGCGGGCGCGGCCGCTCGGTGAGGCTCCGGGTCACGACCGCCTGCGGCGTGCGGCCGGTAAACGGCGGCTCGCCCGTGAGCATCTCGTAAAGCACGGCACCGAGCGCATAAATGTCGGTGCGCGCGTCCACGTTCTTCTCACCGGTGGACTGCTCGGGGCTCATGTACTGGGGCGTGCCGATCGCAAGCCCGGTCTTGGTGATCGCGGCTCCCTCGGCGTCGAGTGCCCGGGCGATGCCGAAGTCCGCCACCAGCGCATGGCCCTCGTGCAGCAGGATGTTGGCCGGCTTGATGTCGCGGTGGATGATGCCCCGCTTGTGGGCGTAGGCCAGCGCCTCGGCGATCTCGCGCGCCAGCCGCATCGCGACGGGAACCGGCAACTCGCCTTCCCGGCTGATCCGCGCCGCCAGCGATTCGCCATCCACGTACGGCATCACGTAGTAGAGGACGCCATCGGCCTCGCCCGAGTCGTACATGGG
The DNA here is from genome assembly GCA_946479805.1 of uncultured Gemmatimonadota bacterium. The sequence continues at coordinate 1,503 of CAMLHP010000188.1, read as the reverse complement.
CAGGATGTGCGGATGGTTGAGCTGCGCGGCGATCTCCACCTCACGCAGGAACCGGTCGGCACCCAGCGTAGCGGCCAGTTCGGGCCGCATGACCTTGACCGCCACCTGTCGCTTGTGCTTCAGGTCCTCGGCCAGGTACACCGTGGCCATCCCGCCCTCACCGATCACACGGTCGATCCGGTAACGCTCGGCCAGCACCCGGCGCACCTTGGCCACCTCGAACTCTCCGGTGGGCATCGTGCGCTGGGGCACACCCGGCTCGGTGGGAGTGGCCTTGCCGCAATGCATGCAGAACTGCGCCTCGTCCGGAAGCGCGTTATGACACGACGGGCAGGTACGGGCCGCTGTCGACATGGAACTCCGATGTTGTAGGGTTGCGGCCTGAATATGGGGCAACCGCAGGGAGACGGGAAGCCGAGGCGAGTCAGGTCATATCCTCATCTCCGGCGGCGCCTGACGCGTGACGCTGTTTATCATTCACTCGTCCCCAAACGGCGGTGCCCTTGAGTCTGGAGAGCCTGGCTGCACTTGCCCCGCCGCTGCAGGCGCTGATTGCCGGCCTGGGCACCTTCATATTGACGGCCGCGGGCGCGGCCCTGGTGGTCTTCGGCGGGCTCCATCGCGGCAGGCCGTTCGACGCGATGCTCGGCTTCGCCAGCGGTGTCATGCTGGCGGCCTCGTACTGGTCGCTGCTCCAGCCTGCCATCAACATCTCCGCGGCACAGGGTCGCACGTCGTGGCTGCCACCGGCAGTCGGCCTCGTGGCCGGCGCCGCGTTCCTCGCGATCGCGGACCGCCTGCTTCCCCATCTTCACCCGTCGCTGTCCCGGAGCGCCGCGGAGGGGCCGAGAACCCACTGGTCCACCACCACGTTGCTGATCCTGGCCATCACGCTGCACAATATTCCCGAGGGACTTGCAGTCGGTGTCGCTTTCGGAGGCAGCGCGCCGCCCGACGGGCTGGCGGTTCCGGGAGCCCCGACCTTCGGGTCGGCGGTCGCGCTGGCCACCGGGATCGCACTGCAGAACGTCCCCGAGGGAGCGGCCGTGGCGCTGCCATTGCACGCGGCCGGCATCGGGCGCTGGCGCAGCTTCCTGGCCGGCACCTTATCTGCCGCGGTCGAGCCGCTCGCAGCGGTCATCGGCGCAACTGCTGTGGCGGGGGCCGCGGGACTGCTGCCATACGGGCTGGCGTTCGCTGCGGGGGCGATGATCTACGTGGTGCTCGAGGAGCTGATTCCCAGCGCGCACCAGAGCGGCCACGCGGACCTGGTCACCATCTCGGCGATCGGCGGATTCACCCTGATGATGGTGCTCGACGTCGCCCTGGGAGGACCGGTCCGATGAGTGAAGCGAGTGACACCCGTGGAGGCTGACCCATGAAAACCCAGTACTACACCGCCACCAGCCTCGATGGCTTCATAGCCACCGAGGACGATTCCCTGGAGTGGCTCTTCCAGCTGGGCGACATCGAGGAGACCAGCTACCCCTCATTCATCAAGGA
>CAMLHP010000187.1 GCA_946479805.1 uncultured Gemmatimonadota bacterium | reverse complement strand
CGTTGTCGGGGTAGTCGGTGCCCATCTCGCCGTAGAGGCCCGGGCGGTTGAAGTAGGCGCGATGCTCGATGAAGAACACCCGCGGCCCAGCTTCCCGCTCGGCCGGCCGGAACAGCCGCAGTTCCTCGGGCTTGTCGCCCAGGTTGACCACGATCGGCTGTCCTATCGGGTGGAGGTCGGGCGCCGCGTCGCGCACCGTGCGGTAGAGCGGCATGATCACCGACACATCCAGCCCGCCGGCCGACTGGAACTCCGCAAGGCCCCGCACCGCCTCGCCCAGCCCGCCGGTACGGGCATACGGGTGGTATTCGGCGGTCAGGTGCACCACCGACACCGGCCGTCCGTCGGAAGCGACGAGCGGAGAGTCGTGCGTGCGCCTGGCCACTAGTTCGGACATCAGTCCTCAGGCAACGGGAGGGTCATCACCGGCGGAGTCACACGCCATGCAGGGAACGTAGTAGGCACGGACATAGTCCTGCACCATGCGGCGGGCAGTGAAGCGGCTGGCCGAAAGCCTGACGGCATGGCGCATCCGCTCGATCCATCCGCTGGGAATGGGACCGCCGCTGCGCGCATAGAACAGCGGCACAATCTGGTCGTGCAGCAGCTCGTACAGCCGGTCCGCGTCCTGGGCGTCGACCGTGGCGACGTCCTGCGACGCTTCCGGCGCCGGGATGGCCCAGCCTGCCAGGCCGTCGAACCCCTCGTGCCACCAGCCGTCGAGGGTGGCAAGCTGGGGCACGCCGTTGAGTCCCGCCTTCATCCCCGAGGTGCCCGAAGCTTCCTGCGGTATGCGGGGCATGTTGAGCCAGAGGTCCACGCCCTGGACCAGCAGGTGGGCCAGGTGCATGTCATAGTCCTCCAGGAACGCGATCCTCCCGGCGAACGCGGGGTCGCGGGTGAACTCGAACACCTTTTGCAGCACCTGCTTCCCGGGTTCGTCAGCCGGATGGGCCTTGCCGGCAAAGATGATCTGGACCGGACGATGGCTGTCGGTGACCATTGCCTTCAGCCGCTCGACATCGCGGAAGATCAGGTCAGCCCGCTTGTAGGTGGCGAAGCGGCGTGCGAATCCGATGGTGAAGGCCGACGGATCCAGCAGGACCCCAGCGCCCACCACGTGGGAAGCTTCCTTCCAGAGCCCCTTGAATCGCCACCGGGCATTTTCCCGGATCCGGCTGAACAGCACTTCCTTGAGTTGCAGGTGCGCATCCCATACCCGCTCGGGCGGCAGCGCCAGGACCTTGTCCCATTCGGTCACTTCCTCGACCGCCGGCCACACCCCGCCATACAGCCCGTCCATCATCTCCATGAACGGTGCGGCCATCCAGGTCTGCAGGTGGACCCCGTTGGTTATGTGCCCGATCGGCACGCTTTCGGTGGGACGCCCGGGCCAGAGGCCGCGCCATATCTCCCGCGAAACCTGGCCGTGCTTGCGCGACACCCCGTTCACGTGAGTGGAGAGCCGAATCGCAAGCACCGTCATGTGGAATTGATCCGGCTTGTCCGGGGGCGATCCCAGGCCGAGGATCTCTTCCCTGGTGGGCCCGACGTCGTCCCACAGCGGGCCGGCGCAGGCGGCCACGTCCTCGAAGGTGAAGAAATCGTGGCCTGCCGGCACCGGCGTATGGGTGGTGAAGATGCTGGTGCGCCGCACCAGGGCGACCGCATCATCCATCGAGGTCCCAGCCGCGAGCTCCTCGCGGAGCCGCTCCAGCAGCATGAATGCGGCGTGGCCTTCGTTGGCGTGCCACGCAGACGGCTCGATGCCCATGGCCCTCAGGACCCTGACGCCGCCGACGCCGAGAATCCATTCCTGGCGCAGGCGGTGGGTCGGGCCGCCGTCGTACAGCTTGCTGACGAGGGCGCGATCGTCCGGGTGGTTCTGCTCGAAATCGGTGTCCAGCAGGTAGATCGGCACCCGCCCCACCATGAGCCTCCACGCGCCCACCTTAACGTCCCGCCCCGAGGTGCGGACTTCAGTGAGCCACGGCCTGCCGTCGGCTGCATTCATCCGCTCGAGGGGCGTGCCCGCGACGTCGAACTGCACGTCCAGGCTCTCCTGCCAGCCGTCCAGCCTCAGGTGCTGGTCGAAGTAGCCCTTCCGGTAGAGCAGGCCCACACCCACCAGCGGCACATGCAGGTCCGCCGCCGCCTTGCAGTGGTCACCGGCAAGCACGCCCAGGCCACCGGAGTAGATCGGCACCGAATTGTGCACTCCGAACTCGGCGCAGAAGTAGGCGACTGGCGCGGAGCCGTGTTCCGGATGGGTTATATCGAACCAGCCGGGAGCGTCGCCCATCTCCGCATGGAAGCGGGCCATCACCTTGTCATACCGCTCCAGGTAGCCAGGATCGCTGGCGCAAGCGGCTATGCGCGATGGCTCGACCTGGCGCAGCAGCTCAAGCGGACTGTGACGTGTCTGGTGCCACAGGATTTCGTCGAGATCCTGGAACAGGGCCCGGACGTCGCGGTGCCAGCTCCATGCGAGATTGGTGGCGAGTTCGCCAAGGCCTTCGATGCGAGCGGGGAGGTACGGGATTGTCGGCATTCTGTGAGGTTGAAGGTTGGGCGTAAGGCGTAAGGCGTAAGGCGTAAGGCTTGGGGCGTGGGGCTTGAGGCGGCTGACTTATGCCCTAAGCCATACGCCCCAGTCCCTTGTACCTGACCCGGTGCGGCTGGTCCACGCTTTGTCCCGTGCGGCGCTTGAAGTCGGCGGCATACTCCTGGAAGTTGCCCTCGAACCACGTCACTTCGGAGTCGCCCTCAAAGGCGAGGATGTGAGTTGCGATGCGGTCGAGGAACCAGCGGTCGTGGCTGATGACCACGGCGCAGCCGGCAAAGTTCACCAGGGCGTCTTCCAGCGCGCGGAGGGTATCCACGTCGAGGTCGTTGGTGGGCTCGTCCAGCAGCAGCACGTTGCCGCCGGCCTTGAGCAGCTTGGCCAGGTGCACCCTGTTCCGCTCGCCGCCTGACAGGTCCTTGACCCGCTTCTGCTGGTCGGGCCCGCGGAAGTTGAATCCGGCGCAGTAGGCCCGTGCGTTCACCCGCCGGCTTCCAAAGTCCAGCTCGTCGTGCCCGCCGGAAATTTCCTGGTACACCGTCTTCTCGCCGTCGAGCGAATCGCGGTTCTGGTCCACCCAAGCGAGCTGCACCGTCTTGCCGATCACGATCTCGCCTGAGTCGGGCGTCTCCTGGCCCATGATCATCCGGAAAAGCGTGGTCTTGCCGGCGCCGTTGGGACCGATGATTCCCACGATGCCACCGCGGGGCAGGGCGAAATCGACGTTCTCGAACAGGAGGCGGTCGCCGTACCCCTTCGACAGGCCCGTCGCGACTACCACTTCGTCTCCCAGCCGCTCGGGCACCGGGATCAGGATCTCGGCGCTGCCCTCCGACTGGCGGGCCGCCGCTTCACGCAGTTCCTCGTACCGGGTGATGCGTGCCTTGCTCTTCGCGTGCCGCGCGCGCGGGGCCATCCGGACCCATTCGAGCTCGCGCTCGAGCGTTTTCTGCCGGGCTGAAGCCTGCTTCTCCTCGTTGGCGAGCCGCCGCTGCTTCTGCTCCAGCCAGCTGGAGTAGTTGCCCTCCCAGGGAATACCCTCGCCCCGGTGGAGTTCGAGAATCCACTTTGCCACGTTGTCGAGGAAGTAGCGGTCGTGGGTTATGGCGACCACCGTACCGGGGAATTCCTCGAGGTGGCGTTCGAGCCACGCCACGCTCTCGGCATCGAGGTGGTTGGTGGGCTCGTCCAGCAACAGCAGGTCGGGTTGTTCCAGCAGCACCCGGCAGAGCGCCACCCGGCGGCGCTCGCCACCCGACAGGGTAGACACGTCGGCGTCGCCCGGCGGCAGCCTGAGGGCGTCCATCGCCATGTCCACCT
>CAMLHP010000186.1 GCA_946479805.1 uncultured Gemmatimonadota bacterium | reverse complement strand
TAGCGACAGAGCCGAGCGGCGGCTTCAGCCGACGATAACCGTCGACAGCCGACGATAGCCGACGATAGCCGACGATAGCCGCCGACAGCCGTCGACAGCCGACGACAGCCGTCGACAGCCGACGATAGCCGACGACAGCCGGCGTTTCCAAACGCAAACGAGCGAAGCCTGGGCTTCGCTCGTTTTGCACTCTGACCCGATGAAGGTCAGGGAGCCATCGTGTCCCGCGCCATCGCCGAGTCCACCATGTTGCTGTCCATCATGGCGGGTGCCGAGTCGACCATCATGGTCACGGTGTCGGCGGTCATCATGCCAGCGGTGTCGGCCATCGTTCCGGCATCTTCCTTCGGCGCGCAAGCAGCCAGCGCAACCAGTACTGCCATCGTCACTACCGTCTTCATGAGCACTCCTCTTGGCTGTGAACCAGGGCCCTGGTTCCGGGATGCAACGGGTCCCAAAGTACGGCTAGCGCAGGAGTTGGTCAAGAAGACCACCCCAGCTCCCGGGCCCGGGCGACGATCGCCTCCGCCGCCCCGTCCAGCCCCAGCAACCCGGTGTTCAGGGTCATGTGGTAGTTGACCGGGTCATTCCAGTCCCGCTCGTAGTAGTCCTTGTGGTACCGGGTCCGCTGGGCATCGACCTCCCCCAGCCGGCGGGTCGCGTCCTCGGGGGTGCACCCGAAGCGGTCGACCACCATCTGGGCCCGGAAAGCCTTGGGCGCCACCAGCTTGACGTGGAGGGCGTTCTCCTGCTGCCCGATCACCGCAGGCGCCGCCCGGCCCACCAGCACCACCCTGCCCCGCCGCGCCAGCTCGGCCACAACGGTCTCAGTGACCCGGACCAGGCTGGCCTCATCCATGTCCTTGACGGTGCCATCCTGGGGCGGGAAGAGCTCGGGGTTCTGGGCCGCGAGGGTCCGGGTGAGTCGCTCGATGAAGCTGGGCGCGCGCTCCTCTCGCTCGGCGACCTCGGTGGGCGTCATCCCCGCCCTCGCCGCCACCTGCTCGACCAGCTCGTTGTCCACCACTCGCCATCCGAGCGCGTCAGCGACCCGCTGGGCGACCTCGCTGCCACCAGCGCCGAACTGCCTCGATATGGTGATGACCATGGGTGAAACCTAACTTGAGAGGCCTGCAGTGAGCGTAGCTCCCGCTATCGCGAGGTCACAGCGCCGCATCTTTTGCGGCCACCGGCCCCGCAGCCGCCGGCGCGGCGCGATGGATCACCCGCCGGAAGCTGTACACCACCAGCCCCACCGCCAGGAGGCTCACCACCCCACCCAGCGCGAAGCTCGAGCGCACCCCGAAGTGCTCCGCCACCCAGCCGCCCTGGAGCGACCCGAATGGTGCCATACCCAGCGCCACGAACGAGTAGAACCCCATCACCCGGCCCCTCAGGTGGTCGGGGCTCAGCCGCTGCAGCAGGGTGTTGGTGCTGATGCCGGTCGCCGCCATGGCGCAGCCGGTGAGGGTGCAGATGAGCAGCGCCGTGATGAGCCCCGGCGCCGCGGCCAGCAGCAGCAGGCTCAGCCCCATGGCGGCGGCCGAACTCAGCGCCATCCGGCCTTGCCGGAGCTTCCGGGAAAAGGCCGCCAGCCCCAGCGCCGCCGCCAGCGCGCCCGCCCCCACTCCGGCCAGCAACAGCCCGTACCCGGCAGCGCCAACTCCCAGCTCGTCCCGCGCCATCACCGGGAGCATGATCATGAACGAGTAGCCGAACACGCTCATCGTCGCCGTCAGGAATATCAGCGTCCGGGGCCAGCGCTCGCCCAGCACGTAGGCGAACCCCTCCCGGAGGGCACTTCGCACCTGTCGCTTCTCCGGTACCGCCCCCGGTTCCAGCTTCATCGCCGCCAGCCCCGCGAGCACCGCCACGTAGCTCGCCGCGTTGAGGAAGAAGCAGGCGGCGATCCCTACCGCAGCGATGGTCACGCCGGCGATGGTCGGACCGATCACCCGCGCCAGGTTGAACGCCGACGAGTTGAGCGCAATGGCATTGACGAGGTCTTCCTTCCCCACCACGTCCACCACGAACGCCTGCCGGGTCGGCACCTCGAAGGCGGTGAGGGTCCCGAAAAAGACAGCCAGCACGATGATCATCGGGACCGTGATCCAGCCGAACGCGGTCAGGATGCCCAGTGTCAGCGCCTCCAGCAGCATCAGCGACTGGAGGATCATCACGAACTTCCGCTTGTTGACCCGGTCTGCCACCACCCCGCCTATCAGGGTGAAGAGCAGGATCGGGAGCGAACCCAGGGTCGACACCAGCCCCAGCACCAGCGCCGAGTCGGTGAGGGAAAGGACCAGCCAGCCGTGCGCCACCTGCTGGATCCAGGTGCCGCACAGGGAGAGGAACTGCCCGCCCAGGAACAGGCGAAAATTGCGGTGCCGAAGTGAGGCGAAGGCGGGGGAACGGGCGAGGGAGCGGAGCACGAACAGAAGATAGTCACGGGTCACGGGTCACAAGTCACAAGCCGCAAGCAGCTGTTCGCTACTCGCGGCTCGCAACTGGTGACTTGAGGCTTGTCTCAGGTCGCCGGCGCTTCCACGGTCCAGGTAAACGTCTCGTTCTCGTCGATATCGTTGTCGAGTCGCTCCGGGCCCCAGTCGGCCGGGTCGGCGTCGTCCACGAAGTCTGCCCGCATGTCCCAGCAGCCTTCAGTTATGGCGAACGACTTCTCCGCGCCGTCGGCGATCACTTCATCCGAAGCGAGGTGGTCGGGCCCCCAGTGCAGGATGAAGCAGCTGTTGTAGTGCACCGAGGTGATGGGAACACCGGAATTGTTCACGATCCTGAGGGTGGCCGGACCCGGCGGCTCCGGTTCGGTGCCTTCACCACAGGCGGCCACGCCCACTGCCGCGATCAACGCAAGCTTGAAGCCGTGCTGCATGCTCAACCTCCAGTTGGTGAGCCTCGAGCTTCGAGCCGCGAGCTTCAAGTTTCTACCCTCGAAGCTCGAAGCTCGTAGCTCGAAGCTCAGTTGACCCGCTTCATGGTGGTCCCCGCGGCGATGGTGGCCGTTGTTTCCACCCCGTTCATTATGGCCAGCTCTTCCAGCGTGATCGACGACGGGTACCGCTGGTTGAAGGACGCCAGCGTCATCCGGGATGGCACACGCACCAGGTCCACCCGGGCCGGCTGGACATTCAGCGCCGACTGGTCAGTGAGCCGGCCGAAGCTCCCGAACGAGCTCCTGAAGGTGGCATCATACCCGCGCATCCGCTCCGCCGGGGTGTATCCCAGCAGCTGGTAGGTCAGGTTGCCGTGACTCACGAAAACCGCCAGCCCCTGGATGGTGCCCTGCTGGGTCTGGGCCTGAAAATACCCTGACACCGCCGGCAGCCCGTTGATGGTGGTCGTGCCGACGTTGGTCTCCGAGATCCCCTGGGCGTTGAAGAACTGCTGGGCCGCCGCCTGGGGGGTCCCCGACCCGGCCGTAAGCTGGATTATCGCGTCCTGGTTGGGGCTCTGCACCAGCACCGCCTGCTTGGTGTTCTGCCCCCGCCATCCCTCGGGGAACCGGATCTGGAACTTCAGGTCAGGATGGAGGAACAGGTTCTCGCGGAAGAACCCCTCGCGCGGGTTGGTGCCGAACACCAGGCCCTCGGTCTGCCGCAGGAACTCGTCCCGGTCGACCTCGAGAGTGCCGAGGTCCCGGTCAAGCGAATCCACCCGGGCCCTCGCCACCTGCTCCCGGTTGCCCGGGTCAGGATGGCTCGACAGCCATGTCGGCAGCGCGCTCCCACCAGGCGAAGTCCGCTGCAGCGTGACGAACATGTCCGCCATCTCGCTCGGGTTGTAATTCTGCTCCAGCATGTACTTGAACCCCAGCTGGTCCGACTGCGCCTCGGCGTCCCTGCCGTACTTGAGGAACAGGATGCTGAGCCCGCTGC
>CAMLHP010000185.1 GCA_946479805.1 uncultured Gemmatimonadota bacterium | reverse complement strand
CCGGCAGCTTCGACATCTGGGTGATGGATGCGGACGGCCGCAACCTGCGCCAGCTGACGAGCACGCCGGGATCGAGCGAGTCGGAACCGGCATGGCTGCCGGATGGGTCGGCCATCGTGTACACGGCCGAAGCAGGCGGGGCATCGCAATTGGCAATTGTACCGGTGGATTCGGGTCAGGCTCGCGTGCTCACCGAGGGGCCGGGTGGGCACCAGGCGCCCAGCGTGTCGCCCGACGGGCGGTACGTGGCGTACGTGAGTGCGCGCGAGGGCAACTACGACGTGTATGTCTCGACGCTTGAGGGCGCCGACCTTCGGCGGATTACCGCGACGCCTGTGAGGGAGCGCGCGCCGCACTGGCTGCAGGATGGAGCGCTGCTGTTCGCGTCGGACCTCTCGCGCATGGGAGCGGTGATAGTTCGGCAGCATGGCGCCAGCCGGCAGGTCATCGCCGAGGTGCCGGATGCGGTGCTGGACCTTGCGGTCGCGCCGGATGGCCGCCGGATGGCGGTGCTCACCGGGCGGGTGGAGAGCAGGGAAACCAGCGCGGTGGCGTACAGGCTGGTGACCCAGCGGGTCGAGCCGGGGCAGACACCGGTCGAGATACCGCTCCGGCCGGGCGAGCTGGTGGCGACGCCATCGTTCTGATGCGCGCTCTCGTTCTGGAGCGGGCGGGTGAAGGAGCAGAGCCGGTGCTGGCCGACGTGCCAGCGCCGGCGCTTTCATCTCCGGACGATGTGCGGGTCTCGATGCGGGCCGCAGCGCTCAACCGGCTGGATGTGTTCGTGGCGGGTGGGCTCCCCGGCATTCCGCCCGGCTATCCCCACATAGTGGGCGCCGACGGTGCCGGAGTGGTGGAGTCGGTCGGTGCCGACGTCACGTCGGTGCGGCCGGGCGACGAGGTGCTGTTCAATCCCGGCACCTTCTGCGGCGAGTGCCCCGCATGCCTCCGCGGCGATGAGGCGCTGTGCGACCGGATTTCGATTCTGGGCGAGCACCGCTCCGGCACTGCGGCGGAACTGGTGGTGCTGCCGGCGCGGAACGTGGCCGCGGCGCCTCCGGGGTGGAGCTGGGCCGAGCGTGCGGCGCTGCCGGTGGCGACTCTGACCGCGTGGCGGATGCTCACCACCCGGGCGCGGCTCAAGCCGGGTGAGGTAGTGCTGGTGTGGGGTGCGGGAGGAGGCGTGGCGCAGGCGGCGATTCAGGTGGCGGTGCACCTGGGGGCGACGGTGGTCGCCACCAGTTCACGGAACGAGATGCTGGAGCGGGCTCGGCACCTGGGTGCTCATCACGTGGTCAATCACGCGGCTGATGATGCCGTAGCATTCGTGAAGGGTCTCACCGGACGGCGCGGGTGCGACGTGGTAGTGGACTCGGTGGGGGAGGCGACCTGGCCCTCGTCGCTCAGGATTCTGGCGCGTGGTGGTCGCATGGTGGTGTGCGGGGCGACCAGCGGGCCGATGGTGGGGCTCGATGCGCGGCGGCTCTTCTGGCACCAGTGGAGTATCCTGGGATCTACAATGGGAAGTCAGGTCGAGTTCCGGGAGATGATGGCCCTGGCGCATAGCGGAAAGTTCCGGCCGGTGGTGGACCAGGTGGTGCCGCTGGCCGAGGGTGCGAAGGCGTACGCCCGGCTGGCGCGGGGAGAACAGGCTGGCAAACTGGTGATCGAGGTGACACCGTGACCGAGTTGTGGAACCGGCTGCTCGTGGGACTGCAGCAGATAGGCAGCGTGCTGCCGGCGTTCCTGGCGGCGGGACTGATCCTCATCACCGGCTACGTGCTCGCGCGGCAGGTGCAGCGGTGGGTGGACGACCTGCTCAAGCGGGCCGACTTCAACCGGATGGCGGCCGCGGGAGGCCTGGACGAGGTGGTGACCCGGACCGGGTCCCGGCTGGACCCGGTCCGCGCGCTGGCCAAGCTGGTGTTCTGGCTGGTGATGCTGGTGGTGATCCTGCTGGCGAGCACGGCGCTGGGGCTGGAAAGCATTAACGAGATGTTCGGGATCATGCTGGGCTACATCCCGACGCTCATCAGCGCGATAGTGATTGTCATTCTCGGGATGATAGTGGGCGAGTTCGTGCGGGCGCTGGTGCTGGCATCGGCGGGGACGGTGGCTGGGGTGCCGACCCTGGCCAAGCTGGCGAAGGGGGCGGTGATACTGATCGCGATCTTCATGGCGCTGCAACAGGTCGGGGTGGCGGACGAGATAGTCACCGCGGCGTTCACGCTGATCCTGGGCGCGGTGGCGCTGGCGGCCGGCTTGGCATTCGGGCTGGGGAACAGAGAGCTGGCGGGCGAAATCACCAGGCGGTGGTACGAGGCGGGGCAGCAGCGGGACCGGAGGCGAACTGACAAGCCGGGTCCGAATGTGCCGCCGGATGGGTCGCCGCCGATGATGGATTGAGCAGGGTGAACACGAAGACGCGAAGAACACGGAGGCAGGCAAGCGCAACCATGGGGTCGTCTATGGCACGGATATTCGTCGGAACTGTGGCTTTCCTGCTGCTGGGCTCAGGCGTTGCGAGGGCGCAGGATGCCGAGCGCGACTACCTGTATCTCTGGACCGCATCGGCTGACACGACCCAGCCCGACTTTCTCGCGGTGTTGGACGTGACGGAGCCCGACGGCGAGGGCGACTATGGCCGACTCGTCACCACGCTTCCGGTGCCAGGCCTTCGCCACATGCCGCATCACACCGAGCACGAGTTGCCCTCGGATCGGCAGCTTTTCGCCAACGGCTTTTCCTCCGGCACAACCTTCGTCTTCGACCTGATAGAGCCGACCAGCCCCCGTCTCGCTCGCAGTTTTCGGGATGTGGAGGGTCTCAGTCACCCACATTCGTACATCAGGCTTCCGGGTGGCAATGTCCTCGCCACCTTCCAGATGCGACACTCGGCGACGGGCATGAGGCCGGGAGGACTGGTCGAGATGGCGGCGACCGGTCAGCCGCTGCGGTCCGCGTCGGCCGACGCACCTGGCGTTGATCCGGCGACGCGGGTGTACAGCGCCGGCGTCCTGCCTGCCCTGGACCGGATCGTGACGACGACCACCGACATGGCTGACGACTTCCCGGCCTCGCGCCAGCTGCAGATCTGGCGGCTGTCCGACCTCTCGCTGCTCCAGAGCATCACGCTACCGAACGGGCCACGCGGTGACGAGTCGATGCTGACCGCCGAACCGCGAGTGCTGGCTGACGGGCGGCGGGTGCTGGTTTCGACTTTCTCCTGCGGGCTGTACCTGGTGGATGGCCTGGAGACCGACGCGCCATCCGCTCGGCTGGTCGCGTCCTTTCCGAGGAAGGACGGGACCTACTGCGCCATCCCGGTCATCTCCGGCGACTACTACCTCGTGACGGTGCCCGCGTGGAATGCGGTCGTCAGTCTCGATATCAGCGACCCAACCGCGCCACGCGAGGTCGGCCGGCTCACCCTCGGTGAGGGCGATATCCCGCACTGGATCGCCATCTCCCCCGACCAGCGCCGGGTCGTGCTCACGGGGTATGGTGCCCTGATGAACCGGGTGGTCATGGCGCGGTTCGATCCGTCCGCCGGGCGGCTGACCATGGATGAGCGGTTTCGCGAGCCGGGCGCGACGGAGCCCGGCTTCAGGATGGACAACAAGGCGTGGCCCCACGGAGGTGCAGCCAAGGGTGTGCCGCATGGGGCGGTGTTCAGCAGGGACTGAGGCTGGATGCCCCAATATTCCCGCGTAACCCTCGTCCTGTTGGCAGCCGCGGCATGTGGCCAGCGCGATGCACCGGTGGCCAACCCGGCCGCCGAAGAACCTGCCGCGCCGCCAGCGTTGCAGGTGGTGGTGCGCGTCGATGCTGGATCGATCACCGCGCCTGACACCATTGAAGCAGGCTGGCGGCTGTTGCGGGTGGTGGAGGATGGGGCCGGGCATATCCCGGTGGTGTTCCTGTTGCAGGACAGCTCTTCCACTCCCGACACGGCTGCCTTCCTGCGGGAACTCGACGAGGGCGTCGAGACTCCGGGGCAGGCCCTCGCGCTGGGCGGCCCCGAAGTGGGTGACTCGGGCGAGGTGTACATCCACTT
>CAMLHP010000184.1 GCA_946479805.1 uncultured Gemmatimonadota bacterium | reverse complement strand
AGCATGTGGACCCCGCGACGCTGGGGTTCGAGCCGGAGTACGACATCCAGGTCTCAACCGTCTCCGAGGAGTACGAGGCCATCGTCAAGGCCCTGAGGAGCGAGGGCTGGAAGGTCCGCTCGGTCAACCTCAAGGACGACATCCGGGTGCTGGAGCGGGTGGTCAAGCGCAACCGGCCCGACGTGGTCTTCAATCTCGTCGAGTCTTTCCGGGACGATCCCGAACTGGAATCGGCGATCGCCGCGTTCCTCGACCTTCACGGCGTCCCCTACACCGGGGCCACTCCGCTCTCGCTTTCGATCTGCCGCCGGAAGGGGCTCACCAAGCGGCTGCTCCAGTCGCATGGCGTCCCCACTCCCAAGTTCCTCAGTCTCTGGGAACCGAAGATTTCGGCCCGCCCGGGGCTCAAGTTTCCATTGATAGTGAAGCCGGCCCGCGAGGACGCCAGCGCGGGGCTCGACAAGGATTCGGTGGTGGCCGACAGGCCGGCGCTTCTGGCCCGGCTGGAGCACATGCTCACCGAGTTCGGCGGCCCCATCCTGGTGGAGGAGTTCATAGAGGGGCGCGAGCTCCACGTGGCGATGCTGGGCAACGACCCGCCCCGGATCCTCCCGCCGCTGGAATACGACTTCTCGGAGTTGCCCGAGGGGGAGCCGCCCATCATCAGCTACGCCGCCAAGTGGAACCCGCTGGCGGAGGTCTTTCACCGGGTGATCACCCGCTGCCCCGCGCCGATGAGCCGCACCCTCCAGCGCCGGCTGACCAGGGCGTGCATGGGTGCGTGGAGCGCTGTGGGGTGCCGGGACTACGCCCGGCTGGATATCAGGGTATCGAAGAAGGACGAGCCCTACGTGCTCGAGATCAATCCCAACCCGGACCTGACCGAGGGCGTGTCATTCATGGAGAGCGCCGAGGAGGCGGGGATGACATTTCCGGGGACGATGACCGAGATCCTGGAGATGGCGATGGAGCGGAAGGTGGTGTGGCCACCGCCAGCCCTGGCCGACGACGCACCCAAGCCGGTCGAGATGGGCCCGATGGGACCGATCGGCTCGCTCACGCCGCCCCCCGCGCCGCCAGATAGTATGGATTAACCTTTTCTTCTACCTCTTCTCCATAGCCACTTCGGCCTCGAGCGCGGCGATATCCCGGCCGATCGTGGCCACCGCCAGCGTCTTGCCGCCGCGCTTGTAGGTGATGGTCGCGTCGCGGGCGGAAAGGTCGCCGTCAATCACCGCCTCGTCCCAGCTCGGCGCGTGACCCACGTAGGTCACCGAAGTGTCGTAGTGCGAACTCCAGAAGAACGGCACGCTGTCAAACTGCTCCCCCGCGTCGAGCATGTTGCGCGCGGCGGTCTGCCCCTGCCGCTCGGCCACCACCCAGTGCTCGATCCGCACCATCTCCCCTGAACGCTTCTCGGGGAAGCGGGCGATGTCTCCCGCCGCGAAGATGTCCGGATCCGACGTCCGCATTTCCGCGTCCACCACCACACCCTTGTCCATCCTGAGTCCGGCGCTTTCGGGCAGCTCGAGCCTCGGGCGGACCCCCACGCCCAGCACCACCAGGTCGGCCGGCAGCTCGCTGCCGTCGCTCAGGGTCACGCTGCTTTCGGAAATCGATTCGACGTGATTTTCCAGGTGGAACTCGACCCCGTGCTCCTCGTGGACGCCCCGCACCCAGCGACCCACGTCCGGACCCAGCACCTTCTCGAAGGGAATCCTGTCGGGTGCGGCAACGGCCACGGCGAGGCCCCGGGCCCGGAGCGACGCCGCGACCTCCAGCCCGATGAAGCTGGCACCCACTACCACGGCCCGCTTCGCCGAACCGGCGGCAGCGATGATCTCGTTGCTGTCCCGGAAGCTCCTGAGCAGGTGCACGTGGGGCAGGTCCGCCCCCGGGATACCGAGCCGCACCGGCTCGGCGCCGGTGGCCAGCAGCAGCCTGTCGTACGGTACCGTGCGTCCGTCGTCCAGCTTCACTTCGTGCGCCCTGGCATCGATGGACGTCGCTGTGGCATCCAGCACCAGGTCGATCGCCTGTTCAGCATAGAACTCGAGCGATCGGAGCGGGATCCACTCTTCCTGGGCGTTGCCTGCGAGGTAGTCCTTGGAGAGGTTGGGCCGGTCGTACGGAATGTCCTTCTCCATACCTATCATCGTGATCCGGCCCTGGAAACCGGCGCGCCGCAGCATCTCCGCCCCCGCATTGCCCGCCGCTCCAGCGCCGACGATGACGATCCGCTCAGGCGTGGGTACGTCGGGCGGCTGGGCCGCGGGCACTTCGATCCGGTCGCCCACCGAAATGTTCCCGCCCTTTCTCCGGACAACGAAGCAGGAGACCGGCTTGAGAGCCGGGGCGTGCACCGCCTCGCCGGTGGCGAGGTCGAAGCAGGCGTGGTGCCAGGGACAGCG
This sequence comes from uncultured Gemmatimonadota bacterium, assembly GCA_946479805.1. Next base: position 1,669 of record CAMLHP010000184.1, on the reverse strand, counting down.
CACCTGGCCATCCACCAGCAGCCCTTCTGACAGCGGGCCGCTCCAGTGGGTGCAGGTTGCGCCGATGGCATGAACCGCGTCGCCCACCCGGGCTATCAGGACCGGTTCGCCGTGCGCGTGGCCCAGCAGCATGGCGCCGTCGGCGAGGTCGGATTCGGGGACGCCCTTGGTGAGGTCGGGGCCGGAGAGATCTGCGTCGTCGGTCATGGTAATGAAGGTAGACGGTTTGACCCCCCTACTTCATGCTCGCCCGCAGCGCCTTGGCGCCTTCCATGTGCGCCACGAACGCCGGCGCCACCGCCTCGACCAGAGCCTTCACTTCCGCATTGTCGAGAGCCGGCAGCAGCGTGGTGTTCACCGCGTCGATGACGGCCTGGTGGAACTTGATCTCATGATCGAGCCAGGCCTTGTCGAACTCGGTGCCGCTCAGCGACCGAAGATTCGCCATCGCAGCGACGTGTGCGTCACCCAGTGCGTTGTCAGCCGGCGGGGTCGGGGTCACGCCCAGCTTGGCGGCGAGGTCGCGTCCCTTCTGGCGCACCTGCGTGTGGGCGGCGACGAAGTTCTCGCCCATCGCCTTGACCTCGGGATTGGTCGACTTCCGGACCGCAAGACCGCCGGTCTCGATGTCATAGGTGTTAGCCGCATCGAAGATGGCAACGATTGTGGCGTCATCCAGATCGGCGGCCGGCGCGGCGGCCGGCGCGGCGGGCGGCGGCTGGACGGTCGCGCCGCTGGCTTCCTGCTGGGGCTGGGCATCGGGCCTGGAACAGGCGGTGGCGAGCAGCAGCGCGGAACCAGCTGCCAGCAGCAGTGACGGGAGGGTGTGCGAGCGCATGAATTGCTCCAAATGGGTGTGGGATACAGAGTTACGCTCCGGTACCGCGGGGGTCTGCGGGGGGCGTCACCCCTATCCTATGGCCCTGTTGGCTATTTGTCAAGTATTTCCTTCACATATTGCAATTATGGGATGGATTGTGCATAGTGGAGGTACCTGTTCGCGCTGATGCTGTTCCGTTTACGCTGTTGCTGTTCCGCAGTTCAGCAGCGGGCGCGCGTGCCGCGCCTCCCTTCGGCTGAGGCGCTCGCTCGGCGGACACAGATCACGCTCGGCCACCGCTCGCACCAGCAACGCCTTCGGGAGGCGCGGCACGCCCGCCCGCTGTCGTTCCCGTTCACGTAGTTGCAGTTCCCGTTCACGCTGTTGCAGTCACGCAGTTGCAGTCACGTAGTTGCAGTCACGCTGTTGCAGTCACGCAGTTGCAGTTCCCGTTCACGCATTCTGGAGCGACCATGACCGACCAACCCATCTCCCGGAGCCGGGAGCGCATAGTCGAACTGCTGCGCCGGCGGGAGCGTAGCGTGGACGACCTGGCCTCGGAGCTGGGCGTCTCCGGCAACGCCATCCGCCAGCAGCTGACCCTGCTCCAGCGGGACGGCCTGGTGGAGGCCACCGGCATCCGCCGCCCGCCCGGTGCCGGCAAGCCGGCGACGCTCTACCGGGTGCCGGACGACGCGGCCGACCGGTTCTCCCGCGCCTACGCGCCCGTGCTGGCAGCATTGGTGGATGAGCTGGCTGATGAGATGTCGGAGACAGAACTTGTCGCGCTGATGGAACGCACTGGCCGCCGACTCGGCGCTGCGGCACCAGTCGTGGGTGGAGACAGCG
>CAMLHP010000183.1 GCA_946479805.1 uncultured Gemmatimonadota bacterium | reverse complement strand
CCCACCCACCAGCCCATCGAGCAGCTGGCGATGCTGCGCGCAATTCCCGGGCTCTCCGTCTATCGCCCGGCCGACGCCACCGAGACGGTGGAAGCATGGAAGGCGGCACTTCGCCGCACCGATGGCCCCACCGTCCTCGCGCTCACCCGGCAGAAGCTGCCGGTGCTCGACCGCAGCAAGCTCGCACCCGCCGAAGGAGCTGCACGCGGCGCATACGTGCTCATGGATACGAACGGCACCCCCGATGCGATAATCATGGCCACTGGCAGCGAAGTGCAGCTGGCGCTCGACGCAGCCGAACTGCTCGCGAAGGAGGGCATTTCCGCCCGGGTGGTGAGCTTCCCGTCATGGCTCGAATTCTCGGAGCAGGAGCAGTCGTACCGCGACAGCGTCCTGCCGCCCGCCGTCACGGCACGGGTGTCGGTGGAAGCCGCAGCGACGTTTGGCTGGGAGCGCTGGGTGGGCGACGCGGGTGCGATGGTGGGCATCGACCATTTTGGGGCGTCGGCTCCGGCCGAGCGCATTTTCACTGAATTCGGATTCACGCCGGAACATGTGGCAGCGACAGTTCGGCGGGTACTTGGAAGGAGCACGACATGAGCAGCCGCATCAAGGAATTGGCCGAGCGAGGCCAGAGCGTCTGGTACGACTTCATTACCCGGGACCTCGTCACCGGCGGCGAGTTGGAGCGACTGATCGGGGAGGATGGACTGCGGGGAATGACGTCCAATCCCACGATCTTCGAGAAGGCCGTCTCCGGCAGCGATCTCTATGACGCCGACCTCCGCCGCCTCAGCGAGGAGGGCCGCGACGCAGCCAGCATCTTCGATGAACTCTCGCTGGAGGATGTGCGCGATGCCTGCGACCACTTCCGTCCGGTGTTCGACGAACTGGCGAATGGCGATGGAACGGTGTCTATCGAGGTGGCGCCGACGCTGGCCGATGATACCAAGGCGACTCTGGTCGAAGCAGAGCGGCTCTGGGAGGAAGTCGCCCGGCCCAACGTGCTGGTGAAGATCCCCGGCACCGCAGCCGGGATCCCCGCCATCGAGCAGGCGACGGCGGCCGGGGTCAGCATCAACATCACGCTGCTCTTTTCGGTGGAACGCTATCGGGAAGTGATCGAGGCGTACTTCAAGGGGCTGGAGACCCGGCTCGGCAAGGGCGAACCGGTCGACGGCATCCACTCGGTGGCCAGCTTCTTCGTGAGCCGGGTGGACAGCAAGATCGACCCGATACTGGATGAAAAGGGAGACCCGGAGAAGATCCGGGGGCGAGCGGCGATCGCCAACGCCGCCAAGGCGTACCAGCTGTTCGAGGAGACCATGGCCGGCGAGCGCTGGCGTGGTCTCGCGGCGCAGGGAGCCAACCTGCAGCGTCCGCTTTGGGCATCGACCAGCACCAAGGACGACAGGTATCCCGATGTGTATTACGTCTCCAGCCTGATCGCACCCTACACCGTCAACACCCTGCCGCCCGAGACCTTCGAGGCCTGGAAGGACCACGGCAGCTTCGAGCACGACATCCGCGAAGCCATGGCCCGGGCAGACGACGACCTCGCGAAGCTGGCGAAGAGCGGGATCGACCTCAAGCAGGCCACCGACGAACTCGAGCGCGAGGGTGTGGACAAATTTGCGAAGTCGTACGACAAACTCATTGAGGGTATTGAGACAAAGGTGAGTGCCATAACAGCGTAAACGGGAACTGCAACTGCGTAAACGGGAAAAGCGTGAATGGGAGGAGTCCCGTTCACGCTTTTGCTGTTCCCGCTTACGCAGTTGCGGTTACGCAGCTCGCTGCTACGCCAGCTCCCGTTCGGAGCCCCCCGCAGTCTTCAGGTCGTAACCCTCGCGCTTGGCCACATAGACCGAGGCCAGCAGGTCCCCCGTCACGTTGGGCACGGTGCGTGACATGTCGAGGATCCGGTCCACCCCCAGGATCAGCGCGATTCCCTCGCCCGGCACGCCAACCATCACGAGCACCATCACCAGCAGCGGGATCGAACCGCTGGGGACGCCCGCCGCGCCCAGTGCGGTGATAACCGCCATCGCTACCACGATGATCTGACTCAGCAGGTCGAGGTGCACCCCGAACACCTGGGCCAGGAACAGTACCGTCATGCCTTCGAACAGCGCGGTCCCGTTCATGTTCATCGTAGCACCGAGCGGCAGTACGAAGCCCGCAATCGAGCTGGGAACCCCGAACTTCTCCTGCGCGGTGCGGATGGTGGTGGGCAGCGTAGCGTTGGAACTGGAGGTTGAGAACGCGGTGATCATCAGTTCGCGTATGCGGCGGTAGAACTCCAGCGGATTGATCCCGGCGATGAGGCGGGCCAGAATAGCGAGCACACCGAACTGGTGGATGATGAGTCCCATGAGAACCATGATGACGTAGAGTCCCAGCGACTTGAGCACCTCAAAGCCGAATTGGGCGGTGACGGCGAAGATCAGGCCGAAAACGCCGATGGGCGCAATCTTCATGGCGAAGCCGATCATCACCATCACCGCCTCGAATATCCCCTCCAGCACCTTGATGACCGGTTCAGATTTCTCCGCGGGAATCATGGTCAGCGCGATGCCGAGGACGATGGTGAAAAAGATGAGGCCCAGCATGTCGCCGTTGGCCGCCGCCGCCACGGGATTGCGTGGAACCATTCCTACAAAGGTGTTGATCCCGAACCCGGTGGTCTCCGACGCGGCAACCTTCTCACCCGCCTCGCTCGAATACTCCTCCAGCAGTTGCGCTCTTACCTGCGGGTCCAGCGCTTCACCGGGCCGTACCACATTCACCATCGTCAGGCCGATAGCCGCCGCCAACGCAGTTGTGACCAGGAAGTATCCCAGCGTCCTGCCGCCCACCCGGCCGACGCTTCGGATGTCCCCCAGTGAGGCCACGCCCAGCGCAAGCGAGCTGAACACCAGCGGAATCACCACCATGAACAGCATCCGGAGGAAAACCTGTCCCACCGGAGACGCCACGTTATTGGTGAACCATTCGAGCTGGGGGGTATCGTGCCACAGGATGTTGCAGGTGACACCTGCCGCCGCACCCAGCAGCAGGCCCAGCATGATCTTGGTATGCAGCGGCACGCCGCGGCGAGTCGGTTCAGCGCTCATCAGCCGGCCTTTCGGGATGTTGGAACGGGCAGGACCATCCAATGTACAGGCACGTGCCACGAGTCGCGAGTCACGAGTCGTGACGTATGAATCGCCTTCCCGGGAGGGGTGGCCGCCGCCCGCACTTGCGCCCTACATCCCCCGCCACTGCTCACGCACCAGCGCGGCAACCTCCGGGGCCGGAACCGGAGCTGGCTTCAACTGCAGGCCTGCTGCGTGAGCCGCCAGGCCGATGACCTGCTCCGGGGTGCGTCCGGCCGCGCGGAGCTCACGCACTCCGGTGTCCCCGGCTGACTTGCTGAGCTTGCTGCCGTCGGGCTTCCGCAGCAGCGGATGATGCAGGAAACGAGGGGGCGTCGCGCGCCCCAGCAGCCTGGCCAGCCGGATCTGGCGGCCGGTGGAGCCGAGCAGGTCCTCGCCCCGGATCACCAGCCCGATGCCCTGTTCCATGTCGTCCACTGTTACCGCGAACTGGTAGGTCCACTGCCCCAACCGGTCCTGCACCAGAACGTCGCCGCATTGTTCGGCGGGGCGCTGCACCTGGGGCCCCAGCCGAAGGTCCGTGAACCGCTCCTCGCCCGGCCCCATGATCACTCGCCAGCCCCTGCCCGGCCCCGGCGAAAGTGCCCGCTCGCGGCAGGTGCCAGGATAGGGCGTCTCCTCGTTGAACGCGTCCCCACCAGCTGCCTCGGCGATGGTGCGGCGGGAGCAGTCGCACACATACGCCAGCTGCCTTGCCGCCAGCTCGCGGAGATGTGACTCGTACAACCCGCTCCAGTCGCTCTGCCGCACCAGCTTGCGCCCCCCACGAGACCCCGTGCCTGATTCCACATCAGGCTGGAATCCCAGCCATTCGAGGTCCTCCAGGAGCGCCGCCTCGTACTCCGGACGGCACCTGGTCCGGTCGTGATCCTCGATCCGAAGCAGGACCCGGCTTCCGCTTAGCCGGGCTACACCCCACGTCCAGATGGCGCTTACCACGTGGCCGAGGTGGAGGTAGCCCGTAGGGCTGGGGGCGAAACGGGT
>CAMLHP010000182.1 GCA_946479805.1 uncultured Gemmatimonadota bacterium | reverse complement strand
GGCTGGATGAAGTGGACCCCGTTGATCACCGAGTCGCGCATCTCGCGATGGGAGTGCCCCACGATCACGAGATCCGGCTTGTGAGGCAGCTGGGCCAGCCTGGCGGCGACTTCCTCGGGCCCGACACCGGTGGTGTCGTACGAGGATGAGCCTTCCATGCCGCTGTGGATGAGGACGACAGAGAGATCTGCCGTGTTGGCCAGGCCCGCGAGCACTTCGCGTGCGTGGGGCTCGATGGGCTCGACCCGCACCTGACCCCGGACGTTCTCGCGATCCCACACCATCACGCCGGGAGTGGTGAAGCCGGTGACACCCACGCGCACGCCCGCGCGCTGCAGCATCACGTACGAGGGATAAACCAGCGTGTCACCGGGAAGCGAGATGATGTTGGCGCTGACAATCTGATAGGCGGCACCCGCGAGGGCGCGGAACATCGTGGCCAGGCCCCAGTTGAACTCGTGATTCCCCGGGGTGGCGGCGTCGTAGCCCACGAGGTTCATCGCCCGGATGACGGCATTGCCACCCGGCGTGGTGTCGGAGGCGGCGACTGCGGCGAAGGGATCGCCCTGGATGAGGTCGCCCGAGTCGAACACCATCACCTGGCCGGGATAGCGGGAGCGCAACGAATCCACGACGGTGGCGACCCGAGCCAGGCCCCCGTCGAAGACGCGGTCGGCCACGTAGTCCCAGCCGTAGGCGCGGCCATGGACATCGGTGGTCGCTACCAGGACAAGATGGGTGGTGTCGGGAGGAGGCGCTGCGAGCGCAGCAAGCAGGAGCAAGCCGGGGACCATGGGGCGAGAATATAGCACCGCGGCCCTTGTTCATATTCGGTTGGGCGTATATATGTTCATGTGAATATGAAATCGCCCATGGCTGCCACGGAACTGCTGCTTACGGTGGCTGAGCCGACCCGGCTCAGGATCCTCAACTGCCTGGCAGCGGCGCCGCTGTTCGTTTCCGACCTCCAGACGGTGCTGGACCTGCCGCAACCGACGGTTTCGCGGCACCTTCAAGTGCTGCGAAGGGCCGAGCTGGTACGAGACACCCCGATTGCGCAGTACGTGCTCTATCGATTGCGCCGGGGCTCGGGCGCTTCTGGCCGGCTGCTGAACGCCATCCTCGAGGCCATGGCCACTGACGACGACCTTCGGGTCGAACGCGAGCGCGCGGCCGAACGCAGCCGCACCCACACCGAGAGCCGAGTCAGCACCGCATGACACACCGCATCCTGGTGGTGGATGACGAACCTGACATCACCGCGCTGGTTGCGTACCATCTGGCGCGCTCGGGCTATCGGGTCTCGACGGCAGCCAACGGGAGCGAGGCGCTCAAGGCGGCGCGGGAGGAGCGCCCCGACGTGGTGGTGCTGGACTTGATGCTGCCAGGAACGTCCGGGTGGGACGTGCTGCAGGAACTGAGGCGCCTCGACGAGACCCGCGAAGTGGGGGTGATCCTCCTGACATCCCGGCGCGAGGAAGCAGACCGCATCCGGGGCCTTTCGCTGGGCGCGGATGACTACCTCACCAAGCCGTTCTCGCCGGCGGAACTGACCCTGCGGGTGACCGCGCTGCTCCGCCGGCTGGCATCGCCGGCGGTTTCGTCGGGCTCGATGCTGGCGGCGGGGCCCATCCGGGTTGACCGCTCGGCCCATCGGGTGACAGTGGACGGTGAGGAACTCACGCTCACGGCCACCGAGTACAAGCTTCTGCTGACCCTGATGGAGCGGCGGGGACGGGTCCAATCCCGGCCCCAGCTACTGGAGACGGTGTGGGACGCCCAGCCCGATATCCAGACCCGGACGGTGGACATGCATGTCCAGCGCCTGCGTGCCAAGCTGGGCGACCATGGTGACCTGATCGAGACGGCGCGGGGCTTCGGGTACCGGTTCCGGGCACCTGACAAGGAGGGCGCGCGTTGACGTTTTCCCGGCGCATGGTTCTCTCCATGGTGCTGGTGCTGCTGCTGGCGATGGTCACGCTGCTCATTCGCGCAGAGTCGGCGCTTCGCGAGGAGTTGGCGGACGACATCGCCGCGACGCTGCAGCGCGAAGCGGTGCTGGTCGCCGCCGGGCTGGGTACGGCCACCGGAGCCGACCTGCAGGATTCCGTACGCGCAATGTCGCTCACGCTGGGGCACCGGATCTCGGTGATCGACTCCAGTGGCGTGCTGGTGGCCGACAGCGACTTTCCGGCCGGCCCGCTTCCCTCCGTGGAGAACCACGCTGCGCGCACCGAAGTGGCCGCGGCCCTGGCGGGAGACACCGGGCGCGAGCAGCGCGCGAGCGCGACGGTGGACCGGGAGTTCCTCTACGTGGCGGTGCCGGCGCCACAGGGAGTGGTCCGGCTGGCGGAGGACCTTTCCCGGATCGAGGAAGTGGCGAATGGCACCCGAGGAGCGACCCTGGGCGCGGCGGCGCTGGCGCTGCTGGTGGGACTGGTCGTGGCAGTCGTGCTGTCCCGCTCGGTCGCCAGGCCGCTGACGCAGTTGGCGCGATCGGCCGATGCCATCGCATCGGGGGCGCCGCCCCGGTTTCCCCGGTCGGGTATCACCGAAGTTGACGCCCTGGTTCACGCGCTGCGCGACATGCACCGCCAGCAGGGGGAGAGGTTCGACGAGCTGAAGGCTGAGCAGGCGCAGTCGGCGGCGGTGGTGGAGTCGATGGTGGAAGGGGTGATCGCTTCCGACGCGCGAGGCCACATCACCACTGCCAACGCCGCCGCGCGCGAGATGCTGGGATACTCGGGCAGCGATGCGCTGCCCGACGTGCGCACGATGTTCCGGGCGAGGGAAGCGCGGGAAGTCGTGGGCGCGGCGCTCGACGGCGAGGCTGAACAGAGCCGGACCGTGGACATCGACGGCCGCACCCTTCTGCTCAACGCCAGGGCGCTTCCGGAAGGCGGCGCGGTCATCGTGCTGCACGACCTGACCGACATGCGGCGGCTGGAGAACGTGCGGCGCGACTTCGTGGCCAATGTCTCGCACGAGCTCAAGACACCGCTCACGTCGATATCGGGCTACGCCGAAACCCTGCTTGCCGACAAGCCCGACGACGCCACGGTCCAGAGATTCCTCGGCACCATCCTCGGAAACTCGCGCCGGATGCACCGGCTGGTGGACGACCTGCTCGACCTGTCACGAATCGAGTCGGGCCACTGGCAGCCATCACCCGGCCCGCTGTCGGCCGGTGCGGCGGTGCGCGATGCAGTCGCCCTGCACCTGGACCAGGCGACCGAGCGCCATGTGAGGCTGGAGGCCGAGGGTCCGGACAGTGACATCGAATTTCACGCCGACGCTGATGCGGTGCGGCAAGTGCTGTCCAACCTGGTCGACAACGCCCTGCGTTACACGCCGGCGGGCGGGCGCATCACGGTGCGGGCAGAGGAAGCGGACGATGGGGTGCTGCTGAGCGTGTCAGACACCGGTTCAGGCATTCCGCTGGAGCACCTGCCGCGGATCTTCGAACGGTTCTACCGGGCCGACCCGTCGCGCTCGCGGGAAGAGGGCGGCACCGGACTCGGGTTGTCCATCGTGCGGCACCTGGTCGAGAGCCACGGCGGCCGGGTATCAGCCGAGAGCACGCTGGGCCAGGGGACGGTCATCAGCTGCTGGTTCCCGAAAGGCTAGGCAGTCGAAGCACGCTTCCAGCAACATCCCCACAGCAGGCAGCACCTCGTGACAGTCCCGTGACAGGGCGCGGGCCGGCTCGTTACGCCCCAGATCCATTATCAAGCTCCTGATCGTAGCATGAATCCAACGCCGGAGCGTACATGTTCTGGAAGGCAGCGGGATGGACTGCGGTGCTGTGGCTGTGCGTCACGCCAGCGGTGACGGCGCAGCACGCCAGTGACCGACCCACAGTCAGGCTGGATGGCGTGGTCTACGCGCAGTATGGGTACCAGTTCGCCGATGCGGCGGACGACTACAACGCGTTCGACCTCACGCGGGCGTACGTGAATGTCCGGGGCGACCTGGGACATGGCCTGACGTCCCGGGTTACGTCGGACGTCTATCGGGTGGCCGATGGCTCGCTGGACTTGAGGCTCAAGTACGCCTACGCGACCTGGCGGCCGGTTAAGGGCGGAGTCGGAGTCAGCGCCGGGCTGATGCAGACGCCGTGGGTGGACTTCGAGGAGACGATGTGGGGCTACCGGATGCAGGG
>CAMLHP010000181.1 GCA_946479805.1 uncultured Gemmatimonadota bacterium | reverse complement strand
GGAGCCGCGAGCTGGTCACGCTCGATATCGGGCAGCTCCTGGCCGGCGCCAAGTACCGGGGCGAGTTCGAGGAGCGGCTCAAGTCGGTCATCAAGGAACTGGTCGAGGCCGAGGGCCGCTACGTGGTGTTCATCGACGAGCTGCACACCATCGTCGGCGCGGGCGCGGCCGAGGGTGCGGTGGATGCATCCAACCTGCTCAAGCCGGCGCTGGCGCGGGGCGAGCTTCACGTGGTTGGCGCCACCACGCTGGACGAGTACCGCAAGCACATCGAAAAGGATGCCGCGCTGGAGCGGCGCTTCCAGCCGGTGATGGTGGGCGAACCGAGCGTGGCGGACACCATCGCCATCCTCCGGGGCCTCAAGGAGAAGTACGAAGTGCACCACGGCGTGCGGATCACCGACAACGCCATAGTGGCCGCCGCTACGCTGTCGGATCGCTACATCGGCGATCGCTTCCTGCCCGACAAGGCGATCGACCTGGTGGACGAGGCGGCCAGCAAGCTTCGGATCGAGATCGACAGCCTGCCGCTTGAAATCGATGAGGTCGAGCGTCGCATCACCCAGCTCGAGATCCAGCGGCAGGCGCTGCTCAAGGAGAAGGACAGGGCAGGTACCGAGGAGCGCGAGAGGGTGGAGCGCGAGATTGCCGAGCTCAAGGAGCAGAGCGCCGGGATGAAGGCGCAGTGGCAATCCGAGAAGGACGCCATCCAGGGTATCCGCGAAATCAAGGCCGAGGTCGAGGCTCGCCGGATCGAGGTGGACCAGGCCACGAGGAGCGGCGACCTCCAGCGAGCTGCCGAGCTGCGTTACGGTCGTATCCCAGAGCTGGAGCGGAAGCTGGCCGAGGACGAGGCGAGGCTGGCAACGGTGCAGCAGCAGGCGAAGTACCTCAAGGAGGAAGTCGACGCCGAGGACATCGCCGAGATAGTGGCCAAGTGGACCGGGGTGCCGGTGGCCAAGATGCTGGAGTCGGAGCGCGATCGCCTCACCCATCTCGAGGAGGAGCTGGGCCGGCGGGTGGTGGGCCAGGACGACGCTGTGCGTGCCGTGGCAAACGCGGTGCGTCGCAGCAGGGCAGGGTTGCAGGATGTCAACCGCCCGACCGGCTCGTTCATTTTCCTGGGTCCCACCGGCGTGGGAAAGACGGAGACCGCGCGGGCGCTGGCCGAGTTCCTGTTCGACGATGAGCGCGCGCTGGTTCGGCTCGACATGTCCGAGTACATGGAGAAACACGCGGTCGCGCGCATGATAGGCGCACCACCGGGATACATCGGCTACGACGAGGGGGGTCAGCTCACGGAGGCCGTCCGGCGGCGTCCCTACAGCGTGATCCTTTTCGACGAGATCGAGAAGGCGCATCCCGACGTCTTCAACCTGCTGCTCCAGATACTCGACGACGGCCGACTGACCGACAGCCAGGGCCGAACCGTCGATTTCCGCAACAGTGTCATCATCATGACCTCCAATATCGGGAGCCAGCACATAGTGGACGCCCTGGGGGCCTCGCTTGAGGGGGGTGCCGAGTGGGAAAAGGTCGAGGCGGCGGTCCGGGCGGACCTCCGGCTCCACTTCCGGCCCGAGTTCCTCAACCGGGTGGATGACGTCATTGTGTTTCATCCGTTGTCACGGAGTGACCTGGCGCACATCGTCACGCTCCAGCTGGGCCATCTTGAAGAGTTGCTGGCAGCGCGTCACCTCAGCCTGCGTGTGACTCCGGAAGCGAGCGCCTGGCTCGCAGGCCGGGGTTACGACCCGGTGTACGGCGCCCGCCCGCTCAAGCGGGTGATCCAGCGGGAGCTGCAGAATCCGATAGCGCTCGAGGTGCTGGAGGGCAGGTACCAGCCGGGCGACACGATCGTGGTGGACACGAGCGGCGATGCGCTGGCCTTCAGCCGGGAGGAAAGCATGTCCGAGGCGGTGAGTGCGTAGGGGAGCGCCATCACCGGCCGACCTGGCCGGCATGGAGGCCGCGCTCCGCCTGGCCCGTGCGGCGGCGGTGCGGGAGGAGGTTCCCGTCGGCGCGGTGGTATGCCGGGATGGGGAGGTTCTCTCCGAAGCGCACAATGAAACCATCATCCGCAATGACGCCACGGCTCACGCCGAGCTGCTGGCAATACAGCGCGCCATCGAGAAGCTGGGCGAGCCTCGGCTCGCCCGGTCCACGCTCTATGTCACGCTGGAACCGTGCACCCAGTGCGCCGGCTCGATAATCCTCTCAAAGGTGGAGCGGGTCGTCTTCGGCGCCTGGGACCCGCGCGCCGGCATGGCGGGCTCGGTGCATGACCTGCTGCGTCATCCGCGGCTCAATCACCGGCCCGAGGTGCTGGGTGGGGTGCTGGAAGAGGAGTGCGGCGCACTGCTCAAGCGGTTCTTCCTGGCCCGGCGCTAGGCAAACAGCGGGCGCAGGGGGTAGTGATCAGGGATCAGGGATCAGGGATCAGGGGTTGGGGCCCTAACCCCTAACCTCCAATCCCTAACTCCCAGTTGCCAGCAGTTGCGCAGCAGCATGCACGGCTTTTCTGGTGCCCGCCACCGCCAGCCGATCGCCAGCCTGGATGGTTTCGTGCCCCGTCGGCAGCAATATCGGCTTGCCGCCCCGGGTGATTGCCAGCACCACCGCGCCGGTCCTGCTCCTCAGGTCGAGCGCCGCTAGCGTCCTTCCCACCGCATGATCCGTCTCCTGCACCGCGATCGCCACCGGCTCGCCCAGCCCCGGCAGTAGCAGTCGCACGTCGGTGAGTTCGGTGGTCGGCAGGGGCGTCTGGTGGGTGGCTTCCTCGGTGGCCATCTGGCGGCTCAGCGCGGACACCAGCACCTCTGCGCCGGCCTGCGCGTGGCCCCGGAGATCAGTCGTGCTGCGCCACCAGGCGATGGCCAGCAGGAGCAGCAGCCCGGCGAAGACCAGCGGACCACGCAGCGGCGGCAGGAACGGCGCCGTGATGGCCACCAGAGGGATGCCGGCGGCGACCACGATCGCCAGCTGGAGGGTCACCGCCAGCGCACGTCTCGGCGCCGCACCGAAGTCCACCTTTCCCGTCGCGGCCTCGGGCACTACGTCGGCGGCCCAGACCCGGCCCAGCCGCCGCGCCGTTCGGAAGTAGCCGAACACCAGCGGCAGTACTACCAGCGCCGCCCCGGCGATGACGCCCCACCGCGCCACCCGCTGGCTCCAGCCGAATCTCTGCGTCAGCATCTCGCTGGCCGGACCGATCTCGAGCGCGGTCACGATCACGATGGCCGCCATCAGCGCCACATCGAGCAGCAGCAGCCCGGCCAGCTGCCGGATCGGTGAGCGGGTTCCCTTGGGGCGATGCTGCAGTCGATGGAGCCAGGTCTCGTACAGCGTAGCAAAGGTCTGCAAGGGGCGGGGAAGCTTGCGGTCGACCCAGGACGCCGCCGGTGCCGCGGCGCGGATCAGCCATGGCGTGGTGAGCGTGGTAATGGCGCTGACCGCTATCGCCACGGGGTAGAGGAACGGTCGGGTGGCGCCCGCGGCGAGCCCGACCCCCGCGATGATGAACGAGAACTCGCCGATCTGCGCCAGGCTCATCCCCGACTGCACCGAGGTGCGGGTTCCGTAGCCTGCCAGAAACGCGCCGAAGCTCACCGACAGCACCTTGCCGACTATCACCACCATCGTCAGCACCAGCACCGCGAGCCAGTGCTCGGCAACGAGCGCCGGGTCGATCATCATGCCTACCGCCACAAAGAAGATCGCGGCGAACATGTCACGCACGGGTGCCACCAGGTGCTCTATACGGGTGGCCTGACCCGACTCCGCCACCAGCGCGCCGCCGATGAACGCGCCCAGCGCCACGGAATAACCGAACGAGAGCGCCACAAGCGCGGTGGCGAAGCAGATACCGACAGTGGTGACCAGAGTCGTCTCGGCGCTGCCCAGGCGCAGCGTGTAGCGGACCAGGCGGGGAACCAGCAGCAGCCCGATCGCGATGAAGCCCACCAGGAATGCACCGAGCCGGAGCCCGGTCCGCATCAGCTCCGCAGCGGAAATGCCACCGCCGGTAGAGACGGTCGTCAGGATCGCCAGCAGCAGGATCGCTATGAGGTCCTCGATGATGAGCACGCCGAAGACAACGTCGGTGACGCGACCGGTGATCTTTTCCTCGGCAAAGGCCTTGACGATGATCGTGGTACTGGAGATGGCGATGAT
>CAMLHP010000180.1 GCA_946479805.1 uncultured Gemmatimonadota bacterium | reverse complement strand
GGAAGCCGAGCGCGGCAGTTGCGAGGACCAGGGGATGCCAGCGGTGGCGGCTGGTCGCCTGACCGGCTCGGCGGCTCGACGGCTCGACGGCTCGACGGCTCGACGGCTCGACGGCTTGGCGGCTCGGCGGCTCGGCGGCGCGCAGGGCGGTTACCTGCAGGACGGCCAGGAGCAGCATGGCGTTGGCGAGGTGGGCAATGACCACCCCGGCCGGTAGCTCCAGCTTCACCGTGACCGCGCCCAGCAGGACCTGGACTATCAGCAGCGCCAGCGCCAGCAGGGCGGGGCGGAACAGCCGCGGCTCGCTCCGATGCCGCCGCCATGCCTGCCAGGCCACTGCAACTATCAGGATGCTGAGGATTGCGGCGATCCAGCGGTGGCCGATCTCGATGGCCGTGGGGAGATCGAGCGGCGGGAACCATTGACCATTGCAGAGCGGCCAGTGGTCGCCGCAGCCCATACCGGAGCCGGTGATGCGGACGACTCCGCCGAAGGTAATGAGCCCGACGGAGAGGCCGGTGGCGGCCCACGCCAGCCGGCGGAGGGTGCGAGCAGGGTCGCTGAACGGGGTATTCACGGGGGAAAGAACGAACCCGGGGCCACCCTTGTCAAGCTGCTGTGAGTGCAGGACTTGGCGCTTCATGTGCAAGGCTGCCAATGGCCTTCGTCACTGATTGAAATACCCCTCATTCCAGGACTTCCATGCGAACCTCCCGCCGCTGGATGGTGCCGACCGGATTGCTGATCGCCATGGCTGCAGCGGGGCCTCTCCGCGCACAGTTCCTGGCGCCGGGCGCTGCGGTCTTCGACGTGAACCGGGTACAGTGCGGCCTCCGGCCCGAGGGCCACATCTGCGTCGATCATACCGGCTCGACGGTGATTACCACAGCATACTGGCCCAAGGGCACCGTCAACAATTACAGCTTCAACTCGGGGCTCCAGCTGGCGGGCATTATCGATCCCGGCGATCCATCCAGTCCTTGGGCGGGCGATACTGCGGGCGGCTACTTCTTTGATTCCAAGGGTACCACCGAGCATGGGGAGCCGCTCCAGGACATCCTGGATGCGGCGATTCCGGAGAACCTCGGGTCGTGGCCTGATGCAGCAAGAGTGCCCACGGCGGGACCCGCAGCCGAGCTCTTCGTGCCATCCCTCAGGGGCCGGGCTTCGGCCTCGGAAGGGGATCTCTGGTGGCTGTCCTGGGAGGGGAATCCTCGCAGGAATGCTGGTCGGCCGCACCCGCTGGGTGTTGTTGCCGAACACCGGGTAATGGGATGGAACTACCCGGAGGGGAACGAGGACGTAATGTACGTCCTCTATACACTCACCAACATCACGTCGCTGAACGAGGCAGACTACAGTGGGATCGAGCCCGGCATGAGGGCACTGCTGCTGCAACAGGCCCGCGCATTCCACGAACTCGCCGACGCCGAGCTGGGTGTGGACCTGCCTGACGATGGATACACTATCACCAGCTTCTTCGCCGGGATCGGCACCGACTTCGACGTCGGTGACGCAGGCGAGAATTACAGCGGTGTGCACCTGCCTTTCGCCATGGGTAACACGTACCAGGCGAATTTTGTCGCGCCGTCGTCGTGGTCACTGGATCCAGGCATACACGCTGAGCCGTTCGAACTAGGCGTAGGGTTCATCGGCGTGAAGCTGCTGGGTGGGAGCGACGGGAGGGGGGCAGTCCATCTCTTCACCAACATCGCCGGGGGCGGAACCTTTGGTGATTCCAGGAACGTTTCGCAGCTCTGGCGCTACCTGTCGGGAGGCATCTCGCCAGCTGCCGGCGACGCCAACTGCGACCACGGTCCGCCGCCGGTCACCCGGCTCTGCTACATCAACAACAGCCTTCCCCGCGACTCAAGATTCGTCCAAAGCAGCGCGTTGCCGGACCTGCTTCCGGGCCAGCAGGTGACGCTGGCAGTTGCATATGTGTTTGCCGCGCCAGTGTCGGTCGCTTCGTATGTGCCTGGCGGCGAAGTGACGCCGGGCGATCCGCTCCGATTCGCCGATCCGGCCCAGCTGGCGAGCATCGGCGCCAACCTGGCGGACTCTATAGCGGGGTTCCTCGGCTACAGCGACGTCAACGGCGACGGAATCGCCCAGCAGGACGAATACCTGGTCCAGCCCCGTTCCTTCCTCGACAAGGCGCTGGTGGCCCAGCGTCTCTTCGACAACAAGTTCGTGCTGCCGGTAGCGCCCGAACCTCCCGAGTTCCATCTGATCCCCGGCAGCAACCAGGTGACCATCGTCTGGCGGCCGTCGCCCAGCGAGGAGACCGGGGATCCCTACTTCGAGCTGGCATCGACGGCTACGGTGGTGCCGCCCCACGGCGGGCCTCCGGTGCCCAACGTGCTCTACGATCCCAACTTCCGGCAGTTCGATGTGCAGGGATACCGGATCTACCGGGGCCGGACTTCGGATCCCAAGTCGATGAAGCTGCTGGCGTCGTTTGATTACTCAGGCACCAGCATGAGGGACTATTCCGGTACGATTGGTCACGATGTGATGAGCGGGTCTCTGGTTCAATGCGCGCCGGAATTGGGCTACTTCACCGGCTGCGAGGTGGACTACATACCAGCCGAATTCCAGCCGGGAGTCGAGCGAACCGTATGGGCGGAGATTCCACTGGACCGGGCGATCATCCAGGTGCGGGGCGGCGACAGGTTCCTGGCATCCCGCGGAGAACCGGTGGTCCTGCGGGCCGACACGCTGAATGCGGGTCTCGGCGGCAATGGCGTGCCGTTCATTTACGAAGACAAAACCGTCCGCAACAGCTTCCGCTACTTCTACTCGGTGGTGGCATTCGATGTCAACTCCTACGCGTCGGGGCCGTCGAGCCAGGAATCGGTCCGTATCGTCAAGGAAGTGACTCCCCGTCCTCCAGCCACCGACAGGGAATACGCTGTGTCGGTGACCCAGGCGGTGTACGGGCGTGGGATGGAGTTGAGCGACACGGTGGTGCCCACCATCGATCCGGTGAAGGGGACGTTCAGCAAGCCCTTCCCGCCGGCGAATGGGTGGGCTGCCGAATTCACCGGGTACGTCCCCGAGCTGATGTCGGGATCCCAGCAGGTCACGATGAGGCTCGACAGCATTCGGCTGGGAAGCGCCTACAACAACGTACCTGGCACATACTTCGTGACCATCAACGCGGGCCGAGCGTCAGCGGCACCTGCCTCGTTTGCGCTGGCGATGCCGAACACCGGCGGCTTCCGGGCGACAAGCTCACTGAGAATTCAGGCGGCCGCAGTGGATCCGGCGCGAGCGGCGGCGTACGGCGTGGATCCAGCCTTGGAGCTGGCCACGCAGCTCGAGGCCACGATGCCGGGGGACTACTGGGTTACAGTCCAGAGCCGCGGCTGCTTCAACGGCGCCGAAGGCTTCACCAACGCCGACGGGGCCAACGAGTGCAGCTACAACGGTTCCCGGTGGTTCGACGGCGACGTGGAGACCGCAGCACACCCGACGGCCGGAAACCTCGAAGTCAACAACTTCGGCTTCAGCGCGGATGACATCAGCTCCTATAACAATGCCGGGAAACTTGCCGGGGTGACCACGATCTATGAGGCCCGCTCGTACGCCACTACCCAGAGCACCTGGCGCAACGTCGAGGCCATCATCGGCTTCGCGGCTCGCGCGGCAGACATAAAGGTGTACTGGGGCGGCGGCGGAGTGGTGGACTCCGTGATTGATGTCACCCACAACGTCGTGGTGCCATTCGACACCGCGGCCGGCGGCAGCTGGGGCTTTGTTGATCCGTCAGCTCCGTCGACTGATGCGCGGCCAGCGGTGGCATCGCTGTTCGACTTCGGCTGCGTATACCCGATCAACCAGTTCAGCACTCTGATCAACTGCGGCGGTCAGGCCAACCTGAAGCCGGTTGCTACGCTGGACCAGGTGGTGATGGTGGGCGGCTCGCCGCTCTCTGCCGCCGCTGTAAGGGCACCGCAGCCCAACCCCGGCTTCGTGATGTACATCGCCGGGCACGTGTTCACCTTCGAGATGCCTGCGCTGCCGGCTGATGGCACCGTGTGGACCATGCGGGCGTACACGGGCGGCGGCCTGACCGGCGGCCAGGGCTCGGCCGGAGACGAGGGTCCGTACGTCTACAACGAAGTGCGTCCCCGCCCCTTTACCGCGGTGGGAGCTGAACTGCGGCTCACCATCAACGCCACCA
>CAMLHP010000179.1 GCA_946479805.1 uncultured Gemmatimonadota bacterium | reverse complement strand
AAGGCGGTAAGGTGGCGTCGCCTGACCGCCTTAGCTTGCCGCCAGCTCCAGCGCCAGCAGCACTGCGCGGGCCTTGGCTTCGGTTTCCCGGAGTTCGTTCTCCGGCACCGAATCCGCCACGATTCCCGCGCCGGCCTGGACCCAGGCCTTGCCGTCCTTGATGACAGCCGTCCGGATTGCAATGGCGGTGTCGAGGTTCCTCCCGCCCCAGCCTATGTAGCCCACCGCACCAGCGTAAGGGCCACGGCGCACCGGCTCCATTCCATCGATCAGCTGCATGGCGCGGACCTTGGGCGCGCCCGAGACGGTGCCGGCAGGAAATGCGGCTGCCAGAGCATCGAGCGCGGTCTTGCCCTCCGCCAGCCTGCCGCGTACCTCGCTCACTATGTGCATTACGTGGGAGTATCGCTCGATGGCCATGAACACCGGGACCTCCACGGTGCCGTACGCGGACACATGCCCGACATCGTTCCGCCCCAGGTCCACCAGCATCAGGTGCTCGGCACGTTCCTTGGGATCGGCGAGAAGTTCCGCTTCCAGCGCGACGTCCTCCTCCTCGGTGGCTCCCCGGGGCCGGGTGCCCGCGATTGGGCGCACGGTAACCGTCTCGTCCTCCACTCGCACGAGCACCTCGGGCGAGCTGCCCACCAGATGGAGTCCGTCGAGGTGGAGCAGGAAGAGATAGGGCGCGGGGTTGAGTGCGCGGAGGTAGCGATAGGCCAGCAGAGGGTCCGGCGCCGGGGCCTCAAAGCGCCTTGAGAGGACGGCCTGGAAGATGTCGCCGGCTGCTATGTGGTTCTGGAGCTGGGAGACATGCTGCAGGAACTCAGCGGGAGCCCGATCAGCGGGCGGCTTTGCCGCGGCGGACGCCGTCGGCGCCGTTGGCGCCGCCGGCGTGACGGACAGTCGGATGGACGGAAGGTCAGCTGGCGTGTTCAGGCGCTCTGCCCAGTCCTCGATCCGCTGGAGGGCGTGGTCGTATGCCGAGTCTGCGTCTGCATCTCGATCCCCTACTCGCACGTTGGCGATGATCAGCGCGCGGTGGCGGAGGTTGTCAAACGCAACCACAGTGTCGGCGATCATCAGCACGGCGTCGGGGATGTCGCGGTCGTCGGCCGGCCCGGGGCCGAGCTTCTCCAGCGAGCGGACGATGTCGTAGCCCAGGAAGCCCACCGCGCCGCCGGTGAAGCGGGGCAGGCCAGGCACCGGCGCAGGCTCCGCCTTCCGCATGATGGCGCCGAGGTGATCGAGTGGCGCCAGGCCGTCAGCTTGCGGCTGCCAGCCATTCGCGGCGGTCCAGCGATCCACGCTGCTCCCTCGATAGCGCCACGCTTCCGATGGCTCAGTCGCGAGAAATGTGTACCGCGCCCAGCGCTCGCCGCCCTCGAGCGATTCCAGCAGGAAGCCGAATCCGCCGCGATGAAGCCGGGCAAACGCGGCGACCGGGGTAATGGCGTCGAGCACCAGCTCCGCCATCAGCGGCACGACCGCTCCCGGGCGCGCGAGTGCCCTGAACTCTTCCCGAGTCAGCATCATCCCTGAAGGGTCACCCTGGAAGAGTCACCGCGGCGCTCCGACGATGTAGGTGCCGGGTCCCGCTATGGTGGCGCGGAGGATGTCGGTGGCCGGACGATGCGACGTGAGGAAGGTGACCTGATCTCCCTCGAGCTTTCCAATGGCGAGGGTCCGCTCAAACGCGATGTTGCTGCCATGCTTGTTGCGGGCCTCGGCGGGAGCGAGGAAGTGCACTGCATAGTGAAAGGTGAGCTCAGCGCTGGTGAACGGCCGGCTGGACTCGATGGTCACACCATAAAGCCCCGGCAGCGGGTCAATGGTTATGGTGACGTCGGCCCCGCGCCCGCCGAAGGCGGCCGAGTCGAACCTGACCTCCGCAAACACGGCGTTGTCCGGAAATCCGTGCCGCACCACAACGGTGCGGGGGAGGCCAGCCGGGGTCGTGACCGAGGTATCGGACGGCTGCACGCCCGCCACCTCGAGCTCCGCGACGGCCGCCGCCGGCATGGTGCCGAGCGAGCTTCCGCTCTCGCCTGGGAGCGGCGCAGGTTCGGCCCGGCGCCGCCCGCCGCAGCCCGAAAGGAGCAGGATGCAACAGAGGAGGGCGACCCCGCGTTTCGCCGAGCTTGCCCTGCCCACCGGACCCCCGAATATTCCGCGCAATGGCGCTCTCTCCACCGATCCTCCGCTCTCTGAAATTGCTGGTGCCGGCAGTGCTGGCCGGGGCATCGCTGCTGGCCGGGGCATCATTGTTGGAGGCCCAGGACTGGAACTCGGCCGCGGCGCTCGAACTGGCGCGGAAGGGCGCCGAGGCGCGGGACCGCACGCTGTCGGACTCGTCGCTCACAAGCTACCACACGACGGCCCGTGGGTTCGTGTTCTTCCAGGCGCAGATCGGTGAGGAGGGACTGCGCGAGCCGCCCCGCCTGGTCAAGGCGGACCAGCTGGTGGTGGAAGTGTATTGGCGCGCACCGAACCAGAGCAAGCAGGTCGTGGTCGGCTGGCGCGACGGCAACTATCTCCCCACCGACATCAATTACCACCGCGACCACCTCGGCATTGTCACCAACAACTTCGGCGAGCAGATCCGGATCGGCGAGGGCGACGAAGTTCGTGACGTCCCCCATCCGCTGTCCGCGCGCGGACTGTCGCTGTACGACTTCGCGCTCGCCGACTCGCTCATGGTCCAGGGCGCGGGCGGGACGGTTCGGCTCACCGCGCTTGCCGTGCGGCCGAAGGACTTCGGCGCGCCTCGAGTAGTGGGAACGCTCTACCTCGACGCGGCCAACTCCCAGCTGGTACGGTTCCGCTTCAGCTTCACGCCGGCGTCCTATCTCGATTCGCAGCTGGAAGACATCTCGATCACGCTGGAGAGCGCCAACTGGGAAGGGCGCTACTGGCTCCCGTGGCGACAGTCGATCGAGATCCGCCGCCGGTTCAGCTGGCTCGACTTTCCGGCGCGGGGCATCATTCGGGGCCGCTGGGAAATCGGAAACTACGAATTCAACGTTCCGCTGCCGGACGAACTATTCACCGGCTTCAGCATCGCGGGTCTGCGCCAGCCGGGCGGGCCGGATTCGCTCTTCCACGAGCCGATCGACGCGGCGGTGGAGGGGGTTAGCCGGCCGCTCGAGGCCGAGGAGATGGCTGCATTGCGCGCCGATGTGGAGCGAATTGCGGGTGCCACGCTGCTGAGCGGGCTGCCCAGCACCCGGATTGGCGGCGGGGGGGTGAGCGACCTGGTGAAGGTGAACCGGGTCCAGGGGCTGGCGCTGGGGGCGCGGGCGGTGATCGGGCTGGGCCGGAACCGGATCCAGCTCAGGCCCGCGATTGGCCTCGGTACCTCTGACGAGCGCGCCACCGGCGGGCTGGAGCTACGGGTAGCCCAGGGTGCCACCCAGCTCTCGGCGGAGGTGAAACGGGCGGTGACGGATGTGGGTGATGTCCCTGTCATCGCTCCGGCTCTCAACTCGATCCTGGCCCAGGAGTTCGGCAAGGATTACGGGGACTATTACTTGCTGGATGAGGCGAGGATTGGCCTCCGGCAGCGGCTGGGGGGCCGCCATGCGGTAGAGCTGAGCGGGGCCCGGGTCCGGGCCCGGCCGATGGAGATCCGCTACCAGCCGGCCCATGGCAGCTACCGGCCCAACCCGGAGCTGGGCGGTGCCGGAGCATACTCGGTGGGCCGGCTGTTGCTGGAGCGGGGCGGACGGGGGGGCGTGGCCAACACGGGAGATGTCACGGGCTCGGTTGCGTTCGAGGGGGGCACTGGTCCGTCGGACTATATCAGGGCGCGCATCGACGCCCAGCTGGAGTATCCGGTGGGCAAAACCGAACTGCTGCTGTCGCTCCGGGGCGGCACGGCAACCAGCGGACTGCCCGATTACCGGAGCTTCGTGATGGGCGGACGCGGCTCGCTGGTGGGAGAGCCGTTCAGGGCATTCGGCGGCCGGCACATGGCGCTGGGGCACCTGGAGTGGCGGTTCGAGGCGCCGGTGCCGGCGATTCCGCTGGGGTCGTTCGCGTCAACCGGGAAGACGATGACGGTGGGGCCGTTCTTCGCGGTGGGATGGACGGACGGACGGATAGACGGATTGACGGATGGCCGACTGGTGCCATGGACGGAGTCCGACGGCCTGAGACCTGTGGCTGGCGTGGCGCTGGAATTGTTCATGCGGCTGATACGGGTGGAGGCGGGAGTGGCGCTCAGGACGGGAGAATTTGGCTTCACGGTGGATGTGAGCCGGGAGTGGTGGGGAGCGCTTTGACGAACTGGTGGGGCGTGA
>CAMLHP010000178.1 GCA_946479805.1 uncultured Gemmatimonadota bacterium | reverse complement strand
GCTCGCCTCCGCCGCCGGCGGCACCGGAGCCGGCTCCGGTCAGTCCCCGGGTCGAGCGTCTCAACCGGCTCTGGCTGCTGGGGACCGCGCAGGGCAGCTCGACCGCCGAGCTTCGGCGCTCGCTGGGAGCTGCGGCTAGCGTCCAGCAGGAGCTGGTGCCCAACCGTCACGTCGAGGCCCAGGACACCCTCACGACGGTCATCTATCCGGGGCGGCGCTTTCATTTCCTCAAGTCGGGCGCCAACGGTCGCCAGTTCCTGATCCAGTCGGAGTTCGACGATGGCGACGTACAGCTGCCCGGTGGGCTCAGGGTAGGGCAGAGTGACGCCGGCGCAGTGCGCACGGCACTGGGCACCGAAGAGAGCATGAGGCTCGCCGGGGACACGCTGATCCTGAGCTACCAGCGCCCCGAGTCCGAGGTTGAAGACCACCTCGAGTTCGCGTTCGTCGCGGGGAGGCTGCTGCTGCTGCGCTGGCTGCCGTATGTGGACTAGAAGGGGCGGGATGCCGGCGCTGCTGGCGGGGACACTCCTGGTCGCAGCTTGCTCACTGGGCCCGCGACGAATTGCCCTGCCGCCTTCCGAGACACTGCCCGAACACCGCGATGTTGAAGTCTGGCATGATGGAAAGTTCATCAGCATCCGGCAGCTGGCGTTCGATGTGGACTCGCTGCGCGGAGTGAAGGCAGGGGCTCCGGCCGACTGCGATTCCTGCCTGGTTGCGGTGGCCATCGCCGAGATTGACTCGCTCCGGCTGGGCCGGGATGTGCGGACCAGCAGGATGATTGTTGGAATCCCGGTGGCGGCCTTCGCGCTGGTGACGATGGTGTGGGGGATGAGCGCCACCGAATAGCAGACGGTATCTTCAGGGGCGCTACCGACCGCCAACCCGGAGCCCAGTCATGCGTGCTTCATGCGGAATACTCTCGCTGGTCGCACCACTCGCCTTCATCGCCTGTCAATCCGGACCACCCGCACCCGACGAGCGCGCAGGACCTGTACCAGATTCGGGCCAGGTGATGTGCACCATGGAAGCCCGGTCCTCGATTTCGGTTTCGGTGCTCGATGCCGCCACCGGTGATTCGCCAGGTGTCACGCCAGCCGGTACCGTGAGAGACGGCGAGTTCGAAGAGGCGCTGCAGGTCTTCGGCAATTCACTCTCGGGCCCCTTCGAGCGGGAGGGCACTTACGACGTGAGCATCACCGCGCCGGGCTATGCCGGCTGGGACACCACGGGCGTGGTGGTGACGGCCGATGAGTGCCACGTGAAAACAGTCGTGCTTACGGTGCGCCTGGCCCCTGCCTGACGGATTGCGGAGACCAGACTGGCATGCACATCATGTCTGATATTCGGCTCCTGGTGGACATCGAGGTCCCGGCGCGGACCGTCTTTCCGCTGGTTGCGTCAGGCGACGGGTTCGCCCGCTGGTGCACTTCCGACGTGATCATCACTCCCTCAGGCGCCACCGAGCTGGGATTTGGAGGGCGCAGCATCGTATATCGGCTACGGGCCGAAACGATGATGATCCCGGCGCACGCGGCGTGGTCGGTGGAGACCGGGGAGGAGTGGGCCGGGACCTCGCTGGTGTTTGACCTGGCCCCGACCGACGGCGGATGCCGGCTCGGCCTGGTGCATGGCAACTGGCGGGCTCCCACAGACCTGTACCACGCGTGGACTGCCACATGGGGTATGCTGCTGTATCGGCTGAAGGCAGCAGCGGAGGGCGAGAATCCGGGTCCGTACTTTCGGTAAGGCGGTAGGGCGGTAGGGCGGTAAGTGGGTGAGATGGCGACCCAGGAAATGTACCTGGATCCCGAAATCTAGAGCTTACCGCCTTACCGCCTTACCGCCTGTGTGCACCGAGCACCCGGCTTCACGTCTCCTCAGCCGGGGACACGCACCCGCGCCAGTTGGGCGGGACCCCACTCCAAGGCAGAGAACGGCAACTCCTCAGCGTAACATCGCTGGGGAGTTGTTGTTACTACTACCACCTTCGAACGCCCTCCGCCGGTTGCCGCTGGCCCGGCAGGCGGAATTGCCGTATCATGACTGCATGACCTCTACCGCACCCCTCAGGCGTTCCCGGGACGAGCGCATGATCGCCGGCGTAGTGGGCGGACTCGCCGCGTACTGGGACAAGGACCCGACCACGCTCCGGGTCCTGTATGTCCTCATCTCCATCCTGTCCGCTGCGTTCCCCGGCATTCTGGTCTACATCATTCTGTGGGTGATCATCCCTGAGGAGTCCCGTGCGTAGCCGCTCCCCCATACTCGGCCTTCTGGTGGCCGACCTGCTCATCACTTCTATCGCGGCCTGCTCCGGTACCGATGTTCGGCTGGCCATCGGCTCCGGGGTTGTCGAGGGGGAGATCCGGAGTTCACAGGACGAGCCGGTGGCCGACGCCCTTGTGAGCATCGAGGGCCGCCGCACTCCATTCGGCAGCCCGGTGCTCGCGCGCCAGGTCACCACCGATGCGACAGGCCGCTTCACCGTGGAACTGACCAGCGAGGATGTGGTCGATGGTGAAGTGCTGCTGGCTCTCACCGTTGCGCCCGCACCCTCCAGCGGTCTTGCCGTAAGGGACACCAGCAACGTCGCGCTCCACTTGTCACCGGTCTCGCCTCCCTCGGACACCACCCGCGTGGTGATGCACCTTCCATACCTTCCGGATTGATGCCTTCCGCGCAGTTCAGTCATGTCTTCTTTGACATTGGTGGTGTGCTCGGCTCCAACGGCTGGGATCGCCAGCAACGCAGCCTGGCGCGGGAGCATTTCGGCCTGGAGGATGAGGTCGAGGACCGCCACCAGGAAGTCTCCAGCGAGTTCGAGGTGGGCCGCCTGAACCTGGCAGGCTATCTGGAATGCACGGTCTTCTACCGCGAGCGGCAATTTTCACGAGAGCAGTTCACCGACTTCATGCTCGCACAGAGCGTCCCTGACCCTGCGGCCATAGCGCTCGCCCGGCGGCTGGCGGCCCGGACCGACGTCGCCCTGATGACGATGAACAACGAATCCGAGGAGCTCAATCTCCACCGGATTCGACACTTCGGGCTGCGCAGCATCTTCAGTGCCTTCCTGAGCTCGTGCTGGCTGGGCGAGAGGAAGCCGACGCTCAGGTACTTTCACCGGGCGCTGGCGCTGACCCAGGTGGAACCGGCGCGCAGCCTCTTCATCGATGATCGCAGCCAGAACCTCGAGCCGGCCCGCAAGCTGGGGATGGACACCATCCTGTTCGAGAATGCCGACCAGCTGAAGCGGGAACTGGAGCAGCGCGAACTGCCATGACCTGGACCGACCCGGATGGCGTCATCTGGACTTTTATCGAGCGGCCCCGTGTGCGACAGGGCGAGCGCCAGGAATGGGTGGTGCTTATCGCGCAGTCGGCAAGCGAGACCCGCATCGCCCGGTGCAGCAGGCAGGCCTGGGCCGACGGGAACGTCGACTTCGCCCAGCTGCTGGCTGACTCGGTGCCTGCGGGAGCTTCAAGAAGGGATGAGCACGACAATGGGAACTGAGGCGTGGGGCGTGAGGCGTGAGGCGACGGGACCGATTGGAGGAGGGCAAGTGACGATCGGCACGCGTTCTGGTTGGACTTTGCTTCTCGTTCTGCTGATGTGTCTGCCTCGCGGCGAGGCGCTGGCCCAGGTGACGACCATTGACGCAGCACTGCCTGCCGAGCTGATCGACAGCCTGCGCACCGAGCTGCTGGACACGATGGAACAGGCCGGAGTGCCGGGCGTATCCATCACGGTTGCGCGGGACGGGCGCATCCTCTGGAGCGAAGGGCTGGGCTGGGCCGACCTGGAGCAGCGGGTGGTTGTGACACCCCTGACCCGGTTCCGGGTGGGCAGCGTGTCCAAGTCACTTACCAGTGCGGCGCTCGGCATGCTGGTGGAGCAGGGGAAGCTGGACCTCGACCAGCCGGTCCAGCGCTACGTGCCGTCGTTCCCGGTAAAGCGCTGGCCCGTAACGACCCGCCAGCTGGCTGGGCATATTGCCGGCATCCGGCATTATCGCGGCGACGAGTTCGCGCTCAACCGACCGTTCCCGACCGTTGCCGAGGGGCTTACCATTTTCGCCGACGACACGCTGCTATTCGAGCCGGGCACCCGGTACAGCTATTCGTCTTACGGCTATAACCTGCTGAGCGCCGTGATCGAAGGCGCCAGCGGCACGCCCTTCCTCGAGTACATGCGCGGCCACGTTTTCCAGCCGGCGGGGCTCCGCCAGACGGTGCCGGACTTCGTGGACAGCCTGGTCCCGTTCCGGGCCCGCTGGTACAGTGGCGACCAGGACAGCGTGGTCAACGCGACCTTCGT
>CAMLHP010000177.1 GCA_946479805.1 uncultured Gemmatimonadota bacterium | reverse complement strand
CCTCGCCTGCCTCACCTGCCACGTCCCCAACGCACCGCGCTCTCGCCTCACCTTCGAGCCGCCGCGTGGCTGCCAGATATGCCATCACCAGGCGCCGGCGTCGAACCGCTGCACCCAATGCCACGAAGCGGCCGACAGCTCACCGCCCATCACCGCCAGCGTGACCGTGCACGTCACCGGCTCCCGCCCAGCCGCAGCTCCGCGTGAGCGCGAGGTGGAGTTTTCGCATGGTGAACACGCCGAGCTGAGCTGCAACAGCTGCCACACCACGCCGGTGACGCTCGCGTCGGCGGACTCGGTCCAGACCTGCGCCGCGTGCCACGCGCGGCACCACCGGCCGAGACGCTCCTGCGCGCTCTGCCACCGGACCGACGAGGTAATGCCGGCCCACGCCAAGTTGCCGGACGCTCACACCGATTGCAGCGCCTGCCATGCAGCGGCCACGGTGGCGAGGCTCGAGCCGGTGCGGAACTTCTGCCTGGGCTGCCACTCGGAATCGGTGAATCACTACGCGCCCCGCGAATGCAGCGTCTGCCACTTCCAGGCCGATCCCGCCACGCTCAAGCCGCGGCTGACACCGGCGGAGCCACCCCCATGACCGGGCGCGCCGGCGCGATGGTCGTCGCAGCCATGATCGGCTGCGTGATGCTTCCCTCGGCGCTCATGGCCCAGGGCTGGCGGCTGCGGATCGATGCGCAGGCGCAGATGGCGGCGTTCCGGGGCGTGGTGCTCGACAGCCTGCCCGCCACCGACGTAGTCCCGGGACCAACCGGAGGGCCGGTCTCGCCCGACGGCATCATCGCGCGCTGTCCCTCCACTACCACGTTCTGCTACATCTACCGCCCCGGCGAAGAGCGGCGCGGCGGCCCGGCGGTAACCACAGCGGACCTGTCGCTCTGGGGCCTCGGCGTCCGGGGCCTCAGGGTGCAGGTACGCACCCGCGCGGGCTTCGACCTGGGAGATGCCGATGCATGGCCCGGCACCGACCCCGCGATCCAGCTGCTGGAGGGCTACGCCGAGTACGCCGGCGAGGCGTTCACGGCCCGGGCCGGGCGACAGGTGCTTTCGTCACGCCTGGGCTGGCAGGGATTCGACGGGGCTCGCGTCTCAGGTCGGATGGGTGAGCTCGGGCTCGAAGCCGAACTCTATGGCGGCCTGGGCCTCGGTCAGGCGTCGGCCCTGCCGGTAACCAGCCCGGCGCTCAATCCGCTCGATGAGTTCCGGCCCCAAAGCCGGCAGCTGCTGGTGGGCGGAGCGCTGGGATGGCGCCGCGGTACCGCAGACGTCAGGCTGGACTACCAGCGCGAAGTGGATCGCGATACCCGGCACTTCTGGAGCGAACGCGCCGCGCTGGGCGGCGCCTGGCAGTTTGCGCCCCTCTGGTCGCTGACCGCCGGAACCGAGTACGACTTCTCGAACAGCTGGTTCGGAACTTCCGAGATCGCGCTGGGCTATGCCGGCCGCGCGGTCGGCGTCAATGCGGGCGTGCGCCAGTATCGCCCGTATTTCCCGCTCTGGACCATCTGGGGCGCGTTCTCGCCGGTGCCTTACCGTGCAGCCCACGGCATGCTCCGTGTCGCGCCCGTCAAGCGAGTGCAGGTCACGGCTTCGACCGAGTACTTCAGCTTCCTCGACACCGAAACCGAGACTCCGCTGGTGCGGGTCGATCACGACGGTTGGCGCACCAGCATCAGCGCCACCGTCTCGCCTTCCGAGCGGTGGCGGTTGTCAGCCGGCTACCGGCTGGAATACGGACCCGGGGCATCAGTGGATGGATTCGATGCCCGCGCAACCTGGCGGGGCGATCGGCTGTCGGTGTCGGCCTACGGTGCGGCGCTGACCCGGCCGCTCGAGTTCCGGTTCACCCAGTCGGAGCTCGTGGTGCTGGGCATCGATGCCACGTGGCGGGCGGAGAGCCGGCTGCAACTCGCGCTCGGCGCCGCGAATTATGCCGAAACCCGCGACCGGCCCGACGAAGCGGCGTTCGACTGGAACCAGCTCCGGCTGCATGCGCGGGTCACGCTTCTGCTCTCGAGCATGGATGATGCGGCGGCGCTCCCACCGGCGATTCGCCGCGGTCCGTCGGCAGGTTACCGATGAACCGGCTGCTCCGGCGTATTGGGCTGGGCGTGGTGGGTGTCGCCGTCGTGGCCGCCGCCACGCCTCCCCTGGTGGGGCGCCTCACCCGCGACCGGTTCGACCACGAGGAACACAAGGGCCTCTTCCCCTCCTGCCGGGCGTGCCACTCGGGAATCTCCGCGGCGTCTGCCCCGACCGACCCTGGTGTCTTTCCCGCCGCCACCGTTTGCGCCACCTGCCACGATGGTACCGTCAAGCCGGTGGTGGAATGGGAGCCGCCGGAAGTGCCGCGCACCAACCTGCGGTTCACCCACCCGGAGCACGCGCGGGAGTTCCGGGCCCAGCACGCCGATTCCTCGCTGCAATGCCGGACCTGCCACTCCGAGGCCGGCGCCGACCGGATGGCGGTGCAGCTCGCCGTGGCCGACAACTGCGTCAGCTGCCACCAGCTCGAAGGGGAACACCTCGACCTGGCTCCCGCCGAGTGCAGTACCTGCCACGTTACGCTGGCCGAGGCCGAACGTCTCACCGCCGCTGACATCGCCGGATTTCCCCGTCCGGCCTCGCACCTTCAGGAAGGATTTGCGGAAGGGGACCACGCGCGTCAGGCGCGAGGGGGCCCCGGCCCGGTCGCTCCATCGTGCGCCACCTGCCATGCGCAGAACTTCTGCGCTGAATGCCATGTGGACGCGCAACAGGTCGC
Source organism: uncultured Gemmatimonadota bacterium (assembly GCA_946479805.1). The sequence continues at coordinate 1,557 of CAMLHP010000177.1, read as the reverse complement.
GGCAATAAGGGCGCTGCCACCTGATCCCCGGGTGGGGGCGCGGGACAAGCCCGTGGCTCCGCCCAGGAGCCATCTGGAGCCCAATTTCTCGCGGGCCCATGGCAGCCTCGCCGACGATGGCGCCCGCCGCTGCGTCACCTGCCACACCCAGGAAAGCTGTCTGGTGTGCCACGTGGGCACTCCCCGCGTGGCCGATGGCCTCCTCGCTGCCGGGCCGGGACGCTCGCCCGGTGCCCAGACCGAGAGGCGTCGACCGGCATCGCATGGGGCCGACTTCTCGGCGATCCACGGCCCGGCAGCATCAGCTTCGCCGGCAACCTGCGCCGCTTGCCATGCGCGGCCCCAGTGCCTCGATTGCCACGTGCCCAATCCGGCCGACGGCTCGCCCGGTTACCACCGCGCAGGATTCCTTGCGACCCATCCGGTGCAAGCCTATCAGCGCACCGCGGCCTGCAGCGACTGCCACAATCCCCAGCAGTTCTGCTCCACCTGCCACGTCAGCGCGGGACTCGCCTCGGTAGACCTGCCGCTCGATGCCGGCTACCATGACGCAAAGCGGTTCTTCTCGGCCGGGCACGGGCAGGCTGCGCGACAGAGCCTGGAGAGCTGCGTCTCCTGCCACACCGAGACCGATTGCATGAGCTGCCATGCGACCTCCACCCTGGGCGGCCGCAACTTCAGCCCGCACGGGCCCGGCTTCGATGCCACCCGCCTGCGTCAGCGCAACCCGCAGATGTGCACTGCCTGCCATGGCGGGGCCATTCCCCAATGAGCGGATCGACGAAATGAGCAAGCCAGCCGCTTTTTGTTCCTCCTGTGGTCAGCCGGCCTCGGGCCGGTTCTGCAGCAATTGCGGAGCGCCGCTCGAACCGGGCGCCGGTGCCGCGAGGGGCGGCGCCAGGAGTGGGGCCGGTGCCGCGGGACCCGAACCCGTTCGGGCGGGAGTCCCGGTGCCGTGGGTGGTGGCCGGTGGTGTGGTCGCACTGGTCGCGTTGGGGCTGCTGGTGTGGGGCGGCCCCGACGGAGCTCCGGCGACCGCGGCCGCACCCCAGGCCCAGGGGGCCGAGCCGCCGGACCTCAGCCAGATGTCACCGCGAGAGCGTTTTGACCGGCTCTTCAACCGGATCATGACGGCAGCGGAGGCGGGCAACACATCGGAGGTGACGACCTTCCTGCCGATGGCGACCATGGCGTACGCCCAGCTCGACAGCGTGAACATAGATGCCCGCTATCACCTGGCATTGCTGCAGATCGAGGGAGGCAACCCGGCTGCGGCGCTGGCGCAGGCCGACAGCATCGCCCAGATCGCGCCGCAGCACCTTTTCGGGTTCCTGATCCGGGAAGCCGAGGCGGCTCGGCGCGGCGACAGCGAGGGCGTGCGCCAGGCTCGCGCGGGTTTCCTCGCCGCCTACGACCGCGAAATCGCGCTGGAGCGGGTGGAATACACCGAGCACCGCAACGCGCTGGAACGGGTCCGGAGCCAGTAAGGCAACCTTCCCCTCCCCTTCACGTTTCCATCACGCGCCCGGCTGCAGGTTGGAATTGCCCCAGCCCGTT
>CAMLHP010000176.1 GCA_946479805.1 uncultured Gemmatimonadota bacterium | reverse complement strand
GGGGGTTGGGGCGCGGAGAGCGTAGGTTGGATGCAATCCTCATCCGCGAGACCTGCATGATGCTGCCGCGCCGGGAAGTGCTGTCGCTGGGAATCCGTTCCGCCGCGCTGTTCGGGATCCTCCGATACGTCCCTGCCTGCCGTCCCAGGGGCGGTTCATCCGACGGCTACAGCGAGGACTTCACGCAGCTCCGCGACCGCTACTTCCTGCGCGTGCTCGAGCTGAATCCCGTCACCGCCACCTATCTGGGCGGCGATGGATATGACCCGTCGCTCGCCGACATCAACGGCAGGCTGCGGGACTTCTCTCCAGAGGCCATTCGCGCGGAGCTGGCGTTCCTGCGCGAGATCCAGCAGGAGATGGCCGGGCTGGCTCCCGCCGACGAAGCCAGCAGCGAGCGGGTCGACCGTTCGCTGATGTCGTCGCAGGTGGCGTTCCTCCTGCGCCAGTACGGTGACCGCCGCTATCACGAGCGTGCAGTGGACACGTACGTCGCCGAGCCATTCCGCGGGGTGGACTGGCAGATCCAGCAGATGACGCCTGCGGGCGACGACCTCGGCAGCGAAGCCGAATGGAACCTGGTGGCACGGCGCGCCGCTGGGGTGCCTGCCTACCTGGCCACAGCGCGCGCCAATCTCGAGGCCGGAATCGCTGCCGGCAACGTGCCCGACTGGCGCATGGTGCAGCGGGACGGCATCGAAGGAAGTGTCGCCAATGCCCGCTACTTCCGCGAAACCCTCCCCGGTGAGGCGGCAGCTCACCTGGGCCAGCGGTCGTTTGCCGGGAGCGCAGTCACGGCGGTTCGCGAAGCTGGGGAAGCTGCGGCTTCGGCGTTCGAGTCCTTCGCCGGTTTCCTTGGCGGTGCATATGACGGGGCCGACCGCACCGACCATTACGCCGCTGGGGAAGAAGAGTATGGCTGGCGGGTCCGCAACTGCCTGAAGGTGGACCGCACTCCGGCCGAATTGTGGGACTACGGCGCCCAGCAGGTGGCGCTTTATGAGGAGAAGGTCTTCTCAGTCGCGGTCCAGGTGGCAGCGGCGGCCGGACTCGAGCTTCCGTTCGACACCGATGCCGGGCGTCGGAGCAGCATGCGACAGGTGCTGTCACACCTGGGTCAGGACTCACCCAGTGACGACGACGAGCTGCTGCAGTGGTATGTGGACACCGGCAAGCGCGCGGTAGACTATGGCAGGCGGCGGGAACTGTTCGATATCCCCGCGGAGTACCGGCTGGACGTGGTGCCGACACCGCCGGTATTGCGGAGCGCGATTGACGCAGCGTACTACCCCGCCCCGCCGTTCAAGTCGACCGGAGTGGGGCGCTTCTACCTCTCACCAACCGGCAATGATCCGGCAGCGCTGGCCCAGAACAACCGGGCATCGGTGGCCACCACCGCGGTGCACGAGGGTTTCCCGGGCCACGATTGGCACTACAAGTACATGGGCCAGCACGCGGACGAGATTGCAAACATTCGATGGCTGACGCCGGGCGCGGTGGAGGATTCCTCGTCGATGTGGTCGGACTCCATGGCGGCCGAGGGCTGGGGGCTGTACGCGGAGGAGCTCATGGCCGACGGTGGCCAGGGCGAGCCATTCGGATTCTACCAGCCGGCGGAATACCTGTACATGCTGCAGGCTCAGCTGATGCGGGCGGTGCGGGTTCGGGTGGATGTGGGGATCCACACGGGACGGATGACATTCGACGAGGCGGTGGACTACTTCGCATCGCATGTGGAGTTTGTGCCCGACGCGGCGGCGAGGCGGGACACCGACCCGGTGGCGAATGCGGCGTTCGAAACCGCGAATCGCGCGATCTACCGCTACTCGAAGTGGCCCACCCAGGCCATCACCTACAACCTGGGGAAGAACGAGATCGTGGCTCTAAGGGATGCGGAACGTGCCGGAGCCGGCGAAGCTTTCGATGAGAGGCAGTTTCACGAGCGGTTGATGAGGCAGGGAACGGTGCCGGTGGGACACTTGAGAGCCACTGGTCGGATTTGAACCGACGACCGCTCGATTACGAATCGAGAGCTCTACCCCTGAGCTACAGTGGCTGGGAATGCGGGGAGAAGTCTGCTGTGCGCGATGCCCTGGCGCGGATTCGAACCGCGACGCCTTGCGGCACTACCCCCTCAAGATAGCGTGTCTACCAGTTTCACCACCAGGGCTCGGGGGGCGAAGATAGCCCCATGGACCGCACCCCGGCAAGCCCACGTAAGTCCTTGCCTGCCGGGAGCCTACCGTCAGTTGCGAACCCGGGACTCGAAGGGGCTTCCGTCGATCTGCTCGCCGTTCAGCCTGATCTCGATCTTGTCGCGGCCGGTGAACAAGCCGGGCGTGTAAGTAAGCCGGTACTGGCCGTTGCCCAGGTCAGTTGTGGAGAGAGCAGTCCCATCGTTCGGCCCGTCAACTACCTCGCCTTCAACCATGGCCCCACCCTCGACTACTGCGTTCCCGAATTCATCCCTCGAAGTCACCAGGATGATGGTCGACCGGAAGACTCGCCCGTCGGGAACATCCGCGGTGGTGGTCCGCGCAACGGGAGGCCCGGGCGTCACTTCGATATCCACCGAGCCGAGCGTCAGGTCGCCGGCCTTCGCGGTGAGCGTCTTCTTCTGGACACTGCTGGATGAGAAGGTGAACCCCGCGGTCCCGTCAACTCCAGTCTGTGTGGAAGGGGGAGCGATCGAGTTTCCGGTTCCCGTTGCTTCGAGCGTGACCGTGATCCCGCCCAGCGGCTGGCCCCCCGCTTCGCGGACCGTCACGATAACGCTGGCATCCTGCCCCGCCCCGACCTTGTCCGGCGCCTCGATGCTCGATGCGGACGGGTCCGGCGTTGGATTGACCACCGCCACCGGCGAAGCGCTCGCGCTGGCAAGTCCGGCAGAGGCGAAAAGCAGGGTGTGATTGCCGGTGGCGCCGCTGATGGCGAGGTCGGCGAAGGTCGCGATACCGGCGCCATCCGTTGCCTCAGTGAGCGAACCGGAGAGGGTACCTCCACCCTGGGAGATGCTCGCCGTGACCGCCACCCCGCCGCGGAGGACCGGATTGCCGGCCGCGTCCTCCAGCCGAACACGGGGGCCGGGTGACAGGATGTCGCCCAGCTTGACCGACGCCGGTGGCTGGCGCTCCATGGCAAGGGCTGCGGCCGCGCCGGCGCTGAGCCCTATCTGGTCCGACGTGACTCCCTCGACCCCGGTCCCGCTGAAGTTGAGGCGATAGCTGCCGGGACCTCCGCTGATTCCGAGATTGGAGAAGACCGCGAGCCCCTGCGCATTGGTGGCCTGGGTGGCGGAACCCACCAGCGTGGCACCACCAGGGCCCGAGACGATGGTGGCGATGACTGCGATGCCTGCGGTCGCCACCGGATTGTTGTTGGCGTCCACCAGCTGGATCTGCGGCTGGCGGGAAAAGGGATCGCCGCTGACGGCCGATGCGGCGGGCTGCACCTCGATACTCAGTCGACCCGCCTGGCCCACCGTGGCGGTGGCCTCGAACGCAACAGGAGAGCCTGCTACGCCCTCGACGGTTGCCGTGGTGGACTGATCGCCGGCACCTGGGCCGAGCGTGCGACGGACCCCGGCGCGGCCATCGGCGCCAGTCACACTGGTGGCGGAACTGACGCTGCCGCCGCCGATCGCTTCCCATGAGACGGTGACACCTGCCACTGGGCGACTGGCGTCGTCGAGCGCCCGGATGATGAGCGAGTCGGGCAAGGTGCTGCCGGCAGTGGCGGTCTGGTTGTCACCGCTCACCAGCTGGATCAGTGCAGCGACTCCCTCACCCGCTGTCGCGCTGAAGGAGACGCTGAGGACCTCGATGCCGACAACCTGGGCATTTGCCTGCTGGGTGCCTTCGGATTCGCCGAGGGCCCAGCGCGCAGATGCCCGGCCATCTGCATCGGTGGCCACGGTGTCGGGCTGGAGGGTCCCGCCGGTGGCGTTTGATCCGAGGAGAAAGGCGACCTGGCGGCTGGCTACCGGCTGGTTGTCGGAGTCGAGCACCCGCACCACCAGCGGCTCCGCCAGCATGGAGCCTACCGCTCCCGCCTGGTTGGAGCCCGAGACTGCTTCGATCCGGGCGGGCTCGCCCGGGTCAGGAAGTGTGAGTCCGTCGCCGCCGCAGGCGGCGAGAGTGCTGCAACTGATTGCAGCAATGAAGGCTTGGGGGCTGAACCTGTACATGGCGCTATACCTAACACCCGGCATCAGGGCGCGCTGGAAGCTGCGTCACACCGTCGGCAATCGAGTGAGCTACTCCGTCACAACCACATCCGCCGAAGCCCCTCCTGCATAGTCAGCGGTCACGGAGTACGTGCCCGCTGCCGCTGGTGGCGTAAAGACCGAC
>CAMLHP010000175.1 GCA_946479805.1 uncultured Gemmatimonadota bacterium | reverse complement strand
CAAGCAGTACCCGGGGCAGGCATACAAGGTGATGCACGCGCTCTGGGGCCAGGGGTTGATGTCACTGGCGAAAGTGCTGGTGATCCTGGACAAGGAGGTCAACGTCCAGGATCCGGACGAGGCGTGGTGGGTGGCGCTCAATCACATAGACCCCGAGCGGGACGTGATGTTCACCAGGGGACCGGTGGACGTGCTGGACCATGCTTCGCAGCACTTCACGTACGGCAGCAAGATGGGGATAGACGCCACTCGCAAGTGGCCCGAGGAAGGATTCACGCGGGAGTGGCCGGACGTGATAGAGATGGATGGGGAGACGAAAGCCAGGGTGGACGGGATGTGGGAGCGGCTGGGAATATGAGCTACGAGCTTCGAGCCGCGAGCTGCGAGTCATGACGAGCCATTCCCCGGAACCTCTCGAAGCTCGAAGCTCAAAGCTCGAAGCTCGCGAAGGGCAGACCTTCTCGGGGAAGAGCCTCTTCACCCGCTACATCAATTTCGTGAAGCTGCCGCACACGCTGTTCGCGCTGCCATTCGCGCTCCTGGGAGTGCTGGCGGCGAGCCGGGTTGCTCCGGTGACCTGGCGGCAGGTGGTGCTGGTGGCGGTGGCGTTCAGTGGGGCGCGATGGGCGGCCATGGGATTCAACCGGATAGCCGACCGGGAGTTCGACGCGCGGAACGCCCGCACGGCGAAGCGGGAACTTCCCACCGGGACACTGACCCTCAGGCAGGCATGGGTGTCAGTGATCGTGGCGGGGCTGGTGTTCCTGGTGTCGGCGGGGCTGCTGAACCCGCTCTGCGCGCTGCTGGCGCCGGCGGCGCTGGCCTGGGTGCTGGCGTACTCGTATGCCAAGCGGTTCACCTCGTGGCCCCATCTCTGGCTGGGGATGAGCCTGGCCATAGCGCCGGTTGGTGGGTACCTCGCCATCGCCGGGCAGTGGAGCAAGCCGGAATGGCTGCTGCTGGCGATGGCGCTGGCGGTGGCGACGTGGGTGGCGGGATTCGACATCTTCTACGCGCTGCCGGATGAGGGGTTCGACCAGACTGCGGGGCTCCGGAGCGCGGTAGTGCGGCTGGGGCAGCGCAACGCGATCCTGGCGGCCAAGCTGCTGCACGGGGTGACGATCCCGATGCTGGCGCTCTTCGGGTGGGGAGCGGGGTTCGGGTGGTGGTACTTCGCTGGGGTGGTGGTGGCGGCGCTGATCCTGGCATACGAGCATCGCCTGGTGCGGCCGGGGGACCTGAGCCGGCTGGACGCGGCGTTCTTTACCATGAACGGGGTGATGAGCGTGGCGGTGTTCGGGTTTGCACTGGTGGACAGGCTGGTGAAATGAGAGTCACGAGTCGAGAGTCGAGAGTGTTACCGCGAAGTGACGAATGGTGCGTAGTACGGAAAGGCCGGGAACTGGCACCCACAACAAGAAGCAGGTTTCCGTGAAACTCCGTGAGCTCCGAGTCTCCGTGGTTGCTTTTGCAGTTCTTCGCGTACTTCGTGTCTTCGTGGTGAACGAACGGAGCCCATGCCTGTGAAGGACTTGCCGATCGTGTACGCCATTACCGGCGCCAGCGGGGCACCATATGCGGTGCGATTGCTGGAGGTGCTGGCGCAGGCGAAGGTGCCGGTGTGGCTGATCGTCTCGTCGCACGGGCAGCGGCTGCTGGAGCAGGAGTGCGGGATCGCGAGCATCGATGCGCTGAGGCAGGCGACGGGAGGTGACTGGCCCAGGGTGACCGTGTTCACCGACAGCGATCGAGGCGCGCTGCCGGCGTCCGGCAGCCAGCGCACTCGCGGCATGGTTGTGTGCCCCTGCTCGATGGGGACGGTTTCCGCGATTGCGCACGGGAGTAGCCGCTCGCTGGTGGAGCGCGCGGCTGACGTGACTCTAAAGGAGCGGCGGCGGCTGGTGGTGGTGCCAAGGGAGACGCCAATGTCCCTGGTGCACCTCAGGAACCTGGCTCTGCTGGCGGAAGCGGGAGCCACGGTGCTGCCTGCCGCACCAGGGTTCTACCACAGGCCCACCGAGGTGGCACAGCTGGTGGACTTTGTGGTGCAGCGGGTGCTGGACCAGTTCGAGCTGGACATTGACCTCGCGCCTCGCTGGAACGGCTGACCCGCAGTGCGTCTGGGAATCATCTCTGACACCCACGGCAAGCTGCCACCTGAAGTGTTCGAAGTGTTCGAGGCGGTGGACCACATCTTTCACGCCGGCGACGTGGGTTCGGAGAACATCCTCACGGACCTCGAGGCACTTGCTCCGGTTACCGCTGTGTACGGAAACACCGACGGCGGCGCGCTCCGCTCCAGGCTGCCGAAAGTTGCCAAGCTCAGGCTGGACGGGTTCGACATTGTCGTCACCCATGGCGACCAGTTCGGGACGCCGACTCCCGAGGTATTGCACGAGGCGTTTCCTCAGGGGGAGATCCTGATATACGGGCACACGCACCAGCCGCTGGTGGAAACGGTGGACCTGGTGGTGACTGCCATGAACCCGGGCAGCGCCGGAGCGCCGAGATACGACCTGCCTCCGTCGGTGGGGATCATGGAGCTGGAGCCGGGGATACCTCCGAGGGCGAGGCTGGTTCCGCTGCTGGACTGATCTCAACAGCGGAACCGCCTATGATTGCCTGCTTTCAGTCCCGCGCCGGCGGGTTGCGTGCGAGGTTGAGCCCGAAGCCCGCGAGCCTTCCGTCCACGACGACCCAGCGGATCATTATCGGCTCGTTCGGCATCAGGTTGAACTTCGCAGTGCGCCAGTACTGGGTCTGGCCGTTGCGCTTCACGAACTCCTCCTCGAGGACTTCTTCCTCAAATCCTGCGCGCTGCGTCAGCTCGTAAAGCCGATTCTTCCACTCCCCGTCGAACTTGCTCCGCGATTCCCAGCCAGTGGTATCGTTCTGATGCGCCCAGAGGCTGTCGAGAGTGCCATTGTAAAACCACTCTGTGGCCTTGCGGCTGAGCTCCAGCGAATCCACGGGCTGGGCAGATTGAGCTGAGAGCGGGGAGGTAACGGCGAGAGCAAGGAAGAACAGCGGTGTGGTGGTGCGCATCGGTACTCCAGGTTGGCGACCGGCTACCTACGCCATCGGCACCTGGAATGTTTCAAACTGAACACCCTCCCCTACCCCTTCTACCCTGTCTATTTCTTCCACCTCTTCTACCTCTTCTACCCCTTCTACCCCTTCTACCGCTTCTACCTCTTCTACCTCTTCTACCTCTTCTTCCAGTCTTCCAGCGGCGTCGTCCGCCGCAGCGATTCCGGGTGGGTCCGGAACCAGTACATCATCAGCAGGATCTCATCGAGGTATTCCGCCGGGAGCGGCGCGGTTGGCGGAGCGGGACGCTGGAGCTCCCCTGCCACAGCGGCCCTGAACGCAGCGTCCTCGATGGGCGTAGCGGGCCAGGGGTACGACCCCCGTACTACGCCGTGGCGGAGAATGTAGGCACGGTCATCCCCAAGGTGGCCCGGGTCCCGATACACGAACGTGAGCAAGTCCACCGCCGAGCGGGCGCGGCTGGTGGCGGCCAGGAGCCACTCGAGCTGTTCGAAGCGCTCGCGCCAGCGCGCAGCGAGCTCGAAGTTGGCGTCGGCGGCCGCCTTCGACATTTCCTCGACCACGCGGTCGATCGGCTGGATGGCACGTCCTTCGAGGAACGCCACGGCGGCTTCGACCCGCTCGCGATACGCATCCTCACTCACCAGCCCGGCGCAGGGTCCGGCGCACAGTCCGAAATCGTGCCGGGGACACGCGGCCCGCCGCTCGGCGCCGAAGAAGTCACCCTGTCCGGCGAAGACCATGGGCATCGTCAGGTTGCAGTCGCGGAGTCCCAGCAGGTCGTTGAGCACCCGCACGGCTTCCTGGGTGCGGTCCATTGACCTGAAGGGGCCATACGCGCGCTCGTCGCCCTGGCCCAGGCCGACGTGCGCGCGAATGCGGGGCGCGCGGCCACCCGAGACGGTGATCAGCAGCGGCCGCCGAGTGCGGTTCATGTGCCAGTTGAAATGAGGGCGATGCTGCCTGATGAGGCGGCACTCGGTGAGAAAGGCGGCGAACTCGCTGGGGACGTAGGTCCAGGTGATGTCGTGGCAGGCGTACAGTATCCGCGCGGCCTTGTCGTCGGGATACGAGGCTCGGAAGTAGCTGAGCAGCCTGGTGCGGAGGCTCTTGGCCTTGCCGACGTAGAGGACGTTGCCGCCGGCGTCGAGCATCTGGTAGACCGCGGGCCGCTTCTCGGCCAGCGCGCGCACTCGTTCCCGGAGCTGGCCGAGGTCGGTGGCCGGAAGCGGCAGCTGGGCGGCGCGGCGGCGGCGCGTGGCGGGCATGATGGAGGATAGCAGGGCAGCGGGACTTCGTCAGCGGGAGCTTCGCTCAGCGGGAGCTTTGCCCAGCGGCTCTTCGCTGCCAGCC
>CAMLHP010000174.1 GCA_946479805.1 uncultured Gemmatimonadota bacterium | reverse complement strand
CCGAGGGCTGCACCCTGACCCAGGGGTACTGGAAGACCCACAACCCGTCGTTCGCAGCATCGCGCAACGGCAATGGCCCGCCGCCGGATGACACCTGGCTGCTGCTGCCGGCCGATGAGCAGAGCGGGTTCTTCACCACCGGGGTGAACACGTATCCGGTGGCCGGACCCAACCCGGCAAGCTTCACCTGGTTCAACGTGTTCTGGACCGCGCCCAAGGGGAACGCATATTACAACCTGGCGCACCAGTACATGGCGGCCAAGCTCAACATCCTCGACAACGTCACGCCCACCCAGCAGGTGGCCGATGCGATCGCGGATGCCGAAGCGCTCTTCGCTGTCTGGACACCGGCCCAGGTCGGCGCCCTGAAGGGCAACAACGCCACGCGCGCCGAGTTCATCGAGCTCGCCGGCATTCTTGGCGCCTTCAACGAAGGACTGCTTGGCACCGAGCACTGCACTGAGGACGCAACCTCGGCCAATTGACACAAACCCACAACGGAGCACGACGGGTCCCTTCGGGGGCCCGTCTGCTTCTCCATTTCCCGGGGAAGGACACAATGAAATCGATCAGGAAGGGCGGCTTGGCGCTGGCGCTCGCGGCGGGGTTGCTGGCCGGCGGCCTGGCCGGCTGTTCCGGTCGCGACGCGTCCGGTGCTGAAGGTCCTCCAGCTGGCGGGATGCCTGCCGGCGCAGCCGCGGCCGACGCCGGCATCCCTGAGCTGCTGGCCACCATCGGCGACGATTCGGTGACCATGGCCGACGTGCGCCAGCGAGCCGGCGCCCAGCTGACACAGCTGGAGACCCAGTACCGCCGCTCCACCAGCAAGCTGGTGGAATCGTCCCTGGACGCCATTCTGCGCGAGCGGGTTCTCAGCGCCGAGGCCGCGAAGCAGGGCAAGACGATGGACGAACTGGTGCTGGCAGAGGCTGGCGGGAGCTTCGAACCCAATGAAGTGCAGGTGGCAGCCTGGTTCCAGGACAATCAGGACCGCGTGCGTGGGCGGACGCTCGAGCAGCTCCGTCCCCAGATCGCGGGTCTGCTCCGCGCCGAAAACCGGAACGCTGCCCTCGTCCGGCTGGAGAACAGGCTCAACGCCGACCGCAAGGTCGATGTGCGGTTCGAGCCGTGGCGCATGACATTCGACAACGAGGGTGCTCCCACCGCCGGCAAGTCAGGCGCCGCGGTGACGGTGGTGGAGTTTTCCGATTTCCAGTGCCCCTTCTGCGCCCGCTTCGTACCCACGCTGCAGCGGATCAAGGCTGAGTACGGCGACCGGGTCGAGGTGGTCTACCGGCAGTTCCCGCTCACCAGCATCCATCCCAACGCCTTCAAGGCCGCCGAGGCGTCACTCTGCGCCAACGAGCAGGGAAAGTTCTGGGAGTCGCACGACATGATGTTTGCCCAGCAGGACCGGCTCGCGGTGAGTGAGCTGAAGCAGCTGCCTGCCCGCCTCGGAATCGAGCAGGCCGACTTCGACGCCTGCCTGGACTCGGGCAAGTACGTGGAGCAGGTACAGAACGACCTGGCCGAGGGCAACCGTGCCGGCATCACCGGCACACCGGCCGTGTTCGTCAACGGCATCGAACTCGAGGGCGGCGCTGTCTCGTACGAGGAAGCCGCCCAGGCCATCGAACGGGAGCTCGCGCGCGCCCAGCGCTGATCCCTACATCGCCACAGTCAGTTCCGCTGAGCATCTGGTCGCACCGCCCCCGGCCTCGCAGACCTGGAAGCGATACATGGTCTGCCGCCGGGCGGTGGCGCGGTAGCTGTAACTGCCGCTATTGGGCACGGCCGCCGCTGCAGCGTTGTTCACCATGATCGTCACCTCCGTTCCCGCGGCTCCGGTCCACTGAAGCTCGGCGCTGGCCTTGCCCTTCACCTTTCGGGTGGAGACGGCAAGCCTGATCGGGTCGGGTTCCGTTGTCGGCTCGGGCGCTGGCTCCGTTGTGGGCTCGGGCGCTGGCTCCGTTGTGGGCTCGGGTGCCGGCTCCGTTGTGGGCTCGGGTGCTGGCTCCGCTGGCGGTGCTGCATCGGCTCCCACTGTGTGGAGCAGGTCGCCAATGGCCACCTGCCACATCACCACGCCCGTAGTGGCTGCCGCGGATAGCGCCGCCCGCACCTCGCCCGGCGTGGCATTCGGATGGCCTTCCAGGTACAGCGCCGCGACCCCGGCGCTGTGGGGCGCCGACATCGAGGTGCCGGTCATCTCGACGCTCTCGCTGTCGCCGCCGTTCCCGGCCGACACGATGGACACGCCCGGCGCGTACCAGTCCACGCACCCACCCCAGTTCGAGAAGTACGGCTTGGTGTCGTTCCGGTCGGTGGCGCCGGTCGTAATCGCCTCGGCCACCCGCGCAGGCGAGTAGCCGCAGGCGTCCCGTGCGTTGTTGCCGGCCGCCACCACCACCGGAATGCCCGCTGCCACCGTGGCCCGTACCGCGGCGTCCAGCACGTCGTCCGCATCGCCCGAAAGCGACAGGTTTGCCACCGCAGGCCGAGATCCCTGCGCCAGGACCCATTCCAGGCCGGCCACGACGCCTGAGGTCGTGCCCTGTCCGGCGCAGTCCAGTACCCGGACCGATACCAGAGCTATCTCCTTGGCCACTCCATGCACCGTGCCACCCAGGGTGCCGGCGACGTGGGTGCCGTGCCCCCGGCAGTCCGAGCCGTCGCCGCCATACGCGTCGAAGCCGGCCCGCGCCCGGCCCCCGAAGTCGGAGTGCGAGTACCGGATGCCGGTGTCGAGGATATAGGCCGTGACGCCCTGGCCGGTGCCTGGATACTCGAAGCTCCCGTCGAGAGTTGCAGAACGCTGGTCGATCCGGTCGAGGCCCCACGACGCAGCGGCCTCGAAGCCCCCATCGGCTTCCGCCAGCACCCGGTCGGGGTCAATACGGACGATCCGTGCGTCCCTGAGGAGCCCCGCCCGCGCAGCCTCGCTGATGCTGCCGGCGAAGCCGTTCAGTGCCAGCGAGTAGGTGTGCGACGGCGTAACGCCGTGCTCCCGCGCTACGTCGGAGGGATTGGCCTTTGGTGCTAGTGTAACGATGAATTTTCCGGGAATCGTGCGGTTGAGACCGCCGGCGGAAACGCTGGCGACGGAAGCTGTGGCGGGGGAAGCGGTTGCTGGAACCGGATCTTCGTGCGGGGCCATGCCCCGGTCGCACGCGCCCAGCCCCAGCAGGAAGGCCAGGGCCACGGCGGCCCGGCGGGAGCGACCAGCTTCCAGAATCTTCGCCACGGGACCCTCTACCTCTGGTGGATGGGTCCCTCCATCGGCAATCCGGGTGCCGTGATCTAACCCGTTGCGGGCTCACATCATTGGCGACCCGCTGCACCCTCCTGCATCGGCATTTTTCAACTGCAACCGCAGATTTCGCAGATTAGCACTGCTGATTTACCGAGCACGGCAGTGGTACTCCCCCAAAAACACATTCGCTGGCATTGCATAGGGCAGGGGACCCGAACCGGCAACGAGCAATCGGCAGTTGAAATCTGCGAAATCTGCGGTTGCGGTTGCAGTTTCAGATGCTGTCACAGCTGCGATTGCAGTTGCCGCTCCTCCGCCTGCCGCAGCGCCCCAGCCACGTAACCACTCGTCTCCGTCCCCGCCGTCGCCAGCTCCTCCGGCGTCCCCTGAAACACCACCCGTCCGCCAGCCTCGCCCGCGCCCGGCCCCATCTCGATCACCCAGTCCGCCCGCTTGATTACATCCACATGGTGCTCGATCACCAGCACCGTGTTCCCCGCGTCTACCAGCCGGTCCAGCACCTGCAGCAGCACTCGCACGTCGTCCAGGTGCAGCCCCGTCGTCGGCTCGTCCAGGAGGTACAGCTTTCGCCCGCTCTTGCTGCCAGACCGGATCAGCTCCCGCGCGATCTTGAGCCGCTGTGCCTCGCCCCCGGACAGCGTCGTTGCCGGCTGTCCCAGCCTCAGGTAGCCCAGCCCCACCTGCTGCAGCTGCCACAGGGCGGCGCCCAGCCTCGGCTGGTGCCGGAAGCGCTGTATCGCCTCGTTTACCGACCATTGCAGCACGTCCGCCACCGAGAAGCCCTGGATCTTCACGTCCAGCACCTCGCGCTTGTAGCGGGTGCCGCCACAGGTCTCGCAGGGCACGAACACGTCCGCCAGGAACACCATCTCCACCTGCACCATCCCCGCGCCATCACAGGTCTCGCAGCGCCCGCCCTCGAGATTGAACGAAAAAGTCGACGCCGAGTACTTCCGCTGGCGGGCCAGCGGCTGCTGCGCGAACAGCTCCCGGATTTCGTCGAACGCCTTGACGTAAGTCACCGGGTTCGATCTCGGCGTACGCCCGATGGGCGACTGGTCCACCAGCACCACGTCCGAGATGCCACCGGTCCCCGATAGTTCCTGCACGGTCCCCACAGCCTCGCCCAGGTGCTGCTTGGCCGAATGTCCGCCGTGAAGCCGGCCTTCCAGGTT
>CAMLHP010000173.1 GCA_946479805.1 uncultured Gemmatimonadota bacterium | reverse complement strand
TACCGCCTTACCGCCTTACCGCCTTACCGCCCCTCCGGCCTCAGCGCCTCCCTCACCTTGCCCGCAATTGAATCCGCCCGAGTCGCCAGCTCCGGTTGTCCCGCCTCGGCCAGGATCGGCGCCATGCCCCCGTAGATGATGGAATAGAGCTGGAGGATGCTGCCCGACGGCGGGTCGACCCAGCCTCGAGGGCGGGAGCGGGTGGCGGCCTCCCAGCTGTAGGTGTCCCACAGCAGGGCGTTGGTGCGCGGGACGTTGACGAAGCCCAGCAGCGGCGAAGCCACGATGGAGTCGCCCACTTCGACTGGCTGTTCCAGCAGCTTGCGGACCAGGCCATGGGTCACGAGGTACGGGCTGAGGCCCAGCGTCTGGTCGGGATAGCCCGCAGCGCTCCAGGAGAAGTAGATGGGACGCTTCCCCAGGTTGTTGCTGATGAGCAGTGCCGTCACCACATCCGACAGCATCAGGACCTCGGTTCCGAACCGGATCTGGACTTCTCCCACCCGCACCACCCCGTCGGGTGCGGCGACCACGTCCGGCAGTATGGTCGTGTCACTGAGTTCGATCTCCGACAGCGCCAACACGTCGTTGGTCGGCCTGGGCCAGCGGAGCCCGCGGAGGTTGCCGCGTGAGGTATCACTGAGCTCCTGGACCGGTTCGCCGGGCTGGGGCTGCCACAGCTCCGCTGCCGTCGCGGGATTGAAGTCGGGGGTCACCCGGCGGCGGATCTGCCTGAGGTGCCAGCGGGTGTTCATCAGCGAGAGGTTGGCGAGGGTGACATCGGTCCGCACTCCCTCTACTTCCTGGGCAAACCAGAGCGGGAACGTGTCGTTGTCGCCCGCCGTGATCAGGATGCCGTACGGCTCGACCGATTCCAGCAGGTCCACCGCGAAGTCGTGGGCCAGCGTCTCATGGGCCCGGCTCGCGGTAAGGCGGTTGCCCAGGAGCGGCACCAGCGCGAGAAGCAGCACCGGAGTCGCCGCCAGCCAGCGGCGCTGCTCGGTGCCCCGGTCACCCAGCCAGTTCACAATGGATCGCATTGCGACGCCGAGGCCGATCGCCACAAGGACCCCGAAGAACGAGAACGATGCGATGAAGAAATAGTCCCGCTCGCGCACCTCGCGATCGAGCTCGGCAGCCGGATCGATCGAGTAGCCGTAGCGGAAGTTGAGGTAGTACACCAGCAGCAGCGTGAGCGTGAACAGCAGCGCCGCCGCCGCGAGGCCATCGCGCAGCCTTGAGCGGATGAGGGCCCAGAGACCGGTCAGGCCCAGCGTGGCGAAGATGATGGTGAAGACTGGTCGCAGCCCTCCCCAGTCCCGGGCGAACTGCCAGCCGAAGTACTGGAGGTAGTTCCGGATCTGAGAGACGGGATCGGCCATCCGCTGAAAGACCGAAGGCTTGCCGTACTGCTCCCGGCTGAGGACGTCCTTCAGCGCCTGGCTGAAGAACCCGGCCGGCTCTCCCTCGTTTATGGGAGGGTACTGGCCGGCTCGCATGGGCAGGTAGACGTAGTTGATCGAGATGCCGACCACGATGGCCAGAACAATCGAAACGACAACCGCTGGCTTGAGCAGGCTGCGCCAGTCGGTGAACAGCACGTAGATGCCGACGAGCGGAAGCACCAGCACGCCCATCATGTGATTGGTGCTGCTCAGGGCCAGCAGGTACACCATGAGGATCAGCAACCGGTCGCGCCGAGGGCCTGGCTCACTGTCGGCCCAGCGAAGCGCAAGCCACGCCACCAGCGCAATGGTCATCAGCGATACGGTATAGACCTTCTCGTTGACCGTGGACTGATTCCACACGGTCCATGCAGTTGCGCCCACGAGGGCGCCGGCGGCAGCCGCGGCCAGCCGGATGGGGCGGTGGGGCACGACGTCGCGCATCCAGCGGTCTGCCACCAGGAACCACATCGCCGCCGCAACTGCGCTGGTGAGCGCTGCGAAGATGTTGATCCTGACAGCATACGACGCAGCCAGTGGGATCAGTCCCCATACATGCGCCATCAGCGTGAACAGCGGATTGCCGGGCGGGTGGGGGATACCCAGCACCCTGGCGGCGGCGATGTACTCCGAGGTATCCCAGAACGCTGTTGTCGGAGCCAGCGTCACGAGATAGATCGCGAGCACCACGACGCCCACGAGGAGCGACCAGCGGTAGGGAGGGGGGGATGCTTCGGTCACGGGCTTCGCCATGGCATAAGGCTTAGGGCGTAGGGCTTAGGGCGTGGGGCTTGGGGCATAAGGCTCAGGGCTTTGGGGGTTCAGGCCGTGCGCCGTACGCCCTACGCCCAAGGCCCTAAGCCCTAAGCCCTAAGCCCAGTTAGTGTCTGAACTGCCTGCTTCCAGTGAACACCATCGCGATGCCGGCCGAGTCGGCAGCGGCGACGACATCGGCATCCCGCACCGACCCGCCCGGCTGGATGATCGCCGAGATGCCGGCGGCCGCGGCCTGCTCCACGCCGTCGGGGAAGGGAAAGAAAGCGTCAGAGGCCAGCGCCGCGCCAATGGTCGAGTGGCCCGCCTCGCGCGCCTTGTGCACCGCGAGGAAGCTGGCGTCCACCCGGCTCATCTGGCCGGCGCCGATCCCGATGGCCCGGCCGTCGCGCGCAAGGAGGATGGCGTTGGACTTGACCGACGCCACGGCGGCCCAGGCGAATCGCAGGTCGTTCCACTCGCGCTCGTCAGGCGGGCGGCCGCTCACCACGGTCCACGATGCTTCGGTGGCCTCGGGCTGGAACATGTCCTGGACCAGGAACCCTCCGCGGACTCGCTTGTAGTCCAGCTGGGCGGTGCCACCTGCCACCGGAAGCTCCACCACCCTCAGGTTCTTCTTCCGGGCAAACGCCTCCAGCGCTGCATCCTGGAATGCGGGTGCCACCACCACCTCCACGAACAGGTCGTGCATCACCTCGGCGGTAGCCTGGTCGACGACCGTGTTGAAGGCCACAACCGACCCGAAGGCCGACATGGGGTCGGTGGCGCGGGCCCGCTCGAACGCCTCGGCCGCCGAGCTGCCAATGGCTATTCCGCAGGGCGTGGTGTGCTTGATGACGGCGCAGGCGGGCGTGGCGCTCCAGCGCGACACGGCGGTCATTGCCGCATCCAGGTCCAGCAGGTTGTTGAACGACAGCTCCTTGCCCTGTCGCTGGGAGAGGTCGCGCATGCCGCGCGGTTCCTCGGTCACGTACAGCGCGGCGCGCTGGCCGGGGTTCTCTCCGTACCTGAGTTGCTGCTGCCGCTCCATGGCGATGGTAATCCGGCTCGGCAGTTCGTGCTCTTCTGCCGTGAGAAAGCGCGCAATTGCCGCGTCGTACTCGGACGTATGGGCAAATACCTTGGCCGCGAATTCGCGTCGCACCTCCAGCGGAATCGGCCCGGCGTCCAGCAGCTCGAGGACCGGCCGGTAATCGGTGGGATCCACCACCGCCAGCACCGACTCGTGGTTCTTGGCGGCCGATCGCAGCATCGACGGGCCGCCAATGTCGATGTTCTCGATGGCGTCGTCGAAGCTCACGCCGGGGCGCGCCACGGTGGCATGGAAGGGATAGAGGTTAACGGCTACGAGGTCGAAGGGCTCGATGCTGCTGGCGGCGAGCGCGGCCATGTGGGCCGGCTGGTCCCGGCGCGCCAGCAGCCCGGCGTGGATCGCGGGGTGGAGCGTCTTGACCCGTCCGTCCAGGATCTCGGCGAATCCGGTGACTTGGTCCACCGAGGTGACCCCGACTCCACCCTGTCGGAGCGCGGCTGCCGTGCCGCCTGTTGAGACTATTTGCCAGCCGCGACTAACCAGTCCAGTCGCAAAGGCCACTATTCCGCGCTTGTCGCTCACCGAGATCAGCGCGCGGGGCATCCGCTCATCCTCACGAGGTCATCTCCACCACAGTGTTGTCGTCCAGGGGGATGGGCCTTCCGGCGCGGGCCGCCGCAGCCACCACAGCCGGGAGCAGTCGGTGCTCGGCCGCGAGCACCCGAGCCGCCAGGCTCTCTGGCGTGTCACCCCGCTCAACCGGTACGGGGAGCTGCGCCAGCACCGCGCCCCGGTCGTACACCTCGTCCACCAGATGCACCGAGGCGCCGCTAAGGCGCACGCCTGAATCGAGCACCGCGCGATGGACCCTGAGGCCGTACATCCCCGGACCTCCGAAGTCCGGGAGTGGCGCGGGGTGGATGTTGATCACCCGGTCGGCATAGGCAGTGACTACTCCTGCCGGCAACAGCCTGAGATATCCCGCCAGCACCAGCAGGTCGGCCTTCGCGGCATCCAGCGCCGAGAGCCATTCTTCCGCTGAGTCGGGATCGGAGAGCAGGTGCACCGGCACGCTGCGGGCGCGGGCCCGCTCCAGCGCGCCGGCCCCGGGCTTGTTGCCCAGCACCAGGGCGATCTCGACTTCGCCACCAGATCGGGGCGGGAACGCATCGAGCAGCGCGCCAAGGTTGCTGCCTCCTCCCGACGCCGCTACAGCCACCC
>CAMLHP010000172.1 GCA_946479805.1 uncultured Gemmatimonadota bacterium | reverse complement strand
ACTCGGACCGGGCGTCGAGCTGGCGGCGGATCTCGCGCTCGATCTCGGTGGTGCCGGGCAGCCGGGTGGACGGATGCACTGCGACGTCCCGCTCGGTCCGGGTCACCATGGCCTCCACCCGGCAGCGCTGTTCCGCTTCCGAGAGCCCGGTGCTCAGCACTTCATCAGCGCCGGCGGCAAACCACGCCTGCACTGACTCGGGATCGCTGCGGCTCGCCAGCACCGCGGCCGGCACGATGGCAGTGTAGGCGTCGCGCTTGAGCCGCCTCACCAGCGCCAGGCCCTCGCCACCGGGGTCCTCGCCATTCAGCACCAGCACGCTGGGATGGCCCCGGAGCACGATCGACTCCACATCATGCGCCGCATCGAACCGGCGCACCGCGTAGGCCCGACTCTCGGCCCAGCGGGCTATCAGCTCGGGCACCGCCGCACCGTCCGGCGAGAAATACAGGATCGTCGGACGTGTCCGCAACGATGCTCTCAGGTAAGAGGCGTAATCACAGCAACTTACGCAACTTCGTCCGCAGCGTCAAATGAAGAACGCGGCGATGGCTATCATGACATAAACCCCAAGGAGCATCAGGCCCTCGAACCAGTGTGACTCCCCGTCGCTGGTGCCCATCGAAGCGATGATGGTGGCCAGGAAGACAGCCATCACCTCAAAGGGCGTGAAGACGAGGTTCATGTCCTGCCCGAACAGCAGTCCGGCGAACACCAGAATGGGTGCGACCAGCAGCGCAATCTGGGTGCTCGATCCGTACGCGATCTGCAGAGCAAGGTCCATCTTGCCCTTCCGCGCCACAACCACGGCCGTGGCGTGCTCGGCCGCATTTCCTATCAGCGGGATCACGATGAGTCCGAGGAAGGTCTGCGTCAGCCCAAGCTCCTGGGTCACTGCCTCGACCGAATGCACCAGGACCTCCGACATCACCGCCACGCCCACCGTAGCGAGGGCCAGTATGGCAACGGCCCTCCCTACGCCCCAGATGGGCCCTGGCATCTCGTGGGGATCGCCACCCAGGAGCCAGCGGTGGGTTCGCAGCGAGAACAACAGCGAGCCCAGATACACGATGATGAGCACGACCGAGACGCCCTCCGAGATCCGGAGCTCGGTGAGCGCGCTGGGGTTCGGATGGGTGGCGTGGAACAGCGCCGGAAAGACGAGGCCCACCACCGCAGCCACCAGCATGCCGGCACTCATGCCGGCTGAGGTGCGATTGAACCGGAGTTCGCTCTTGTTGATGCCGCCCAGCAGGAGCGAGAGTCCCATGATGAGGAGCAGGTTGCCGAGAATGCTTCCAGTGATCGACGCCTTGACCAGTTCGACCATTCCGGCGCGCAGCGCCACCAGTGCGATGATCAGCTCTGCCGCATTGCCGAATGTCGCATTGAGCAGGCCGCCCACGGTGGGCCCGGTCCGCGCCGAGAGATGTTCGGTGGCATCGCCCATGAAGCCTGCCAGCGGCAGCACGGCGAGGCAGGCCAGCGTGAACACCAGCACCGGCGACATGTGCTGCCAGTTGGCGAACAGCGCAGCCGGCACGGCCAGCAACAGCAGCCTCCGCCAAATCGATCCCCAGGGCGAAGGCTGTTTCCGAAGGTGCTTCAACGGCTGGCGTGGCCTGGGAGGCTCGCTCGGGCCAGCGCCGGGCTCCCGGTCCACCACGGGCCGCCGAGGGGCAGGCTTCGCCTCGGGACGCTCCCGCGAGCGGCGCTCGGTGCGCTGCGCCGGCTGCTGCTTCCGCGGCGGTTCCTGCTGGGCCGCGTCGACCTTCCGGTTGCGGTTGCGCTCCCGGCGTTCCTTCGGCGGCCGTGGCTCTTCTGCGCTGGCGGCCGGCGCAGTCCGGCCGGCCGGGGGCGCGTGATCGGATGGGGAGTCCTGTCGGGCCGGCCTAACGTCGTCGCCTGGGGCCTCTGGCGGAGCTGGCGGGGCCAGGCCCTGGGCCCTTTCCATGGCTAGCCGCGCCTTCTTGCCGTTTATGCCCGCGTCAGCAAAGGTGCGCGCCAGGACCCCGCGCGGATCCCCAAACGCCGCAGTTGCCACATGCACCAGCGAGACTTCGCTGGCGCCGCGTCCCCGGCTTTCCTTTTCGGCGGATTCAAGCAGTCGGCGCGCGTGGGACGTGACACCGAGCGGCTCCGACGACTCCGCCTCGCTCCTCGGCCTTCCCTTCCTGGCGCTGGCCTCCAGCCGCTGGCGCAGCGCAGCCCCGTCGATGCCCAGCTCGGCCAGCGCGGCCGAGGTCTCGGGCTGCGTGAGGGCGGAAAGCAGCAGATGCTCGGCGCCTATCGCGCCGCTCTGCAACCTCTCTGCTTCGCCGCGCGCCGATGCCAGGACCTGCGCGGCGGCTTCAGATGTCCCAGCGGGCTCGCCGCCTGAGCTGGGGTCACTCATCGGGTGGCAGGGTCGTCCAGCGGGGTGGCCTCATCGATGAGCATGACTGGAATGCCCTCCTCCACCCGATAGACCAGGCGGCAGGCATGGCAGACCAGGACCTCGGGTTCGAGCCGGTATTCCAGATCGCCCTTGCACTGGGGGCACACCAGGATCTCCAGCAGTTCAGTTGACAGCGTCATGCGGACTCCTCGGCGGAGAGCGGGAAACCGAACCGGGTCAGTTCCCTGGCATTCTTGCGCCAGCGGGGGAGCACTTTCACCCACAGGTCCAGATAGACCGGGGCGCCGAGCAGAGCTTCAATCCGGGAGCGGGCGTGGGTCCCGAGCGCACGGATGGTGCTGCCGCGGCGACCCAGCACGATGCCCTTCTGCGACTCGCGCTCGACGAAAATTGTCGCACGAATGTACACGGGCGTTGTTCCCTCCCGGAACTCCTCCACCTCCGCGGCCATCGCGTAGGGAAGCTCGTCCTCGAGGAATTCGAATGCCGCCTCCCGGATGAACTCGGTGACAAAGAAGCGCAGCGGCTGGGTACCAATGTCGTCGGCCTCGAACTCGAACTCCCTCTCGGGGAGGAACCCGCGGATTCGGGCCAGGAGGCGCCTGGTGGAATCGGGGTCGTCGCTCGAGACCACAATGGCATCCTCCGACATCCGGCCGCGGGTGGCAGCATCCACCTTGTCGCCCTTGGTGTAGACCGTCAGGACCGGCGCCGCAGGGCTCTGTTCCAGGCGCGCCACCTCCGCGAAAGGAGGCGCGGGGGCATCCGGCGCGGGGTGGAGGTGGAGGATGACGTCCGCCCGGCGAATGATCTCGTGGGCCGCGGCCAGCATGCGGTGATGCATCAGGTAGGAAGGATCGAGCAGCCCGGGCAGGTCATGCAGGATGTACTGGGTGTCGCCCTCGGTCACCAGTCCCACCACCGGGAGGCGGGTTGCCTGGGCCTTGGGGCTGACCAGTGCCAGGTGCGCTCCCACCAGGCTGTTGAGCAGGGTGGACTTGCCAACGTTGGGCGCGCCGGCGAGGGCGACGTGACCGGTGCGGGGCATGTGGGAAGCTAATAACTTGCGGCATGTCAACAGACTCCTCCGCATCCGCCGGTCCTTCCCTGGTCGTCCTGGCAGCCGGTCTTGGCAGCCGCTACGGCGGCGTCAAGCAGCTTGAAGGCTTCGGACCGGGAGGTGAACCGCTGCTCGAGTTTGCCCTCCACGATGCCTTGCGGGCCGGCTTCGGCCGGGCGGTGCTGGTGGTACGGCCCGAGATGGAGCGCGACTTCCGGGAGCTGGCTGAGAATCGACTCGAACGACATCTCCCGGTGACGCTTGCTTTCCAGCGGGTGGGGCTGGAGGACCAGCCTTCTCTTCCTGCCCGGCAGAAGCCGTGGGGCACGGCCCACGCCGTGCTCGCCGCCCAGGGCTCGGTACGCGGATCATTTGGGGTCATCAACGCGGATGATTTCTACGGGCATGCGGCGTTCGAGATGCTGGGCCGGTTCCTCCGCTCGGGCGGTGGCACCGCGGCGGTGGCGTTCCGGCTGGGCGACACGCTTTCCGGGTCGGGCAGCGTGAACCGCGGTCTCATCACCCGGCATCCGGACGGCAGCATGGCGTCGATCGAGGAGATCGTGGACATCGAACGCGACGGCGAGGGCAACATCGTTGGCCGCTCGGTGGAAGGCCCCAGAGTGCTGCTGCATGAAGACCCGGTGTCGATGAACATGTGGGGATTCGAGCCCGGGATCTTCGGCCCGCTGACGGAAGAGTTCGGAGATTTCCTGAAGCGCGCCGATCTGGCGCGCGACGAGTATCCCCTGCCGGCGGCTGTGCACCGGGCGGTGAGGCATCACGAAATGAGGGTGGAGGTGCTCACCCCGGTATCGCGCTGGTTGGGCGTGACCCATGCGGACGACGCCCCGGCCGTTCGAGCTGCCCTGGCGCGTCTGGTGGCCGAGGGCCACTACCCCGGCATGCGACTACGTTGAACACGAGCGAAGATCCGCTGCACGTCGCTGGGCGGTTCGCGCTCCCTGCCCCGCCAGCTGCCGCTGAGGCGCTTCCAGGCGGACTGATCAACCGGTCCTGGCGA
>CAMLHP010000171.1 GCA_946479805.1 uncultured Gemmatimonadota bacterium | reverse complement strand
CCTGCATCGGGCCGCGCAGAGATACGACCAGCATGTTCGGCGTCACGCTGCACGAAACGGGACACATGTGGTTTCCGATGCAGGTGGGCTCCGACGAGAAGCGCCATTCATGGCAGGACGAGGGCTTCACCCAGTTCAATGAAGCCAACGGCGCTGATGTCTACTGGCATGGTCAGGCGACCGACCTCGACGACGCGCGCCGCAACTACATGCTTATCGCGGCGTCGGGGCAGGAAGTCGAGCTGATGCGGCACGGCGACCTCTACCCCAACTACACGACGTTCGGCATCGCGAGCTACATGAAGACCGCGATGGTGCTCGACATGCTCCGCTCTCTGCTGGGTGAGGACGTCTTCATGCGCGGCTATCGCCAGTACGGCCGCGACTGGCAGTGGAAGCACCCGACGCCTTTCGACTTCTTCAACAGCATGGAAGCGGCGGCCGGGCGCGACCTCGACTGGTTCTGGCAGCCGTGGTTCTTCGAGACCTGGCAGCTGGATCAGGCGGTCGCGAGTGTCACGCCCGGCGCCAACGGCACCACGATCGTCATCGAGGACAAGGGGCTGGTGCCCATGCCTTCGAATGTCACGGTGACATACGACGATGGAAAGTCGGAAATGCTGACGGTGCCGGTGGAGACCTGGCTCAGCGGCGCGACCAGGGCCACACTGGTGGCGCGTGGCGGGAGCGTGACGAAGGTCGAGATCGACGCCGCGCATGCGTTTGCGGATGTGGATCCGGGGAACAATCTCTGGACGAAGTAGGGACGACCCTCACCTGGGGAAGCCGACAGGCTCCAGCAGCTCCTGCACCTGCGGCGCCCCCTTCAGGATCGTGAAGACCGGCCAGCACCGCACATGCGTGACGTCACGTCCCAGCCGCTGGAAGAGCTGCTTCGTGGCGTCCACCGCACGTGCGGTGTCACCCATCGCCGCGTAGATGTCCGGCGCCCGCCATGCCTGGTCTTGCGTCGTATCGATCGCCCGCACGCGCCGGAACACCGCCAGCGCCTCATCACGCCGTCCCGCCATGGCATAGGCAAACGCCAGGTCGTCACCTGAGGTGAGCGTGTCGGTGGCGGCCACGAGCCGCTCGGCCGCATTGATGGCGCTGTCCGGCACCCCCGCCAGGGCGAACAGCGACGCGGTTGCTTGCAGCAACCAGAGCGAGTCACCCGGCATGCCGGTCGGCGCGGCCGCGCGGGCGCGCGTGTGAAGCTGCCGGACCTGCGCGATCGCCTCGTCGTAACGCCCGGCGCAGGCATACTCGGATGCCAGCTGCGCCTTCAGCAGATCGGAGAGCGGGTCCCGTTCCTCCGCCATCCGGAACTGCGCGATCGCCTCGTCATGGCGCCCGGCGGCCGACAGATACAGCGCGTAAATCCAGTGATGCGAGTTCGGGTCGAACTGGATCGCCCGCCGGATTGCCTGCTCCGCTCCCGCCCAGTTCCAGTCGTACCGGTACAGGACGAACCCCAGGGAGGCATACGCCTGCGCTTCCGTGCTGTCGAGCGCGAGCGCGCTCAAAGCTGCGGCCCTGGCCTTGGGATAGTAGGCATCCGCATTCCCTGGGACCCCGCTGCTCGCCAGCCAATGATAAGTGAGCGCCAGCTTTCCGTACGCGGCGGCCCAGGTGGAATCGAGCGCGACCGCGCGCTCCAGGTCTGCTGTCGCTTGCTGCAGGTACTTCACCGACTCGCTGCGCGGGAGGCCCTCCGCGTACGACGCGCGTTCCAGGTGATACAGACCCGAGAGGTAGGCCGCCTGGGCTGCCGGATCGACGGCCCGGCTCTGTTCCATCCTCGCCTGCACTTCCGGCCTCAACTGCGCCCGGACCGCACCGGCAACGGCACGCGCCACCTCGCCCTGGAGCGACAAAGCATGGTCGAGCGGGCCGGTGAACGTGGCCGACAGCAGGTGTTGTTCCGGGTGCACACCGACCAGCTGCACGCTGATCCGGACGCTGTCGCCGCTCTCGAACACGGCACCCTCCGCGATCGCGTCCACACCGAGCTCCCGCGCCACGCGCGGAAGGGGCAGGTCGCTGCCCTCGTAACGCAGCACTGACTGCCGGGAGAGCACGGTAAGCGACTGGATGCGCGCCAGCTCCGAGATCAGCGCGTCGTGCATGCCCGCCACGAAGTATTGCTTGTTCGTGTCACCAGTGAGGTTGGCCAGCGGGAGGACCGCGATGCTGGAGATCTCCTCGCTCGGACGCGTGAACCGGAGCGCCGACACCCATGCCACGGTGCCGAAAAGGAGCAGTACGGCCGCCGCGCCGAGCGAGCGCGGCCAGCGTCGAGCGGGACGGCGTTCATCGGCAGCAGCAGACTCGCGGGGCGCTGACTGCGGGATCCGAGGGAACTGCGTCGTGCTCACATCGTTGCTGTCGGCTTCATTCACCGGCGGCGCGGCCGGCGCAGCGAGGCTTGCCGACATCAATTCTCCGGCGCGGATCCGCTCGGCCAGCGCGCTGACTTCCGGGTCGGGGTCCGCGTCGAATTCCTGCCGCAGCACCTCGGCGTGATGCTGCGCCTGGTTGAGGGCGCCCGCCCGGTCGCCTGCCGCCGCCATCGCCTCCATCAGGCGACGGGTCAGGCGGCCGTTCTCTGGCTCGGCCCGCGCCACCCGGCGCCACCACTCGACCGCGCGGGTCCAGTCCTGCAACTTGCCCGCGGCCTCCGCCAGCCGCTCGAGCGCTACATGATGGGCGTGCCGCAAGCGCTGCCGCTCTCCCTCCACCCACTCCTCGAATTCCCGCGATTCCGGCACGAAGAAGCCCGCGAGGAAGTCGCCCTTGTAGAGCGCCACCGCGTCCTCGAGCCGATCCTCCGCGAGAGCCTGCTCGAACTCGGCCACATCGCAGGAGAGCATACCGTCGGGGATTCCAACTGACTCGGCGCCGGCGGAGGAGATGATGTCGGCGCCGAGGGTAGACCGCAGGGAGTGCAAGGTATTGCGCAATGCATGGCGGGCGCGGCTGTCGTCGAGCTCGGGCCAGAGGAGCGCGAGCAGCGTGTCGCGGCGCTTGAGGCCCGCGGGCTGGGCGCTCGCGAGATAGGCCAGAAGCGCCAGGCGCTTGGGTGCTTGCAGCAGGGCGCGGGCGGTTGGCGCTGGAGCACCCTCCAGCTCTAGCCGGCCCAACGTCCGAAGGCGGAGCATTGGCAACCTCGGTGATCAGCAGGATAGCCCGGTCGCGAGGGCTGGCCGTGCGGCGATCCGGCCCGAATCGGGTTGTCTGGGATGGCTTGACGGGCGGCGGACGGCTAACGGACGGCTGACGGACGGCCAGCAGACGGGCCGATCCTATGGTCAACGTACGATTGGCGGAGAGAGCCGTCAAACGATGCTGCGAGCCCCGTTACGGCAAGTTCGGGCCCCGCACTTTCTCCCACTTCCCCCATATCTCGAAGGAGCAGGACATATGCACACCATGCGAAAGCTTGGCGCCGTGGCAGTAGCCTCGGCCGTGATGGTACTGATGGGCGCGTGCGCGGACAGCGCGCCGCTCCCAACCGAGAGCACCAGGGGTGGAGTCGAGCTGGCGCCGACTCTGGCCTCGGCGCAGCAGGGTGGGAACCGGGAGCTCGCGAAGCAGCTGGCGGAACTCCGGGCAGCCACCGCCAAGTACCACACTGCCCACGACGACTATCCGGTACCCTTCATCTCGCCCGAGACAACGCCTAATGGCTGTATCTCCGATATGAACATGGGCGGAATGGGCTTTCACTACGCCAAGCCGGTCGATCCCAACACCGGCGCCCCCACGGGCATCGCTGATCGCAACCTCAACTACCTCGATCCCGAGACCCTCGTGTACGCACCGAAGAATGGCAACTCGGTCGAACCCGGCGGCGACCCCGCATACTCCCGGCTCGCCGCCTTCGATTACTTCGTTCCGTTCGCCGTGTGGGCTTCGGACGAGCCACCTCCCACCTCGGCTGATCTCGGACTGGCGATACATCCGGCGATCCCGTTCCAGCAGTCACGCTTCGACGGCTGGATGTTCCATATCTGGCTCTGGGAGAACAATCCGGACGGCATGTTCGCGAACTGGAACCCGGCAGTCCCGCTGTGCACCGGCTCGGCCTTCTGATCCCCTGAGACCAGCCGGTTCGCAGCAGGCCCGTGGAGGACGGCATCACTCGCCGCCCTTCACGGGCCGTTTCACAACTGCGGTCCTGCCAGTCCTCGCAGCCACGGTCAAGCACCCAAGCGGTCAGGGACGCTCCCCGAAGGCAGGTCACGTATCTGCCGTAGGGGAGCGCCCCTGATCGTCTGGCTGTGCCTCGACTTGGCCGCTGACGGCCAACGGGGGTGCTGCCTCCGGACAAGCGGGACAGTCCTCCGGCAGCACCCCCGTCGTCCGTCAGTTCCGGGCCGTATGATTGACAAGCGCCGCCGCATGTTATATCCTTCCATCCGGCTGAAAGGATATATGCCCGTACTAGACCGTCTCCCCGGCTTGGCGGACCCGATCCGCGCCCGGATCCTGGCTCTCCTCGACCGCCACGAGCTGTC
>CAMLHP010000170.1 GCA_946479805.1 uncultured Gemmatimonadota bacterium | reverse complement strand
AGCGGCTTCAGCCGATGAGAACTCGAGCCGAGCAGCGGCTTCAGCCGATGAGAACTCGAGCCGAGCAGCGGCTTCAGCCGATGAGAACGCGAGCCGAGCAGCGGCTTCAGCCGATGATTGCTGTAGATTTCTTCCGTGACCACTCCCTACCCCATCGAGCGCCGCGCCGGCTACTTCGCGCCCGACACCATCAACTTCATCCTCAACCTCGGCCGCGCCCTCCACACCTACGGCTACGCCGCCCACCGGCTCGAGGCCGTGCTGGGAAAGGCCAGCCTCGACCTCGGCGTCGAGGCCCACTTCTTCTCGACCCCGACCTCGATCATGGTCGCGTTCGGCTCGATGGACGCCCAGCGCACCTTCATGATCCGGGTCCAGCCCGGCGAGCAGGACCTGGGCAAGCTGGCCCAGCTCGATGCCATCGCGCTCCAGGTGCTCAAGGGCGATGTCACCCCCGCCGACGGCTCCAGCCAGATCGAGCTCATCTCGGCGGCTCCGCCCCGCTACGGCTTGACGCTCACAGCGCTCGCCTTCGGGCTCACCTCGGGAGCCGCCACCCGGTTCCTGGGCGGCGGGCTCCGCGAGATCATCATGGGCACCGGGCTTGGCCTGGCAGTAGGCGGTCTCGCCGTGGTGGGTGTGCGGTACGCGGCCATCGCCCGGACATTCGAGGTGCTGGCGTCGTTCATGGTCGCGTTCCTCGCCATCGTGCTGAGCCACGTGTATCCCCACTCGGTCTTCCTCGCCACGCTGGGAGGAATCATCGTCCTGGTGCCGGGGTTCACGTTCACCGTGTCGATGATCGAGCTGTCCACCCGCCACCTCGCGTCGGGCACTGCCCGGCTGAGCGCGGCGCTCATGACCTTCCTCAGCATCCTCTTCGGGGTGGCGCTGGGTACCGCGCTCGGCACAACCATCGCCGGCGAGCCTGCGAGCGTCGCGCCAGCGTCGGTGCCGGCCTGGTACAACCTCGTCGCGCTGGTGGTGGCGCCGCTGGGATTCGTGGTGCTGCTCAAGGCCGAGAAGCGGAGCGCGCCCTGGCTGGTGCTGGTGGGAGTGCTGGCGTTCTACAGCAGCCGGCTGGGCGCCATGTTCCTCGGGCCCGAGCTGGGAAGCTTCGTGGGAGCGCTGGCGGTGGGTGTCGCCAGCAACCTTCTGGCGGTCCTGCGCGACCGCCCGTCGCAGGTGTTCCTGGTGCCCGGCATCCTGCTGCTGGTGCCGGGGAGCGTGGGGATGCGGAGCCTTACCGCGCTTATGGAGCGGGAAGTCATTTCAGGAATCGAGACCGCTTTCCGGATGGTGGTGATCGCGGTGTCGATCGTGGCGGGGATTCTCATCGCCAACGTCATCGGGCCCCGCCGCAGCTTGCCCTAGGCCGAGTCAGGACTCGGCCGCGGTGCGATACGCCTCTTCCACCAGCGCGAGATCGCGCCGCGCCATCTCCAGCGAGAACTCCGGCTCGCCGCCACTCCGTATGGCACCCAGGAAGTCGGCCATCATCGCGCCATAGCCGCTTATGTCGCGAAAGCCGGGGAAGACAACCCGGGGCCGCTTCGAGAAAAGCAGCAGGAACAGCCCGTTCGATTCGAACGCGATCGAGCCCCCGCTTCCATATATGCGCGAGAGCCGGAGGCCCTTCAGCAGCGACGGCGTGTCCCAGGAGTGGAAGAGGGTACCTGCTGCTCCCTCCGCGTAGTTGAACACCACCAGCATACTCCTCTCGGGCTGGGCCTCACTGGTAGCCCACCCTCTCACACTCCCCACACTCAGCCCTATGCTGGCCATCAGGTCCACCCAGTGTATCCCCCCCTCGAACAACGCACCGCCGCCGGCCATCTTCACGTCGTCGCGCCAGCCGCTGGTCTTCTGCTGCTTGAGCGCCTTGACTATCAGGTAGCGCACCTCGCCCACCGCCCCCTCGCCGATCAGCTTCCTCAGCGTCCGGGTCAGTGGCCGGTAGTAGTAGTTCTCGGCCACGAACACCCGGCGTCCCGACGCCGCCATCGCGGCCTCGACCTGGTCGAAGTCGCTGCTCTTCATGAAGGGCGGCTTCTCCACGATCACGTCCTTGCCCGCCGCCAGCGCTGCGAGCGCCAGCTCGAGGTGCTGCGCCGTGGGGGTCGCGACGAACGCAACGTGGATGCTGGAGTCAGCCAGCGCCGAGGCGTAGCCGGCGAAGGAGCCGGCGCCGCCGAGCTCCCGGCTGAACTGCCCCGCCCTGGTTCCGTCGCGGCTGGCGAAGAAGAGCTGGACATCGCGAAAGCGCTTCCGGATCAGCCTCGCATGGCGGCGGGTGATGCTGCCGCAGCCGAGGAACACCAGCCGAAGCGGCGTCTCCTTCGGAATGACCCTGTGCGCTGTCATCTGCTGCTCACGTGGTGGCACTGGAGACGGCCGAGACCCGGGAGAGCCGCTGGGCCAGCAGCGTGCCGGCCCGAAGTGCGGTGGCCGCGATGGTGAGGCTGGGATTGACGCTGGCGGAAGTGGGCAGTGCGCTGCCGTCGGTGATGACCAGGTTCTCCACTCCGCGATAGCGGCCGTCGCCGTCCAGCGGCGACGTCCGGGGATCGGTGCCCATGCGCACGGTGCCGAGCGCGTGGCTGAAAGTCCATATCCGGTGGCGGTAAAAAGCCAGCGCCCCCGCCTGCCTGAGGATGCGCCTGCCGGCCTGGGCAAGGATACCCACCGCGCGCTCGTCCCGCTCGCTGTACTGGTGGCGGATGAGGATGTTGGGCAAACCCAATGCGTCAAACTTGCCGGGAACAATCGAAATCCGGTTTCTCTCCTGCGGCTGGTCCTCGGCTATGGCGAGGAGACCCGTCAGGTGAGGAACCAGCCTCGCCGCAACAGGCCCGACGAATCCCGGAACCTGCGCCCTGACGAGGGAAACAGGCGGAGTAACAAGGGACTGCAGCCCGCCGAGCCGTCGAGCCGCCGAGCCGTCGAGCCGTCCAGCCGCCGAGCCGCCGAAATACAGATCATGCACCCCGACCTGCTTGTGATGTCTCATTTCGGGATCCGGCCGCTTCATGAACAGCCCGAACACGATCCGGTTGATATGCCTGGTGAGGTATGCACCCACCGCGTGGGGCGCCGAGCTTCGAGCTTCGAGCTGCGAGGCAAGAAGAATCTGAGGGGTCGCGATGGTCCCCGCCGCGAGCACCACCGCCCTGGCGCTATGCCGGTAGCGCTCACCCGTCGCGACATCCACCTCTTCTACCCCCTCTACCTCTTCTGCCCCCTCTACCCTGCGCGTGAGTATTCGAGTAACAGCGTGCCCCGTACGGATCTCGAGTCCAGCGTCCACCAGGGAAGGAAGGACGGCGGTCGCCACGTCATTCTTGGCGTTTATCGCGCACGCAAACCCATCACAAGTCCCACACTCTACACAAACGCCACGCCCCTCGGCGTGATCATCTCGATCAGCGCCATCTGCGGACGTGGAGTAGTTCAGCGCCAGCGGCAGCCTGAACGGATGATATCCCAGCGACCGAGCCGCCTCTGCCAGCCGCGCCGATATCGGTGCCAGCGGCCTGGGCGCGGCCACGTAGGGAGTGCTCCGCGGTGGTTCGGTCGGGTCCTCGCCTTCCTTGCCCGCCACGCCCAGTATCCGCTCCACCTCGCCATACCACGGCTCCAGCTCGGCGTAATCCCACGGCCACTCGGCGCCGGAGTCGCCCACAATCTCGGCGGGCGGATGAAAATCCTCCTCCCGGAAGCGGAGCGACACGCCGCCGTAGAACACCGACGGCCCACCCAGGCAGAAGAAGCCGCCTGTGGTGGATCTGCCGTGTCCATCTTCGACGGCCCAGCCGGGGCTGGCATCGTAATGCCGGGAGAGCTGGGCGGCCTCGTGCGGCGCCCAGCTCTCGGGACTGCGTGTCACCCGCTTTCCGCGTTCCAGCAGCAGCACACGGAGTCCCGCCTCGACCAGCGGGCGGGCCGCAAATGCGGCGCCGAACCCGCTGCCAACCACTATTGCGTCCCAGCTCAACGAATACCCACCTGCCCCCGGACTGCTTCGATCATCGCCGGCGAATCGTAACCGACCCCTTCCTTGAATACGGTGACAACATTCCGGATGTCGGCCGGCCTGGCGATGGGGTCGCCCTTGATCACCACCAGGTCGGCCCGCTTGCCTGCCGCCACGCTGCCGAACTCGTCGTCGCCGCCCAGGACCTTCGCGCCGTTGAGCGACATGATCCTGACCACTTCGACCGGGGTGAAGCCCGCCTCGTGCAGCAGCTCGAAGTTGCGCTGGTCTCCGAAGCCTGGCAGCGCGCCACCGTTCCCGGTCGGATCAACACCTGCAGCCAGGAGGCCGCCCGCGCGGACGAAGGCCAGCTCGAACGCCTGCCCCTTGGCAAACAGCTCGGGCGAGAGCCCGAATCCAGCCGACTGGGCGATCTGCACCCGCGCCTGGAGGTACTCGGTGCGGACGTCGGGGCTCATCGCCTCTAGGGTGCGCGGCTCGACCGGCGGGCGGTTGGGCACGAACAGCTCGTACACCGCCAGCGTGGACGTCATGGGGA
>CAMLHP010000169.1 GCA_946479805.1 uncultured Gemmatimonadota bacterium | reverse complement strand
GGCTGCCAGATGAACGTGGCGGACTCCGAACTCATGTTCGGAGTCCTCGCTGGCGCAGGCTTTGAGCGCACCGATGATCCGGCCGTCGCGGACGTCCTGCTGGTGAATACCTGCGCTGTCCGGGATCACGCCGAGCAGCGGGTCATTGGCCGGGTCGGCGAGCTGCAGCGGCACAAGCGCGAGGGTGATGTGCTGGGAGTGGTGGGCTGCATGGCCCAGCGGCTCGGCCCGGAGCTCTTGTCACGGGCACCCAAGGTTGACCTGGTGGTCGGTCCCGACGCATACCGCAGCCTTCCGGAGCTGGTACGTCACGCCGCCGAGGGACATCGCCAGGTGGAGACCGGGTTCCGTTCGTGGGAGCACTACGAGGAGGTGCCCGCCATCCGCGAGCCCGGTCCCACCCAGTTCGTGACGGTGCAGCGTGGCTGCGATTATAGGTGCACCTTCTGCATCGTCCCGTATACGCGTGGACCGGAGCGAAGCCGTAAACTGGGGGACGTGGTCCGTGAGGTGAGGGTCCTGGTAGAGGCCGGTGCCAGCGAGGTGACGCTGCTGGGGCAGACAGTCAACAGTTATCATGATGGTCAATCCGACTTCGCCGACCTGCTGCGCGCAGTGGGGGCGGTCGACGGGCTTCGGCGGCTCCGGTTCACCAGCCCCTATCCCACCGAGTTCACGGACCGGGTGGTTGAGGCGATGGCCGAGACCGCTGCCGTGTGTGAGCACGTTCACCTGCCGGTGCAAAGCGGCAGCAACGCCGTGCTGCGCCGGATGCTGCGGCGATACACCAGGGAGGGATGGCTCGAGGTAATGGGCCGGCTGCGCGGGGCCATGCCGGGCATCACCTTTTCCACCGACATCATCGTCGGGTTCCCGGGTGAGACCGAAGCGCAGTTCGAGGAAACTCTCGCGCTGGTGCGCGAGTCCGGTGTGGACGAAGCCTATACCTTCAAGTACTCGCCCCGGGATGGAACCCCGGCCACCCGGCTCAGGGATTTCGTGCCGGACGAAGTCGCGTCCGCGCGGCTCGCGAGGCTGATCGAGCTGGTTCGCGACCAGTCGCGGACCCGTAACCTGACCCGGGTAGGTCAGGTGCATGAGGTGCTGGTGGAACGTGTGGCGCGAACTGGAGGCATGATGCTGGGCAGAAGCCGCACCAATTTTCTCGCGCTGCTGGACCTTCCTCCATCATCCCGGGGTGAGTATCACACTGTCCGACTGACCGGGACATCCGGTTCCACTTTCACCTCGGTGCCGTCGGCCACGAGGGGGCTAGCAGTCCTATGATCAAGAACCTTTCCGAGGAGCACGTCTTCGCCGCGTACGACAGGCTCCGTTCCTCGTTTCCGCAGTTCTGTGGCTGCGATATGTGCCGGGGTGATGTGCTGATCTACGCCCTGAACCGGGTTCCCGCTCGGTACGTCAATACCCTGGCCGGCAGCGTCATGACCGAGCTGAATCTCGAGAAGGACCAGACCCGGGCGCAGATCGAGGTACTGGTCATGGAGGGACTCCGGAAGGTAGACCTCGCTCCGCGCTGTGGCAGGAAGCCATCGGCTGGACCGTTCGGGGGGTAGGTGAGAGCCCCGCGCTTCGGGGTGCAGGTGGCAGTCTTGTTCGGGGCCGGTCTAGCGACCGGCCTCTCGCATTTTCGGGGACCGGTGCTCGTCGCTGCGGTTCTTGCGGCCATGCTCGTCGCCGGCCGCCACCGGATCCGCATTCTGGTGGTCGTGCTGGCGGTGGCGCATGGCTGGCTCGCTGTTGCCGGAGAAGGTCGCCGCTGCGCCGCGCGCCTCCCGCCGGGGAGGATTGCCTTGGCGGTGCACGCGGTTGACCCGGCACGCTTTCCGGCTCCGGCGCGGGTTGCGTTGCCGGAGGTGGCCTGCGCCGGAACAGTTGACGTTCGCTGGCCTGAGCGAACACTGCCGGTAGTGGCGGGCACCGTCGCACGGGTGGAAGGTCGGTGGCTACCCCGAACGCGGTCGTTCGGACGGAGTGGAGGTACGCTGCTGGTATCCCGGGCCGAAGTGCGTGATACCGCGCCAAGCCTCGCACAGCAGCTCCGGAATGCCACTGTGTCTGGCAGCCTGGAGCTCTATGGCAAGCGCGCGCCGCTGGTGGATGCGCTGGTCCTTGGGACGCGAGGCGGAATTGACCGTGAACTGAAGGACGACTTTGCCCGGTCGGGCCTGGTGCACCTCCTGTCCATCAGTGGCTTCCATGTGGGCCTTCTCTCTGCCTGGGTGGTGATGGCGGCCTCCGCCCTGGGCTTTCCGCGTCAGCGCGCCATGGGCATTGGCGCGCTCGTCGGCGCCGGATACGTGGTCTTCCTCGGCTGGCCCGCACCGGCAGGCCGCGCCGCTGCTCTCTGCTGCGTGCTTGCGCTCTGTCTCAGGCGCCAGCGGCACGCCGACAGCGGATCGCTTCTGGCAGCAACAGCCCTGGCCGTCATGGTGGTCGATCCATGGGCCATCGTCGACCTCGGTGGATGGCTCTCGGTTTCCGCGCTCTGGGGCGCAACCACTGCCACCCGCTGGACCGACAGGACCTTCGGCACCGGATTCCTGCCGCGCACGCTGGGTTCCTCCATCGGGGCCACGCTGGCAACGGCACCAATAACCGCTGCGGGCATCGGCACGGTGGCGCTGGCGGGCATATTGATGAACATCCTCGCCATACCGCTTGCGGCTGTCTCCGTGCCGGGCGTGGCCCTGAGCCTCGCCGTACTGCCGCTGGCCCCGCTGCTGGCGTCCGCCGTGGCCGCGGGCTCGGGCCTCGCGCTTCACGGCCTCGAGTGGTGCGCCCGCTGGGGCGCAGCGATCCCGCTGGGGCACGGCGAGATGCCGTCCGAGCCGATATCCGCCGTGCCGTGGCTGGTGCTCCTGGGCGTTGCCCTCTGGGCCATGGGTCCCCGCAACACCAGCATCACCGCAGCCCGGCGCCTGGCAATGGCCAGCTTGATGGCCAGTGGATTGACGCTGGGGCAGGCGCTGCCAGTGCGGAGCCGCGATGAAACGCTGCTGACGTTACATTTTCTGGATGTAGGGCAGGGTGATGCGGCCGCCATTCGAACGCCCGGTGGTCACTGGGTTCTGATCGACGCGGGGCCGCGGGATGAGCGCCATGACGCGGGCCGGCGGGTGGTGGCTCCATTCCTGGCCCGCGCAGGTGCGCGCCGGGTCTCCGCGGTCGTGGTGTCGCACGCACACCTCGATCATGTGGGTGGAGTCCCGGCGGTGCTCGAGCGGTTTCCGGTGGATGCCGTGCTGGAGCCGGGCAATGCCGTGGCCGACGCTTCGTACAATGGTTTTCTGGGCGCTGTGGCTGCAAGCGATGCTCGATGGGTGCCGGTGCGGGCAGGCGCGGCATTTGCCCTGGACGGCGTTTCGTTCCGGGTGATCCACCCGGACACAGCCTGGGCTGAGTGGGGGCTCGACCTCAACGAGGACTCGGCGGTGCTGCTGGTGGAGTACCGCGGCTTCCGGGCCCTTTTCTCGGGCGATGCAGGCTGGGATGCCGAGCACCGCCTGCTCGGTTCGGTGGGTCGGGTGGACCTGCTGAAGGTGGGCCATCACGGCAGCGCCACCGCCAGCGGCACTCCATGGCTGGCAGAGCTGGATCCCGACGTGGCCGTGATCAGCGTGGGGCGCAATCGCTATGGCCATCCCTCGCGTGAAGCGCTGGACCGCCTTGCGGCGGCGGGGAGCGATGTCTGGCGAACCGACAGCGACGGCAGCATTACTGTCACCACCGACGGCCGCACCATGCACCTGAGCGGACGCGAACGCGACCGGACACTGCGGGTTGACCTCGAGGAGGGAATGCCGTGAAGACTTCGGTCACGACCATCGAGCGCTTCATCATGGACCAGGAGAACCGCTATCCTGATGCCACGGGCGAGCTGTCCAACCTGCTTTACGACCTGGCGCTCGGCACCAAGATGATCGCAGCGGCCATCCGGCGAGCGGGGCTGGTGGACGTCCTGGGGAGTGCCGGCAGCGACAACGTGCAGGGCGAGGAACAGCAGAAGCTCGATGTCATCGCAAACGACATCATCAAGAACTCACTCATGCACACCGGGCGGGTCTGCGTCATGTGCTCGGAGGAGGAGAACGAGCTCATACCCGTACCGGAGCAGTACGAGGCCGGCAAGTACGCGGTGCTCTTTGACCCGCTTGACGGCTCGTCCAACATCGATGTCAACAGTGCTGTCGGAACCATCTTCAGCATTTACCTCCGGGTTTCGCTCGATGGGCGGGGCACCATGGCCGACATCCTCCAGCCCGGCTGCAAGCAGGTGGCCGCCGGCTACGTGATGTATGGCTCCAGCACCATGATGGTCTACACCACCGGCCAGGGCGTCCACGGCTTCACGCTCGACCCGACCATCGGCGAGTTCCTCCTGAGTCATCCGAAGATCATCACTCCCCGGGTCGGCAAGTACTACAGCGTCAACGAGAGCAATTTCGGGCGATGGGATCGCGCCATGCAGTACGCAGTGCGGGGCCTCCACGGCGACCGGCCCGACGAGATCGCCGGCAAGAACTCGCGCTACATCGGCTC
>CAMLHP010000168.1 GCA_946479805.1 uncultured Gemmatimonadota bacterium | reverse complement strand
CACTCGCCGGAGGAGATCCGGATGCTGGTGGAGCAGAGCACCGAGGGCGGCAGCCTGCTGACCCAGGACGCCCGGCTGCTGGAAGGGGTGTTCGAGTTCAGCGAGAAGACGGCTCAGGAGGTCATGACGCCTCGCACCCGGATGGAGGCGCTGGCCGCGGACATGACGCTGGACGCGGCAGCGAACGAGGTGGCCGAGCTGGGGCGCTCGCGCTACCCGGTATACACCGAGTCGCTGGACGAAATCGTGGGGGTGGTGCATGCCAAGGACATCCTGGCAGCGCTCCGGCAGCGGCCGGAGGCGATGCTCAGGGACGTGATGCGGGAGCCTTTCTTCGTGCCGGGGACGCGCGAGGTGGAGGATGTGCTGACCGACATGAAGCGGCTCAAGAGCCACCTGGCGGTGGTGCTGGACGAGTATGGCGGCACCGCCGGACTGGTGACGATGGAGGACCTGCTGGAGGAGATCGTGGGCGACATCTTCGACGAGTACGACGCGTCGGAGGCGGTGCGCCCGGCGACCGGCGCCCCGGTCCTGGATGGCTCAATGACGGTGGCGGACTTCAACGAGCGGTTCGAAGCGACGCTGGACGACACCGACTACAAC
Source organism: uncultured Gemmatimonadota bacterium (assembly GCA_946479805.1). The sequence goes on along the minus strand of CAMLHP010000168.1, from coordinate 3,972 downwards.
ACGCTGGGCGGGTATGTGTTCGGGGAGCTGGGGAAACTTCCGAAGCGGGGGGACAAGGTGGTGGTCCAGGGGCGGACGCTGGAGGTCGTCGAGATGGACGGGCGGCGGGTCAAGTCTCTGCGCGTGGTGGCGGAAGACTCAACCGCGGAACCGCAAAAGCGTGAACGGAACTGAAACTGCGTGAACGGGAACAGTAACTGAAAAGCAACAACTGCAGTTGCGAGGGTGGTTGCAGTTGCAGTTACCGCTCGCTGAGGCGGGCTGCGAGCTCCAGCGCGTGGCGCATGCTGGAGGCGTCGGCCAGACCCTTGCCGGCGATGTCGAACGCGGTGCCATGATCGGGCGAGGTGCGGGGGAAGGGCAGGCCCAGCGTGACGTTCACCGCCTCGCCGAAACTGGCCACCTTCATGGCGGTCATCCCCACGTCGTGATAGGGCGCCAGCACGGCGTCGAACTCTCCCTTCATCGCCCTGACAAACACCGTATCCGCCGGCAGCGGCCCCGCCGCGCCGAGCTGCTCGGCCGCCGGCGCCAGAACCCGCTGGTCCTCATCCCCGAACAGTCCGCCCTCCCCCGCGTGCGGGTTCACCGCGCACACCGCCAGCCTGGGCGCCTCGATGCCGAACCAGTCGCGAAGTGCCGCTGCCGTGATGCGGCCGGTGCGAACGACCCGCTCGGTGGAAAGCAGCGCCGGCACATCCCGCAGGGCGATGTGGGTGGTTACGAGCACGACCCTGAGGCGATCGGACGCAAGCATCATGGCCACCGGCACGTCGCCCGCGAGGTGGGCCAGCCATTCGGTGTGCCCGGGATAGCGAAATCCGGCGAGGTTGAGCGCGGCCTTGTTGACTGGCGCAGTGACGATTGCGTCCACCCGCCCCTCGAGCGCGAGCTTCGCTGCGGCCTCGACGGCGTGTCCGGCGAGCCTCCCCGCGCGCACGGTGCGCTGGTGGTCGGCGCCCTCGCCGCTCCCCAGGCCCCAGACCCCGACGCCGATGTGTTCCCCGGCAGGAATCGAGGAGATGATGTCGTCCGGACCGACGAGGGTTATGTCAGCGTCGAGTGGTGCGGCGAGAGCCTCGGCGGTGATCTCGGGGCCGATCCCGCGTGGATCGCCGAGGCTCACGGCCAGGCGGGTCATTGCGATTCGGTGCGGATGTCGACGTAGTTGGCGTCGCGGAGGCGCTGGAGGTACTGCTGCTCGCCCAGCTGGCCGGCCATCATTGCGCGGATCTGCTCGCGGACATCGGCGAACGCGACCTCGCCCTCGGCCCTGCGGGCGCCAACGACAAGCACGGCGAACTTGACCTTGCCGCCGGGTCCGGGGAGCTCGAAGGGCCCGACCACGGCGCCGGAATCAGAACTGGCCAGCACCTGGCTGTAGACCGGCGGCAGCGCGGTGAGCGGCGCCTCCCGGGCTTCCTTTTCCTCGGCCTCGTCGTGCACAGCCTGCTGGAGCGAGTCGAACGGGGCACCGGCCCGAAGCTGGTCTGCCACGCGGGCCGCGAGGGCACGGGCGCTGTCCACGTTCTCGGGAGTCACGTCGGGGATGATCAGGATGTGGCGGGCGTTGACCTCGATGGGCTGGACCCGCTGCACCTGGATCACGTGGTATCCGTAGACGGTCTCGACCGGGTTGGAGATGGTGCCCGGCTTGAGACTGAACACGACATCATCAAAGCTCCGCACGAAGGTGCCGCGGCGCTGCCAGCCGAGATCTCCTCCCTGCACCGCCGACCCCGAGTCCTGCGAGAAGCGGCGCGCGGCCGACGCGAAGTCGCCGCCGTCGCGGAGCGCCCTGGCAATGGAGTCGGCCCTGGCGAATGCGACCTGCTTCGCGGCGGGGGACGGCCTGGGCGACACCACAATCTGCTTGAACGAGATCGACGCGGGCCGCTGGCCGATTCGGTCCTTCTGGGCGTCGAAGAACTCGCGCATCTCGGCCTCGGTGGGATTCACCGTCTTGATCACGTCGCGGTTCTTGAGTGCCTCGAGGAAGCGGTCGCGCATGAACTTGCGGCGTGACTGCTCGCCGAGGAAACGGCGGAACTCGGCCGAGCTCTGGAATCCGGATTGCAGCAGCTCGGCGTTGAAGGCGGCTTCGCTGGGAAACCTGGCCCGTGCGGAGCGCATGTTCTCGTCGGCAGCCTGGCTCACTTCCTCGGCGGTGACAACGATGGTGGTGTCCCGCTGAGCCGCCTGGACGATCAGTTCCTCGTTGACGAGGCGCTGGAGAATTGCGTTGCGCACCTGGGCAGTGTCGCTGCGGGTGCGAAGGCTGGCGGCAAGCTCCTCGCTGCCCGAGAGTGCGAGGAAGAACTCCTCGTCGATTTCGGAGGCGAGGATCGCCTCGTTGCCCACGACGGCCACCACCCGGTCCACCATGTAGGTGGTGTCACCCGTGAGCATGAAGTCGAGGGAGTCCTGCGCCTCTGCGGGCGCCGCGGAGATGCAGAACGCCAGGGCCGCAGCGAGAAGCGCAGGCAACCGGGTGCAGGCCATGCTACTGCGCGACCCCCGCCGGCACCGAGTCTGGCGCTGCCGGGAGCTGACCTGGCGCCTGACCAGGCGCGCCGCCCGGTGACGGCATCATCTGGCCCGCTGCTGGAGCGGAAGTGTCCTGGGCCTGGAGCGCCTGCGCCATCTGGAGGCCGCGTGCGATCCCGGCCGGATAGACCTCGTGGTCGATGCGCTCCCGCAGCACGTCGCCCAGCGAAGCTGGCACCCGGCGGGCGCGGACTTCGCCGGACACGACCCGGTCGAAGTACTGCTTGAGCTTGAGGTCCGCCACCTGGAGGCGCTGATCCAGCGCGATGGTGGAGTCGGTGATGTCAGAGCCGAGCGCCATCTCGTTCTTGAGCGAATCGACCTGGCCCTGGTACTGCTGCTGGATGGAGGCCCATTCCAGCTCGGTGGGGCCGATCCCGGCGCTGTCCGCCTGGGCCAGCACCAGCTCGTTCTGGGCCACAATCTTCGCATACATCGTAAGCTGCGAATCGGGCAGGGACGCGATCTGCATCTGGTAGGCCGGCGGGAGCTGGTTGACCCAGCGGAGGAAGTCGCCGACGGTGAGGTCTCCCCCAGCGAAGGTCGCGAGGCGGGTGTCATCGCCACGCCGGGCTTCCATGTCCTCCAGCGCCTCACGCATGTCGCGGGGGGCGTTCTTGCGGATCTCCAGGTTGCGGCTGGCCGACAGGCTGTCGATGTAAAGCGAATCAAGCCGGCTCGCCATGATGACGCGGGCTGCTTCCTTGAGGCGGCCGCCGGAAGTGGCAACAGACGGACGGCGAATGATGTGGTAGCCGTACGGGGTCTCGATGATGCCGCTCATCATGCCGGGCGCGAGTGACCAGCCAGCACTGTCGAACGCGGTGGTGTAGGCACCGCGGGGAGCGGGCGGCAGGTAGCCGCTGTCCTGCGCGCTTTGCGGATCCTGTGACAGCTGGCGGGCTAGCAGCTCGAAGCTGGCGCCATTCTGGAGCCGCCGCAGCGCGCTCTCGGCATCGGTGCGCACTGCAGCACGCTGCTCGGGCGTGGCCGTCTGGGAGACGGTGAACAGGATGTGCTGGAGCATGCGGTAGGCGTCGCCGTTGAAGAGGCTGTCGACCTGGGTGTCAGTCAGGTTAGCCGCCCGAGCCAGCAGGGTGTCCTTCCAGCGCGCGTCCTTGATTTCGGCCAGGGCGGGCCACAGCGCCTGAGCGATGGTGGCGGAGTCGGCCGGGAGCTTGCCCTCGGCGACTGCGTGGGCGAAGAGCGCATAGTCCATCCACAGCCCGGTCACGTATTCGGCGGCGTCGGTATTCAGGCGCACGCCCTTGGGGCCGGTGAGGATCTGGGACAGCCGCTCGGGGGTGAGCTGAAGCTCGCCCGCCGTGGCAGCGACATCGGCATGAGCCTGGAAGATGGACTTGAAGTCAGAGCACCCGGCCAGGACCACCAGGCTCAGCACGACCAGCATTCGCCGCATGACTA